>NZ_AHCF03000003.1:1200000-1542500 GCF_000238275.3 Pseudoalteromonas undina
TGTTTTTAAAAAAATCTTTGATACCTAAATTATTTGGCTTTTGGTTTTTTTTAAGCGCTAACACAGCTGGGCCGCTAAACAACCAGCTAATATTTTGATCTACGGCAGCAAAAATAAGGGTCATATCAAGTGCATCGCGGGTATGCATATCATCAAATGGGCTTGACTGACTAATTACGAGTACATTAATCATTTAAATTGTATCCATTTATCTGCTTCACTGGCCAGCATGGCAAATTCAGCTAAGCCTGCAACAGCAAATGCGCCGGTATTCTTTATATCTAAGCCTCGCTTTTCAGCCGCAGTAACGCATAACATTAGGTTTATATTTTTTTCAGCCAGTTGCTGCCAAAGCGAGGGAGTACTTAACTCATCTGAGGCTAACTCAAAATGAGTTGAAGCATGATAAATACCATCTTGGTATAAAAATAACGCATCAACGCTATGTCCCTGCGCTAGGCAGGCATGAGCAAACTTAACAATACGTTGAGTGGTATCGTGATCTGATGGTGGAGTATGTAAAGAAAGTACAAAGCGTGCCAAAACTATTCCAATAAAAAAGCCCCAATAAAGGGGCTATTTTAACAGAACTATTTAATTAGTCATTATTTGCGCCAAGTAAGGCAAGTAATGAAGTAAATAGGTTATATACGCTAAGGTATAAAGATACAGTTGCACGGATATAATTTGTTTCGCCGCCGTTAATGATTCTGCTCGTATCGAACAAAATTAGGCCAGACATGATTAATACAACTGCTGCGTTTAGAACCATAAACATTAACGAGCTACCTAAGAAAATATTTACAATACTTGCCACGATAACCACAATTAAGCCTACAGTTAAAAAGCCACCCATGAATGAGAAGTCTTTTTTAGTGTTAAGCGCATAAGCAGATAAACCAAAGAAGATTAACGCCGTAGAACCTAGCGCTTGCATAATTAGCATAGGGCCATTAGGTAATTGTGCGTAGTGATTTAGTAGAGGGCCTAAGCCGGCTCCCATTAATCCTGTAAACGCAAACACCCAAAATACACCAGATGCTGTATCTGCTTTTTTATTAACAACAAAAAGTAGACCAAATGAAACTAGTGTGAATACAAGTCCCATAAAGTAAGGTAATTGCAGTGCCATTGAAATACCGGCAGTGACTGCACTAAATGCAAGTGTCATTGCAAGTAAGAAATAAGTGTTTTTAAGCACTTTGTTTGTTTCAATGGTCGACATTACCGGCTTTGCAGTATTGTACGATTGATTAAACGCCATTGTAGAGCTCCTGTAAGTGAAACTAAGTAGTTCCTGTAATTTAACTAAAATTAGATTACCAACTCTTATATGTTTGGGCAAACCTTTGTAGATCAATAGACAACTAAATTTAAATAAAAGTTCATTTGCCGGTTAGGATTTGCTCTCATTGCTTTATGTTTAAACAAATTAGTTGTTTTTTAATCACTTGAACAAAAAAATGAAAAAAAAGCTTCACAAAGCCCAAGGGTTTCCCTATTATTCAGGCCGTGCGGAGAGATGGCAGAGTGGTCGAATGCACCGGTCTTGAAAACCGGCAGGGGTTTATAGCCCCTCTAGGGTTCAAATCCCTATCTCTCCACCACCTTATTAAAATAATTATGAGTACACTCTTACTTGTAGTTTATGCACTTTCGGAGAGATGGCAGAGTGGTCGAATGCACCGGTCTTGAAAACCGGCAGGGGTTTATAGCCCCTCTAGGGTTCAAATCCCTATCTCTCCACCATTATCAGATAAGCCCGCTATTTGCGGGCTTTTTTGTGCCTCATATTCGCTATATCTTTTTCAAAACCAAGCATATTCAGTTAAAAAATACGACCATAGTCTCTATTTATAAGCTTTGGCTCTTAGTGCATGCTTAGAAATTAAAGATTTATGTTTTTGTTAAGGATCTTACAATGAAACATCAACTCGCAAAAAGTGTCGCACTTTCATTATTATCTCCCGTTATTATTGGTAGTATGTTGGGGATTTACTACGCATTGACTATGCGCGGTGACGCTGTTTCTATTTTTTTAGGACTATTAATGACCGCTATTGCTAACGCGCACATAGTGGGTTTAACTATGGCCGCGTTTGTTGTGCCGGGTTATTTACTTATGTTTAAGTATTCTAAGGTAAATTATTCTGGAGTATTAACACTGGGCTTGCTGGGTGGCGCTATTTTTAGTTATCTTTTGAGCGCCACTACAGGCGAGATCTTTTTAATCAATAGTGTGATGTCAGGGTTTGCCGCTGGACTGTTTTTATTCGGCCTGCGTAAATCGGTACAAAGTTAATTGCGGAATATTTAATCAAGTGTGTCGTAAAACCATGTAATTTCCTTTTTTTTACCCGCAAAAGGTTTCAATTTTTAGTGACAAAGAGTACCTTTAGCTACTGTATGTTTAATAAGAAGTAGTTTGGTATGCAAAAGCACGATTTTTACCAGTCATTAGTTAAGCAAACTGAATCGCTGATAGGCGGTGAATCAAACATAATTGCTAATATGGCAAATATAAGCGCGCTGTTATTTACCTCTTTAGAAGATGTGAATTGGGCGGGCTTTTATTTTATGGATTCACCATCAGAATTGGTACTTGGTCCATTTCAAGGCAATCCAGCTTGTATTCGTATTCCAGTAGGAAAAGGGGTATGTGGCACTGCTGCGGCGGCCGAGCAAACCCAATTAATTTCAGATGTGCATGCTTTTGACGGTCATATAGCCTGTGATGCAGCATCAAATTCTGAGATAGTTGTACCTATCATGAAAAATGGATCTGTATTTGCGGTACTAGACATAGATAGCCCAAGTATTGGCCGATTTGATACTGATGACCAAGCAGGGCTTGAAGCACTTGTAAAATGCTTAGAGGCTAGCCTGTAATGAAAGACTTGCTAAATGTTCAAGACTACCTTTTTGCCGTTCAAGATGTTGGTGATTGGGAAGGGGATGAAGAACATGTAGCGGAAACGCTCAATGATTTGATTCACATGGCATGGGATCGTCTACCTGATGATTTAGACTGTGATTCAATTGATGAAATTATAAATGGTATTTGGGAACATTTACGTGGTGATATGGCTGTGATTGAAGCTGACTTTGAAGAGTTAGCTGATTGGTGTATCCACTATGTTGATTCTGCCCTTGATGAAAAGATGTGATTAAATAGGTTCTAAAATGGAAACCACAAACAAGCTAAAAGATATTAATGAAGTATTGGAGTTCTTATATCAAGAATTTCCACAATGTTTTAAACAAAAAGAGGGCATTCAGCCGCTTAAAGTAGGTATTTTTAAAGATATCGCTGAGCGTATTGAAGGCTCTGAAAAAGTTAGTAAGACACAAGTTCGTCAAGCACTTAGAAAATACACATCTAACTGGCGCTACCTTGAAGCGGTTACTAAATCTGAATTTAGAATCGATCTTGACGGAAATCAAGGCGAAAAAGTTGAGCAAGAGCATATTGACCACGCACAAAAAGCGTTGGAAGAAAGCCGTGCTAAAATGGCAAAGCGTAAAAAGCAGCAACGCCCTCGTCAAGATTCAGAAGCAAAATCTTTCAAAAAGAAACCAGCTAACGCGGCTAAAAATTCATCGGCTGCAGCAAAGCCTGCAAAAGCCGCTGCGCCTAAGCGTTCAGGAAAAGTTGAACCTTTACCAGCAGGCGAGGTCAAGGTTAATAACAAGGTTAAAGTTAAACTTGGCCAAGCACTTGTTAATGCAGTAATCACTGAAGTAAACAAAGACGATGTTCACGTTGAATTAGTGACCGGTATGCAAGTAAAAACCAAAGCCGACAGCTTATACATCATTTAAGTTGCGAAAAAAATTAAGGAGTTGTGTATGAGTAAAAAGTTTACGCTCATTCCGTTAGTTGCTGCGCTGTTTTCAGGTTCATTATTGGCTGCAGTAGAGCCGGTAACATTAGAAGACTTACCTTTGCTCAAGCAAGAAAGTCAGCACGGTACAGCCAGTAAACGAGTGGCTAATCTATTTACTCGTTCGCATTACACACCTGTTCGATTTAACGATGAGCTTTCAAGTAAAGTGTTTGATCGTTACATCGAATCCCTTGATTTTAATAAAAGCGTGTTTTTGAAAAGCGATATTGACTCTTTTGAGCAATATCGTGAGCGTTTTGATAACGCGCTTATTAGCGGCAAGTTAGGCTTTACATTTGATATTTTCAACTTAAGCCTTAAACGTCGTTTTGAACGTTACGAATTTTCGCTTTCACTACTTGAAAATGAAATGACGTTCGACACTGAAGATGAATATTTTTATGACCGTGAAGATGCTCCATGGGCGACCACGCAAGCTGAATTAGATGAAATTTGGCGCGAGCGAGTAAAATATGATGCATTACGGTTAAAAATGACAGGTAAAGATTGGCCTGGCATAAAAGACGTTTTAACCAAGCGTTATAAAAATGCAGAGAAGCGTCTTGTACAATCAAAATCTGAAGATGCATTTCAAATTGTAATGAATTCACTTGCACGTAGTATTGAAGCACATACTTCATACTTATCTCCACGTCGTGCAGAACAGTTCAAAATGGATATGGATCTTGAGCTTGAAGGGATTGGTGCAGTATTAACGCCTGATGAAGACTACACGGTAATTCGTAGTTTAGTGCCTGGAGGCCCGGCAGACAAATCTGAGCAAATTAAAGCCGATGACCGCATTATTGGTGTGGCTCAAGATGGCGAAGAGTTTGTTGATGTAATTGGCTGGCGTTTAGATGATGTGGTTGATTTAATAAAAGGTCCTAAGGGTACTAAAGTTCGTTTGCAATACCTAAAGGGTGCAGATGCTCACGGTACGCCTAAAGTGGTTGAAATTACCCGTGATAAAATTCGTCTAGAAGACAGAGCTGCCAAATCAGAAGTATTTGAAGCCAGTTATTCTGATTTAACCAGCAAAATTGGTGTAATAGAAATCCCTGGTTTTTACAATAACTTATCTAAAGATGTAAAAGTTGAGTTGGCTAAACTCAAAGAACAAAACGTAGACGGAATTATTATTGATTTACGTCAAAATGGCGGCGGTTCATTATATGAAGCTACGCAGTTATCAGGTTTGTTTTTTGATCAAGGTCCAGTAGTACAAATTCATACTTTAAACAACCGTATTGAAGAACAAAAAGACCGTGACGGCATTACTTATTATGATGGCCCACTCACAGTGCTTGTTGATAGATACAGCGCATCCGCGTCTGAAATTTTTGCCGCAGCTATGCAAGATTATGGCCGCGCCGTTATCATTGGTGAGCAAACCTTTGGTAAAGGGACCGTGCAGCAGCATAAAGGTTTAGCGCGTGCTTATGACTTATACGATAATCCATTAGGTAGTGTGCAATATACAATTGCAAAGTTTTACCGCATTAATGGTGGTAGTACACAGCATAAAGGGGTGATCCCAGATATTACGTTCCCATCGGCTATTGACCCTGCAGAGTGGGGGGAAAGTAAGCAAGATAATGCACTACCATGGGATAGCATAGTACAAGCAACGTATAAGCAAATAGGGCGTTTAAACCCTGTTATAAATGTGCTTGAAAAACAGCACAATGAGCGAATTAAAACTGAACCTGAATTTAATTATGTGTTTGAGGATATCGCTCGTTACAACGAAGAAAAAGATCGTAAAACAATTTCTTTAGTCGAGAAAAAGCGCATTAAAGAAAAAGAAGAAAATGAAGCGCGAGCACTAGCACGCACTAACGAGCGTTTAAAGCGTTTAGGCAAACAACCTGTTGAAAACTTGGATGATGTGCCTGAGGTGATTGAAGAGCTTGACCCGTTTCTTGAAGAAGCAGCTCTTATTACGCAAGATTATATCAAATATGGTCGCGTAGCTAAGCGCTAAATTCAGCTTCACTTTGTAAAAAAAAAGGCGCCTAGGCGCCTTTTTTACTATCGATAATTTGCTAAATTGTTATAATCGCGGATTACCAAAAGTTGAGCTAGATCAATAGTGCTCAATAAATGCGCGTACGTGCTAATAAAAATAATCAACATGCATCGAATGTGTGTAGGAGTCTATATTTTGAAGCCAATTGAAGAAAAACCACTAAAAAGTGCCTCGTTTTTTGATGCACTCATTCCAATTGCTGTATTAATTTGTTTATTAGGTGCCGCTGTGTACTTATTTGGTGATGACTCATCGTCAGGTCCCAATCAAATTGCCTTGTTGTTTGCAACATTCGCTGCGGCGTTAATTGGTTTAAAAAATGGCTACACATGGAAAAAATTAGAAGATGCAATGATTGAGGGGATCACCTTATCTCTTAGTGCGATTTTAATCTTACTCATGGTAGGGGCATTAATTGGAACTTGGCTATTATCAGGAACCGTTCCGACATTAATTTATTACGGTCTACAAATTATCAATCCTAGTTGGTTTTATGCCGCGAGTTGTTTAATTTGTGGCATTGTAGCAATGAGTATTGGTAGTTCATGGACTACAGCAGCGACTATAGGTGTTGCGTTACTCGGTGTCGCTTCAGGACTGGGTTTAGAACCGACAGTTACCGCGGGTGCTGTAATATCAGGCGCTTATTTTGGCGATAAGCTTAGTCCATTATCTGAAACAACCAATTTAGCTCCAGCCGTTGCTGGTGCAGATTTGTTTGAACATATTCATCATATGCTTTGGACTACAGTACCTAGCTTTGTAATTGCATTAATCATCTTTGTTTTCATGGGCTTTAACGCGACAGCAGCGGGAGAGGCTGGTCAAATAGACCAAATAACTGCAATTCTTCAGCAAAACTTTAACATTGGCTTAGAAATGTTGGTGCCGTTAATTGTATTACTCGTACTTGCTATTCGAAAAATGCCAGCGTTTCCTGCCATTTCTATTGGTGCTGTCATTGGCGCGGTGTGGGCTATGCTATTTCAATCGGACTTAATTGCTAGCCAAATAGACATGACTCAGGGTGAGTTTGTCGGTTACTTTAAACTGGTTTGGACCACCTTTTTTGATGGCTTCACGATTAACACGGGCGATGCGAAAATGGACTCGTTACTGAGCGGCGGCGGTATGTCTGGCATGCTAACAACCACATGGTTGATCATGACAGCACTGATGTTTGGTGCAATTATGGAAAAGACGGGTCTACTTGATATATTTGTTAAAAGTATTCTAAAAATAGCAAAAAGCACTGGCTCTCTTATCGCCTCCACTATTGCAACGTGTATTGGTACCAATGTTATTGCTGCCGATCAGTATATTGCCATTGTGGTACCTGGGCGGATGTTTAAAGAAGAATACAAAAAGCGGGGCTTAAAGCCTGTTAACTTATCACGTACTCTAGAAGATGGCGGTACAATTACTAGCCCACTGATACCGTGGAATACGTGTGGTGCGTATATGCAAAGTGTTTTATTAATCAATCCGTTTGACTATGCGCTTTATGCTTTCTTTAACCTTATAAATCCTTTCTTAGCCGTGATTTACGCTTACTTAGGAATTAAGATACTACGTATTAAACCTAAACAAACGGCTTAATTTAAGTAGCTCCTTTTATCACTAAAAGGGGCTATTTTTTTGGAGTGAACATGACTGAACTACAAAAACCTCAAGCAGAATATCTAAAAGACTACCAAGCCCCCCATTTTTCAATCGAACACACTGAGCTGACGTTTGATTTACAGCCATTACAAACTCAGGTAAATGCTTTATTAACACTTAAGCGCGTTGGCGATTCAAATGCACCACTGGTATTAGATGGCATTGACTTAACTTTGATCTCATTGTCGGTAGAGGGTGAGGAGCTCACAGATTATAAAATTATAAATCAGCAATTAATCATTAATAATCTACCTGATGAGTGTCAGCTAAGTATAGTGACGCAAACATCACCGCAAACCAATACTTCACTTGAGGGGTTGTACTTATCGGGCGGGGCTTACTGTACCCAATGTGAAGCACAAGGGTTTAGAAAAATAACCTACTATATGGACCGTCCTGATGTCCTTTCTACTTTTGATGTCACTATAATTGCAGATACAATATTCCCACATTTACTTTCAAATGGTAATCAAGTTGATAGCGGTGAAACGCAAGATGGACGCCATTTTGTAAAATGGCAAGACCCATTCAAAAAGCCTAGCTATTTGTTTGCCTTAGTAGCTGGGGACTTTGATGTTTTACACGACAAATACACAACACGTAGTGGTAAAGACGTCACCTTAGCGTTATTTGTTGATAAAGGGAATTTACCAAAAACAGAGCATGCCATGACTTCGCTTAAAAAAGCGATGGCTTGGGATGAAACTCGCTTTAATTTAGAGTACGACCTTGATATTTACATGATTGTTGCCGTTGATTTTTTCAATATGGGAGCAATGGAAAATAAAGGCTTAAACATTTTTAACAGTAAATGCGTGTTGGCGAATCAAGAAACGGCAACCGATAAAGATTACCACACCATTGAGTCTATTGTTGGCCATGAGTACTTTCATAACTGGACCGGAAATCGTGTAACTTGTCGTGACTGGTTTCAATTGTCTTTAAAAGAAGGCTTGACGGTATTTCGAGATCAAGAATTTAGTAGTGATTTAGGCTCTCGTGCGCTTAATAGAATTGATGCTGTAAAAGTGATGCGTACTCATCAGTTTAGTGAAGATGCAGGTCCTATGGCTCATCCGATACGTCCAGAAAAAGTGATTGAAATGAATAACTTTTACACTGTGACTGTATATGATAAAGGGGCAGAAGTAATTCGCATGATGCATACCCTTTTAGGTGAGCAAAACTTTCAAAAAGGCATGGCTTTGTACTTTGAACGCCATGATGGGCAAGCAGTGACGTGTGATGATTTTGTTGCAGCAATGAGTGATGCATCATCCATTGATTTATCACAATTTAAGCGTTGGTATAACCACTGTGGTACGCCTCGCCTAAACGTAACTAAAAAGTATGATGAAGCTTCGCAAATATTCTCGCTTACCGTAGAGCAGCTTACGCCAGCGAACCAGCCTGATAATGCAATGTTACATATCCCTTTTGCTATTGAGCTTTTAGACTCTCAGGGGCAAAGTATTACATTGCAATACCAAGGGAAACAGCTTGATAATGTGTTGGATGTAACTAATAGCTCGCAAACATTTTACTTTGATAATATTCACACTAACCCAACCGCGGTATTGCTCGAAGATTTTTCAGCCCCATGTATTTTAAATCAATCTATTAGTGAAGCGGATTTACTGCATATTATGCGTTTTGCGCGTAGCGATTTTTCACGCTGGGATGCACAACAGCAGTTATTTATTAACGCACTTAAAGCCAATGTTACTTCAGCAAGTAAAACTCCATTGAGTGAGGAGGTGATTGATGCACTTCGCACATTGCTATCTCAACGTGAGGGTGATTTAGCATTGATTGCTGAACTGTTGAAGTTACCAAGTTTTGATACCTTAGCTGCTGAATTTGAAATAATACCGGTAGATCAGATAACGGCAAACATTGAGTTATTTGAACAGCAAATAGCCACACAATTGCACAGTGAGTTTTTAAGTTGTTACCAAGCAATCATTGGTGATGGTAGTGTGACTGCCCAAGCGGTGGCAATACGTGCGCTGAAACAGCTTTGTCTTCATTACTTGGCAAAAACCGACAGTGTTGATGCGGCAAGTTTAATTGAGCAGGCTGCATCTTCAACAAATATGACCAATGTACTCGGTGCATTAAGCAGTGTGGTTAAAGCAGCACACCCATTGTCGGATCAATTGCTCGAGCATTTTGATGCTCAATGGCGCCATGATGTATTAGTAATGGATAAGTGGTTTGCTTTGCAAGCAATGAACTCTGCTGAAGATGCTATCGAGAAAATAAAAGCCTTGTACTCGCATCCTTGCTTTGATTTTTCGAATCCAAACCGAGTACGTGCATTAGTGGGCAGCTTTTCTCATTTTAATACCGCACAGTTTCATCGTTTAGATGGCACGGGCTATACATTACTTGGCGATTTATTGATTAAGCTTAATGCGATTAATCCGCAAAATGCATCTCGTATGTTAACGCCGTTTATGTCGTGGCGTCGTTATGACGAAACGCGTGCAACTGCAATGCGAGCACAATTAGAGCGATTAGCTAATTTAGAAGGTTTAAGCGACGACTTATTTGAAAAGGTTGAAAAAGCCTTACAATAAATCATGATAGAACATTATTTTAGTATGAATTTGAGCTACACAAAGTGCATGGATTATTACCATGGACGGTATAGCTCTATCCAAGTGACAGCTGATAGCGGTAAAACAATTCGTTTTTCCGCTCATTATCTTCGACCTTTTATTTCGAGTTTAGGGATCCGAGGTCGATTTAGACTTATTTTAAGTAATGAAAACAAGTTCATCCGTCTCGAACGAGTAGCCTAGCTATTGTTTTTTATGATATAGATATACACAAATATTGCCTTTTTGTTAATTTCGATTTGTCCTATTGTTAATTTACGTGTATAAATTATCTGGTATGACGTCTTACCAATACGTAAACGTCAAACAAATAAAAAACTTATAACTGATTGAAGGCGACCATTTGTAATTTGTTTAATTCGCTTCTATCGTTACGATTACACTAAAAACAATAACTTGATCACACAAAAAATACCCGCGACAGGGGGGGAACCAAAATGATAAGAAGATCGCTTTTTGTTAAAAATAAAATAGTACTCGGCTTAACAGCTGCGGCTATCGGTTTATCTGCAGCACAGACACAGGCTGCAACATTTGAGGTAGGTGGTTTTGATATCGCCTTCGATTCTACTTTTTCTTATGGCCAAAGTATTCGTGTTGAAGACCGCGACTTTAACATCATAGGTAAAAGTAATAACCCATCTTTCGATTGGACTGGCTATAACCCAGCAGTTAATCCGATTTATTCATCACAAGATGTTTGGGCTCAACCGGGCTCTTACTCGAATAATGGCGATGCCGGTGATTTAAACTTTAATAGCGGCGAATCTTTCTCCAAACTATTAAAGGGCACGCATGACCTTTCAATAAGTAAAGATAACTACGGTTTATTTACCCGTTTTATGTATTTTTATGATTTTGAATTAATGGACGGCGATCGTGCTTATGTTAATCCAACATCAGGGCAAGGCGTAGATCCTTGTGACGACGATGATACTAAAGAGCAAAGTTGTGCAGACCTTCGTTTACTTGATGCCTACGTATGGGCGAACTTTGATTTAAACGATGGTTATAATCCACTGTCAATTCGCTTGGGTCAACAAGTAGTAAACTGGGGTGAAAGTACGTTAATTTCTCATGGTATTAACGTAAACCCGGTTGATATTGACCGTTTGAAAGCTCCAGGTGCTGAACTAAAAGAAGCGTTTATTCCAGTTGGTATGTTATGGGCATCGCTAGGGCTTACTGAAAATGTTACCTTAGAAGGTTTTTATCAGTATCAATGGCATGAAACCCGCCTACCAGCAGCAGGGACTTATTTTTCTACCAATGATTTTGCTGCAGAAAACGGTTACCAACAAAACGTACAGCTAGGCTTTACCTCAAACCCTGATATCGATTTAGCGTTTTTAACAGATAACTTAAATAACCTGATGGCAACTTATGGCCAAGTGGCTGCGAGCCAAGGTATTGACCCATCAAGCGCAGCTGGCCAACAGTTATTGGCAAATATGTACTTAGCGTACCCGACCAAGGTCGCGCTAAAAGGCAAAGGCTACGATGGCAAAACTGAGCCAGATGATGGGGGCCAATATGGTTTACGCTTAGGCATGTTCTTACCCGAGTGGAACGATACAGAAGTGGCACTTTACCATGTAAATTACCATAGCCGTCGTCCACTTATTTCAGGTCGCGTATCTAACTTCACGCAAGCATCAATTCAACAAGATTTAGCGATGATTGCTACCACAGAAATTACCTCTGATAACGTATCTGATTTAAAAGCATTTGCTAAAGCAACTAACGAGTACCCTGAAGATATTAAACTTTACGGTTTAAGCTTTAACACTTCACTTGGTGAAACAGCGTTTGCTGGTGAGTTTACTTTTCGTGAAGACGAACCGCTACAAATCGATGACGTAGAATTACTTTATGCAGCAATGCCTGAACAGTTAGCTATTGCGGGTTTACGTCCTGAGTTTGCAGGTATTTCGCAAATGAGTAAAGGTGATGCTGCAAGTGTTGTCGGCCCTGGTGAATTAGCCAAAGGTTATATTGAGCGCAATACATCACAATTACAGTTTACGGCAACGCATTTATTTGGCCCGTCATTAGGTGCTGATAGTTGGGCTGTGGTGGGTGAAATTGGTGGTGTTCGTATCAACAATATGCCTGAATACGATGAAATGCGCTTGAATGTGTCTGGTACTGGTCGAAGCGGTATTATGCAAGGCCCTGGTAGTTCAGATTACTCTGCATTACACATGGCGTTATCAAATGGCCCTGAGCAAAAATCGTTTGCTACGGCTTCATCGTGGGGCTATCGCCTAATTGCTAAAGGTGACTACTTTAACCTTTACAACGGTATTAACTTTTCACCACGTTTTGTATTTTCGCATGATGTAAATGGTAATACGCCGGATCCAATGTTCTTATTCATTGAAGATCGTAAGTCGCTAGGTGCTACCATGAGCTTTAATTACCAAAATGCATGGTCTTTGGATGTAAGTTACAACTCATTTTGGGGTGGTGGCGACACCAACACTTTCTCTGACCGAGATTACGTTTCTTTTAACTTAAAATATTCTATCTAGGGGTAACATTATTATGATTAAAAAACCTACCCTCATTGCTACAGCGTTTTGTAGTTTGTTTGCAAGCCACGCAGCGCTGGCTAAAATTAGCCCAGAAGAAGCTGCGCGCCTTGGTAAAGACTTAAGTCCAATTGGTGCGGAAAAAGCAGCGAATGCTGATGGCTCAATCCCAGCATGGAATGGCGGTATTACTGCTGCTCCCGCAGGTTATGAACCGGGTATGCACCACTTGGACCCTTATGCAACCGATAAAGTATTATTCACTATTGATAAAAGTAATATTGATAAATACAAAGAAAACTTAAGCCCAGGACAAATCGCGTTATTTGAAGCGTACCCAGATACGTTTAAAATGCCAGTGTATGAAACCCGTCGTTCTGCGTCTTTTCCACAATTTGTGTACGATGCAACCAAAAAGTTTGCAACGTCTGCTGAATTAGTTGAAGGCGGAAATGGTATTAAAAGTACAGCTATTGGTATTCCATTTCCAATCCCTAAAACGGGTTTAGAAGCAATTTGGAACCATTTACTGCGTTATCGTGGTCAGTCTATTGAGCGTTTTGGTGGTCAGGCAGCACCGACGGCATCGGGTTCATATAACTATGTTGGTTTTGATGAGCAGTTATTAGTTAAGTATTCAGATCCAAGTGCTACTCCGGCTGAACTACAAGATTCTAATATTTTGTTTAAGTTTAAACAGCAAGTGACAGAGCCAGCCCGTTTGGCAGGGACCGCGTTATTGGTGCATGAAACTATGGACCAAATTTTAACGCCGCGCCAAGCGTGGACGTACAATTCAGGTCAACGCCGTGTGCGTCGTGCACCTAATGTAGCATACGATGCACCGGGTACAGCAGCAGATAGCTTACGTACAACTGATGATTTTGATATGTTCAACGGCTCGCCAAATCGTTATAACTGGACGCTAAAAGGTAAGCAAGAGCTTTACATCCCATATAATAGCTACAAGCTTCACAGCGACAAGCTAACTTATGATGATATTTTAAAGCCTGGTCATATCAACCCTGAGCATACTCGTTACGAAAAACACCGTGTATGGGTTGTTGAAGCAAACTTAAAAGATGACACCCGTCATATTTACAAAAAACGTGTTTTCTACATTGACGAAGACAGTTGGCAAGTTCATGTTACCGATATTTACGATAATCGTGACCAACTTTATCGTGTAGCAATGGCTTATGGTCTTAACTACTATGAAGTACCGACACAGTGGAGTACGCTTGAGGTATACCACGATCTTAATTCACGTCGCTACTTAGCCATTGGTCTAGATAACCAAGAAAAGATGTATGACTTTTCTCAGTCATTTAATGACAATGAGTTTACATCGAGCGCTTTACGTCGCGCTGGCAGATAGTATAAAAGCAGGCACCTAGTTTCCTAGGTGCCTTTTTTCTTTCACATCGCGTTTGTCTATTAACGCACAGGTTTTCCTCTTTATAACAGACAAACAAATCCTCAGTTCAAGGCGAATTTAATTTATGAAGTATTTGGTCTATGCCAGCCTGATCCTAAGCGGTGCGAGTTTTGCACAAGACGCACCTCAAAGTGCGATTAGCGCAATTAATGCAGATAAAACACTCCTTACCGATATTACCCAAACTTCAGCAGGGCTTATTGCTGTAGGTAAACATGGTACGGTCATTAAAAGTATTGATGGTAGCGATTGGCAACAAGCAAAATTGGTACCTACACAAGTATTACTAACAGCGGTTGAATTTACTAATGATTCTAATGGCTGGGCATGTGGACATGACGCCACAATTATTAATACCACCGATGGTGGTGAAAACTGGCAGTTACAACAAGCAAAACCAAGCTTAGATAAACCCTGTTTAGATATTTATTTTAAAGATGACTTAAATGGCTATGCGGTTGGCGCTTACGGTATGTTTTATCAAACAAGTAATGGCGGAAAACATTGGCAAAAACGCTTTTTAGATTCGCTGTTATTTAGTGAAGATAGAGATTATTTAAATGATTTAAAACAAACCGATCCTGAGGGTTACGAAATAGAAACCTCGTCTATATTACCTCACTTTAATCGCATTGAACCGACTAGTTCGGGTTTAATGCTGGTCGGTGAGATGGGCTTAATGGCAAAAAGTGATGACGATGGCCAAACATGGCAACGTTTAGATGAAATTTACCCTGGTTCATTTTTTGGATTTGCTTCAGATCCATCGCAACAAATTGTTGCGGGGTTACGTGGTAATATTTTCCTAAATAAAACCGACAGTCAGCACTGGCAGCACTTAGACAATGATAAAACAGCTACTGTAAATAGCATCATTAATTATAACAATAAACAATGGCTATTATTGGCTAATAGCGGTGTTATTTTTCACCTTAAAGATGATGTGTTGTCGTACGAGCAGTTGGCTGATGGTAAAGCGATTCTTGATGGCGTGATTGTTAAAGATAAACTGATCATGGCAACAGAAAACGGCATTAAAGTGAAGGAGTTGACCCCTTAATGCAAGCAATTTTAGATTTTTTAGAAAAAGCGATTTTTAGACACCGCTTAGTGGTGCTCATAAGTTTTGTGTTGATCACCTGTTTATTGGTTTTTAAAGCAACGCAGATTCAGCTTGATGCGTCATTTAATAAAAATATTCCGCTTAACCATGATTATATGAAGGTGTACACCAAACATGAAAAACAGTTTGGTGGCGCTAATAGTATTTTAATTTCAGTATGTGATGACAGTGGTGATATTTTTAACCCTGAATTTTTTACTCAATTAAAAGCTGTGCATGACCAACTTTACTTTATTCCAGGAGTAAATCGTCCCTTAGTAAATTCAATTTTTTCACCTAGTGCTCGCTTTGTTGAAGTCGTTGAAGATGGCTTTGCTGGCGGGCCTATTATACCAGCCAACTTTAAAGCCGATAAGCAAGGCTTAGGAATTGTTAAAGAGAACATTGAAAAGGCCAAAGTAGTGGGTCGTATGATAGCAAGCGATTATTCGTGTGCCATGGTCACCGCCCAACTGTTAGAGACTGATCCGCAAACACAAGAAAAATTAGACACTCTCGCTTTTGCAAAAAAATTAGAAAGCGAAATTCGTGAGCCTCTAAGTACCGAAAAGATCAGTATTCATATTATTGGTTTTGCAAAAATGGCCGGCGATATAGCCGAGGGCGCAAAAGGGGTTGTATTATTTTTTGCCATTGCAATTGCGTTTACTTTTGTCATGGTATGGCTATTTTGTGGCAGCTTAAAACTTACTATCTTACCGATTGTGTGTTCAATTATTGCGGTAATTTGGCAGTTAGGATTGCTTTCTAGCTTAGGCTTCGGTCTTGATCCTATGTCTATCTTAGTGCCATTTTTAGTCTTCGCTATTGGCGTAAGCCACGGTGTGCAGATGATTAATGCCATTGGTAAAAAGGTTGCTGAAGGTAAGTCTACAGCAATATGTTGCCAATCAAGCTTTAGGGCTTTACTTGTGCCTGGCGGGATTGCGTTGTTATCTGATACGGTTGGCTTTTTAACCCTATTAACCATTGATATCGGTATTATTCGTGAACTTGCTATTACTGCGAGTTTAGGTGTGGCAGTGATTATATTTACTAATCTGATTTTGTTGCCAGTGTGGGCGTCGTATATGCGCTTTGAAAACAGCATCCATATTCAATCAGGTGATGCTAATAAACCGAACATACTCGATGCAATGCGCGATTTGTTGGTTAAAGCAACCGACCCAAAAACAGCAAAAATCATTATTGGTTTCACTCTGGTTTTATTTGCACTGGGCTATTGGCAAGCAGACAAAATGCGTATTGGTGATTTACATGCTGGGGCACCATCATTGCACCAAGATGCACGTTACAACCAAGATACTTTCTTAATATCGGACAAATACACTATTTCTTCGGATATTTTAAAAGTCATTGTGGAAGCATATCCTGCTGCGTGTACCGAGCATGACGTCATGGAGCGTATATCGCGCTTTCAGTATAAGGTTGAAAATTTAGCTGGTGTACAATCAGCGGTCAGCCTAAGCTCAGTGGCACAATCAGTTAATGCCGGTTATAACGAGGGTAATTTAAAGTGGCAAAGTTTGCCGCGCAATTCTGCCAGTTTAGTGCAGTCAACCTCTCGCGTTGAAACCAGCACAGGGTTATTAAACGGTGATTGTTCAGTAATGCCCGTGATTATATTTTTAGATGATCACAAAGCACAAACTATTGATAACGTGATTGCAAAGGTAAAACAATTTGCTGTTGAAGAGGGCACAGACAAGCTTGCTTTCAAATTGGCATCAGGCCCTGTAGGTGTGATGGCTGCAACGAATGAATCTGTTTCAGCTGCACAAATCCCTATGATGCTCTATGTTTATGGTGCGGTCATTATTTTATGCTTACTTAGCTTTAAGAGCGTAAAAGCGACTATTGCAGTGGTATTACCCTTGTACATAGTCTCCACTCTTGCGCAAGCACTTATGGTTCAGCTTGAGATTGGTCTAACTGTTTCAACCTTACCAGTAATTGCTTTGGGCGTAGGTATTGGTGTTGATTACGGTATTTATATTTTGTCATCGATGATGGGGCAGTTAAAACAAAACGTGCCATTGAGTATTGCTTATCGTAATGCATTAGTTGAACGTGGTAGTGCGGTGTTATTTACTGGTATTACATTAGCAATTGGTGTTAGTACGTGGATTTTTTCTGATTTGAAGTTCCAAGTTGATATGGGAATTCTGCTTACCTTCATGTTTTTAGTAAATATGTTGGGTGCTGTATTACTTTTACCTGCAATTGGTAGCTTGCTCTGGACTGACCAGAAAAAATAAGGTGAATAAATTTGCTCCAAAATGGCCAGTAATGGCCATTTATATCTATATTTTGTGAATAGATGACCAAATAGCTGAAATGCTTAAAATGTTTTCATCGAAAAGGCTGTTTATTAGTTTTAAAAGGGTTAGAATTTAACTGACTCCACGCTAATAAATGGCTGTACAAATATTCTGCTAAACTAGCAGTGATAGATTAAGGAACATACAATGACACGAAATGAAGGCCAAGCCTCGGTTATTTTAGATAACGTCTGTAAGCTTATCCAGAAAAAAGTTCGCGCTGATAATGTGTTACTCGTTGAGAAATTCGCCAAAGCCTTGTACAGCAATATGTCTAAAGAGGATTTGGCAAATCGCAACGACAGTGACTTATATGGTGCTGCACTCAGCCTTTGGAATTCGCTAGAAAAAAATACATCAGATGACGCAGTTATTCGCGTTTTCAACCCTGAAGTGGCAAAAGATGGCTGGCAGTCATCACATACCATTGTAGAGATCATTGCTAAAGACATGCCGTTTTTAGTTGACTCTGTACGTATGGCCATGACACGAGAAAACATTGCCTCTCACTTACTTCTTCATAGTCCACTGAAAATTCAACGTGATAAAAACGAAAAAATATCTGGGTTATCAAGCTTAAAAGCAGAGCAAGAATCAACATCAACAAAAACTGTATTCTTTATAGAAATTGACCGTCAAACAGATGCAACTGTTATTGAGTCTTTCAAAAAAGAGCTTGAATCAGTACTTGTTGATGTATCGGTTGCGGTTGAAGATTGGCAGCCTATTCGCGAAAAATTAATCGCGGTAAGCAAAAGCTTGCCAAAAAGCCATAAAGATAAAAATGACAATGAAATAAATGAAACCGTTGAGTTTTTAGATTGGCTAGTAAAAGACAACTTTACATTAATGGGTTATCGCCAATATGAACTTTCACCAGTTCAGGGCGACTATCAATTAAAAGGTAAAATGGATACCAGCTTAGGGTTAATGAAAAACTCTGATGCTGAGCATACACGTTTGCTTTCTGAGTTACCTGAAGTGGCTCGCCAAGAAGCACGCAGTAGTAACCTATTAATTTTAACTAAAACTAATTCATTGTCTCGCGTTCATCGCCCAGCTTACATAGATTATGTGGGTGTAAAACGTTTTGATGACAAAGGCAATGTTATTGGTGAAGATCGTTTTATCGGTTTGTTTTCATCAAACTTTTACAACAATAGCGCTGCTGATGTACCGGTTCTTAAAAGTAAAATTAATCGTATTATGGATATGTGTGACTTCGCTAAAGGGACACATGCATACAAAGCCGTATTAAATATATTAGAAACCTACCCACGTGACGAACTGGTACAAGCTCGTGAGAATGAGTTACTAGAAGTTGCCATGGGCGTGTTGCAAATACAAGAACGCGACATGTGTCGTTTATTTGTTCGTAAAGATGCATATGGCCGTTTTTTATCATGCATGGTTTATGTACCACGTGAGCGTTATAACACAGCGCTTCGCCGCGAAACGCAAGCTATTTTAGCTAACGCATTTAATTCTGACGTTAAAGTCGAATTTACTACCTATTTCTCTGAGTCTACACTGGCGCGTACCCATTACACTGTTCGTGTGACCGACAACAATATTGAATATAACGTGAAAGACATAGAAAACAACCTAATAGAAGCCGCTCGTACTTGGGAAGACAAATTACAATCAGCCTTACTTGAATCTGCTGGTGAGGCCCGTGGTAATGAATTAAACCGTAAATATTGCAATGCCTTTGCACGCTCATACAAAGAAGAAGTATTACCTAGCGCTGCAGTGGTCGATATTGAAAAGCTAGAAATGCTAAGCGATGATAACAAGTTAGAAATGTTGTTCTATCGTCCACAAGAAGAAGCAAGCAGCAATATTGTGCGTTTAAGCTTATTCCATAAAGATGAACCAATTCATTTATCTGATGTTATGCCAATGCTTGAAAACTTTGGTCTACGTGTTGTAGGTGAAACGCCATACTCGGTTAAAACTAGTGATGGTGGCGTAAATTGGGTCATGGACTTCTCTATGCTAATTGATAGCAAAGGGATGGCTGATTTTGATAAGATCTCTGCACGTTTTCGTGCTGCATTAACCAGTGTATGGGCAAACCGTTTAGAAAACGATGGCTTTAACCGTCTAGTGTTAATGGGTGGTTTAACGGGTCGTGAATCATCAATTTTACGTGCATACGCAAAATACATGCGCCAAATAGGGGTTACTTTCTCGCAAACGTATATTGAAAGTACCTTTGCAAATTACCCGCATATTGCCGCTAAAATTGTTAACTTATTCTCTAAAAAGTTCTCTGTAAAAAGCCCTGCAAGTGCTAAAACACTTGAAAAACTAGGCTTAGAAATTTATGCAGAGTTAGAAAACGTAGCGAACCTTGATGATGATCGTATTATCCGTTTATACGTTGATATGATTGTTGCTACATTACGTACGAACTACTTCCAAAAAGATGCTGAAGGCAAATTTAAGTCGTACATCTCACTTAAAATTCAGCCAAGTTTAATTCCAGAAGTCCCACTACCTGTGCCAGCGTTTGAGATATTTGTTTATTCTCCACGTGTTGAAGGTGTGCATTTACGTTTTGGTAAAGTTGCCCGTGGTGGATTGCGTTGGTCAGATCGTCGTGAAGATTTCCGTACAGAAGTACTTGGCTTAGTAAAAGCGCAACAAGTTAAAAATACCGTGATTGTACCGGTAGGTTCAAAAGGTGGATTTGTATGTAAACAACTACCTAGTGAACGTGAAGCGTTTATTAAAGAAGGCCAAGAATGTTATAAAATCTTCATTCGTGGTTTATTAGATATCACAGACAATATTGACCGTGGTGAAATTGTACCTGCTGTTGATGTTACACGCCATGATGAAGACGATGCGTACCTAGTAGTAGCAGCGGATAAAGGCACAGCAACATTCTCTGATATTGCCAATGGTATCGCAAACGAATATAACTTCTGGCTAGGTGATGCGTTTGCATCAGGTGGTTCTGTAGGTTATGACCATAAGAAGATGGGTATTACAGCACGTGGCGCTTGGGAGTCTGTAAAACGTCATTTCCGTGAAATGGATATTAACTGTCAAACCACAGACTTTACAGCAGTAGCTATCGGGGACATGGCCGGTGACGTATTTGGTAACGGTATGCTGTTATCAAAGCACATTCGCTTGCAAGTGGCGTTTAATCACTTACATATCTTTGTTGATCCAAACCCAGATGCAGCAGCTTCTTATCCAGAGCGTGAGCGTTTATTTAAATTACCGCGTTCATCATGGGAAGATTACAACAAAGAATTAATCTCAAGCGGTGGTGGTATTTTCTCGCGTGCTGCTAAGTCGATTACGCTGACCCCTGAAATGAAAAAGATGTTAGGCACTAAAAAAGCTAGTATGACGCCGAATGAATTGATCAAAGCATCATTAATGATGGACCATGATTTATTGTGGAATGGTGGTATAGGGACTTACATCAAGCATTCTAAAGAAACGGATGCAGATGTTGGAGATCGTGCTAACGATGCGCTGCGCATTAACGGTAAAGATCTTGGTGCTAAAATATTTGGCGAAGGCGGTAACTTAGGTGCAACCCAATTAGGTCGTATTGAGTTTGCAGCACAAGGCGGTCGTGTAAATACTGACTTCATCGATAACGTAGGTGGTGTTGCGTGTTCAGATAACGAAGTAAATATTAAAATTTTACTTAATGGTTTAGTTGCTGAAGGCGACTTAACGCGTAAGCAACGTGATGAGTTACTTTACTCAATGACCGATGAAGTGTCTGAATTAGTACTTAAAGATTGTTATCGTCAAACGCACACTTTGTCGATCACTCAATCTAAAGGGACCTCAACGCTTAAAGAAAAAATTCGCTTTATTCATGCACTTGAAAAAGACGGTAAGCTAGACCGTGCAATTGAGTTTATTCCTACAGATGAAGAGTTAGCAGAGCGCGCCGCTGCAGGTAAGGATTTAACACGCCCTGAGCTATCTGTATTAGTTTCTTACGCGAAAATGGTGCTAAAAGAGTCTTTGGTAACGGATGAAATTACTGAGAATCCATATTACCGTCAGTTATTAGTTAAATCATTCCCGCGCCCATTACGTGAGAAGTTTAATGATGCTATGGATAATCATCCACTACGCAAAGAGATTATTGCCACTAAGTTAGCAAATAATATTGTTAATGATATGGGCTTAAACTTTATGGTGCGAATGAATGAAGAAACCGGTGCAAACGAAGCTGAAATTGCATTGTGTTATTCAATCGCAAGTGAAATTTTCCAAATGCGTGAAACATGGTTATCTATTAGTGATTTAGATAATAAAATACCATCGAACGTACAAACAGAAATGTTATACCAGTTACGTCGTACAGTTCGTCGCGCTACACGTTGGTTCCTTCGTCATCGCACGAAAGCACAATCAATTGAGCAAGCGATTGAAATTTTCTCACCAACATTTGCCGATTTAAGTGAAAACTTAACTAAATACATCGTTAAAACAGAAAGCGATCGTATTGTAAGTGCCCGTGAAGAACTAACACAAAGCGGTGTACCTACAGATATCGCACAGCGCATTGTGTCGTTATCAAGTTTGTTCTCGGTAATGGATTTAACGCAAATTGCTCAAAACTCTAATCGTAAAATCGATATGGTGTCGCACACTTACTTTAAATTAGGTGCGCAAATGGGACTACATTGGTTCTTAGATCAAATCACTAATCAACCGGTTTCTAACCATTGGCAGGCATTAGCGCGTGCATCATATCGTGAAGAGTTAGATTGGCAGCAACGCACCTTGTCAGAAGTGGTATTAAACAGCTTTGAAGGTGAAAGCAGTGATGTAGATGGTCAAATTGAACAATGGATGGATAGTCAAGATCTGTTACTTCAACGTTGGAAGCAAATGTTGACAGAGTTTAAAACATCGCAAAGTCACGATTTTGCTAAGTTCTCAGTGGCATTAAGAGAGCTCATGTTACTTGGTCACAACTGTGATACATCAGCAAAGTAACAAACTGCTAATGATTAAAACTAATCGTTAAACAGTTTTTGTTATATAATACCTCAGCCTTGTCTGAGGTATTTTTTTGTCTACAATTTTAAGAGGATTATATTCATGTTCTACGATTTAGCTCGCCGTTTTATGTTTACCCGTGATGCGGAGTGGGCCCATGATTTTGCTCTTAATAACTTACGTCGCTTTGCTAACACGCCATTAAGTGCTGCATGGTCACAAAGCGTGGCAAATAAACCAGTGAACTTTTTAGGCCTCGAATTTAAAAACCCAGTAGGGCTTGCTGCAGGCCTTGATAAAAATGCGGAGTGTATTGAGGCATTCGCTCAAATGGGTTTTGGCTTTGTAGAAGTGGGTACAGTAACACCGCGTCCTCAAGCGGGGAACGATAAGCCGCGGATATTCAGGTTGCCGCAGTCAAATGCGATTATTAATCGTATGGGCTTTAATAACAAAGGTGTTGATAATTTAGTTAACAATGTTAAAGCAGCTAAATACGATGGTATTTTAGGTATCAATATTGGTAAAAATAAAGATACACCAAATGAGCAGGGCAAAGATGATTACATTCACTGTATGCGTAAAGTGTTTGAGCATGCATCATACATCACTGTAAACATTTCATCACCCAATACCCCAGGCTTACGAGACCTGCAATATGGCGCAGCATTAGATGACTTATTACAAAGCTTGAAAAACGAACAGCTTGATTTAATTGCCAAGCATAATAAGCATGTGCCTATGTTGGTGAAAATTGCGCCAGACCTAGATCCAATTCAAATTGAACAAGTGAGCGAGTCACTGTTAAATAATAAAATTGATGGTGTTATAGCCACAAATACCACCTTAGAGCGTAGCTTAGTGCAAGGTCAGCAGTATGCTGATGAGGCAGGCGGTTTATCAGGAGCGCCAGTTAGGGAGCGTTCCACCCATGTTGTTTCTGAACTCAAGCGTTTAACAAACAATCAGTTACCTATTATTGGTGTGGGTGGTATTGATGATGCTAAATCAGCAAAAGAAAAATTTAATGCGGGTGCAGATTTAGTTCAAGTTTATACCGGTTTCATATACAAAGGACCGCAATTGGTCAAGTCGATCATTAACGACTTATAAGGATCAGTTATGTAAGCTTTTGATCGTTCGATAAATGTTCTAAAAAGACGTTTTAAAAATGGTCAAAAGCAGCTATACTCTAAGCTTATTGTCTTATTTTATTTTTTAAGTATTAAGTAGGGAGGAGCAAATGTTACAAGCGTCAAAGCAATGGCAGTGGATAGCGTGTGCTGAAAAAAACCGCTTACTGCTTGATTTAAATGACGATATGCAACTTTGTACACCTTATAAGCTTAGACAGCTCACCGATTGTGCTTTTGAAAACCCATACTTCAGCCTTGAAGATGCAGACTTTTATGAGCAAGTTTATTATTACCTTGCGCAGTTTAATTTATGGAATCCTGCCCAGTTATGCCAAATAGCGCTCAATGCAACGGCAGTTAAATTTCAATTAAAACCAGTGTTGGCAAAAAGTTGGTTTTTTAAACCGTATACTGGTAGTACACCTAGTACTGAAGCGGTTATTAATTTAAGCTCAGAATCACAAACTGGCGAGTTTTTAATTATAGAGCATTGTCCAGATGCTTCTGTGTGCATTAATTTAAGTGAAACCTTTGCACTAGATGACAATCTATCACTTGCCCAGTTTGAAGTTATCCGCGTTTTAAACAACCGAGTTCACCCCTTAATTACCTCACAGTACGATAGCCAAACAGCTTAGCCTAATTTAGTCTTTGAGACTTGTTTAAGGCGTATTTGTACGCAAACCTATGTTATAATCCCGCGCAATTAGCTATTAAGGGTTTTTACTTTGCAATTTATCGCACTTACTTCTATCGGAATCGAAAATTTATTGGTTGATGAACTTACAGAACTTGGCGCTACGGTGTCAAAGCAAACTGTGGGTTCTGTTCGCTTTGAGGCTGACTCATTGCTAGCGCAAAAAGTGTGTTTATCTACACGCTTTGCTACGCGTGTACTTATGCTTATTGAAGAAAAAGAAGGCGTAAATGACAAAGACAGCTTGTACAAATTTGCACGCTTACAACCTTGGCAAGAATGGTTTGGCCCAACACAAACTTTTGCTGTTGATTTTAATGGCACAAACGATTCACTTAAAAATACCCAGTTTTCTGGTTTAGTAATTAAAGATGCGATTGTTGATTACTTTAACGATTTATTTGAACAGCGACCAAATGTAGATAAGCAAGATGCCAATGTGCGAGTGGTTGCACGTTTAAATCGTCATGGCGTTTCACTTTATATTGATTACTCAGGGCCGCGTTTATCAGAGCGTGGTTACCGTCAAGGTCAAGGCAAAGCACCCATAAAAGAGCATTTAGCTGCGGCAATAATAAAACGTAGTGGCTGGCTCGAAAATGTCAATCAACCACTATTCGATCCATGTTGTGGTGCCGGCACTATTTTAATAGAAGCGGCTGGAATGGCACGTAATGAAGCGCCTGGATTATTCCGTGAAGGATTTGCGTTTGAGCGTTTACCTAGCTTTAGAGTGGCAAAATTCAAAGAACTTAAAGAGCAACTTTTAGCGAATATTACTGATCCTAAATTATGGTTAATTGGCCATGATTACGATGCACAAGTACTTGATAAAGCGATTGCTAATGCGCAGCGTGCAGAGCTTGATACGGTGATTAAATTTAAGCAAAGCGATGCGACAAAACTGACGAGCGTTGCAAAATTGCCGGGTGTTGTTATTTCTAACTTACCTTATGGTGAGCGTATTGGTTCTATGGCTGAACTTGTAAACTTGCATCGTAGCTTAGGTGTTGGTTTTAAAAAGCACTTTAATCATTGGAAACTCGCTCTACTGGGCATGGATGAAAGCCTGTTTAAATTACTTAAATTAGTGAAGCAAAAACGCTATAAATTTAAAAATGGCCCCCTTGATGTTGAATTAAACCTGTATCAGCTTGATGACAAGCAAGTCAGCCTTACCTCTGATGACAAACCCGCTTTAAACTTCGAAGGCTCGATGGCATTTGCTAATCGCCTGAAAAAGAACAAGCAAGGTTTAAAAAATTGGCTTAAGCAAAATCAAGTCCATGCGTATCGTGTTTACGATGCAGATATTCCTGAATACAACGTTGCGGTTGATATTTATGGTGATTCAGCGGTTATTTTTGAATACGCAGCACCGAAAGAGATTGATGAAAAAACCTCTGAGAAGCGTTTACAAGATGTTATTAGCTTGACAGCACAACAACTTGATATTGCACCTGAAAACATTGCTGTAAAAGTACGTAAAAAGCAAAAAGGTGAAGAGCAATATACACCCATGGCTAAGCAAAATAGAACCATGGTAGTAGAAGAGTTTGGTGCTAAGTTTAAAGTTAATTTATTTGACTACTTAGACACGGGGCTATTTTTAGATCATCGCCTTGCACGTCGTTACATTCAAGAAAACGCAAAAGATAAGCGCTTTTTGAACCTGTTTGCATACACAGGAACCGCCTCAGTTCATGCAGCCATTGGTGGCGCAAAAGCGATTACTACCGTTGATTTATCTAAAACCTACTTAAAGTGGGGTCAAGATAACTTTGCGCTTAACGATATTAGCAATACACGTTATCGTTTTGAGCAAGCAGATTGTTTAAAATGGCTAGAGTATGCACAAGGGCAGTATGACCTGATCTTTTTAGATCCGCCTACTTTTTCAAATTCTAAACGAATGAAAGACGCGTTTGATGTGCAAAACGACCACATTAAGCTGTTAACTTGGGTTAAAAAAATATTGAGCCCATCGGGTACGCTAATATTCTCTAATAATAAACGCGGTTTTGTAATGGATGAAGTTGGCTTGATGGGGTTAGGGTTAAAAGCAGAAAATATTTCTGAAAAAACCTTATCTCCTGACTTTAAACGAAATAAAAAAATTCATAATAGCTGGTTAATTAAACATGGCTAAGTGGATTTTATATCACACCGACGGCTGCCACTTGTGCGAGCAAGCAGAGCAGCTGTTAAAACCGTTACTTTCATCAACCGATGAATTACAACTTATTGATATTATGAGCGATGACGCATTAATTTTAGAGTATCAAATAAGCATTCCGGTTTTAAAAAATCAACAAGGCCAACAATTATTTTGGCCTTTTACTGCACCTCAGGCGCAGCAGTTTTTAGCGCAAGCAGAATAAGAGTAAAGATTAACTATGGATTTAATTAGAATTTCAAAAGCACAATTAGCTTACGGTACACACCCATTACTTGATAATGCAGATGCAGTAATCGAAAGTGGCGAACGTGTGTGTATTGTAGGTCGCAATGGTGCAGGTAAATCAACGCTTTTAAAAGTACTCGACGGTCAAGTAATACTTGATGATGGCGAAATAAACCAAGTTGGTAGTTTAAAAATATCGCGTTTAGAGCAAGATCCACCTAAAGGGGCAAGTGGCACTGTATTTGATTATGTTGCCCAAGGTATGCCCGAAATTGCTAACTTACTTATTGACTTTCATCATGTAAGCACACAATTGCAAACAGATTGCACTGATCAACTATTAAATAAATTAGAGCGTTTATCTAATAAATTAGAGGCGGCAGATGGCTGGCGTTTTGATAGCCGAATTCAGCTTGTACTTACTCAATTAGAGCTAACTCCTGATGCGAAACTTGAGTCGCTTTCTGGTGGTTGGTTACGTAAAGTTGCATTAGCGCGTGCTTTAGTGAGTGAGCCTGATTTATTACTGCTCGATGAGCCTACTAACCACTTGGATATGACAAGTGTAATGTGGTTAGAGCAATTCCTAAAAGAATTTAAAGGCGGCATTGTATTTATATCTCATGACCGTGCATTTATTCGAGCTGTTGCTACACGTATTTTAGATTTAGATCGCGGTAAGCTAATTTCTTATCCTGGTGATTATGCCACTTACTTAGAACAAAAAGCGCATGATTTAAAAGTAGAAGAAACACAAAATGCATTGTTTGATAAACGCTTAGCGGAAGAAGAAGCGTGGATCCGCCAAGGTGTTAAAGCTCGTCGAACCCGTAATGAAGGCCGTGTTCGTGAGCTGAAACAATTACGTAATGAACGTAAACAACGTGTGGAACAAGTAGGTAAAACTGATTTCAATATCGAAACAGCGGATCGTTCAGGTAAACTAGTATTTGAAGCTAAACACTTAAATCATGCATTTAAAGACAAAGTGATAGCTGATGATTTCTCTACCTTAGTGATGCGTGGCGATCGTATTGGTTTGGTGGGGCCTAATGGTATTGGTAAAACAACGCTATTAAAATTATTGTTTGGTGATTTAAAAGCAGACAGTGGTGAAATAAAGCAAGGTGTTAACTTAGAGTTTGCATATTTCGATCAGTACCGTGAGAAGCTTGATGAAGAAGCGACCGTTCAAGATAACGTTGCTGAAGGTAAGCAAGAAGTGATGATGGGCGGACGCTCACGTCACGTGTTAGGCTATTTACAAGACTTTTTATTTCCGCCAGCACGTGCTCGTACACCGGTAAAAGCACTTTCAGGTGGTGAGAAAAACAGGTTGTTATTAGCCAAGTTATTTTTGAAACCTTCAAATATATTAGTGCTCGATGAGCCTACCAATGACTTAGATATAGAAACATTAGAGCTACTTGAAGATATTATTAACCAATATCAAGGTACTGTGCTTATAGTAAGTCACGACCGAGAGTTTATTGATAATACCTGTTCGAGTGTTTGGGCATTTGAAGGTAACGGCAAAGTTACTGATATAGTTGGTGGCTACAGTGATTATGAAGCTTATACCAACTATTTGGCGGAGCAGCACAAAGAGTTGCAAAAGCAGCCAGTCAAAAAAGTTGAAAAAACAGAGCCAACGCCAGTTAAAAGCAATAACAAAGCAAATAAACTCTCTTACAAATTAAAACTTGAACTAGAGCAACTACCTAATAAAATGGAGCAACTTGAAGCTGAACTTGAAAAACAACAAGAACGAGTAAGTCATGAAGATTTTTTCAAGCAAGACAGTGATATAACAGCCAAGGAATTGAACCATTTAGCCCAACTTGAGTCTGACCTTGAAGCCGCTTTTGAGCGTTGGGAAGAACTTGAAGAATTAAAGAATCAGTAGTAAGGAATAAAATGAAATATAAATTACTCGCGGCCAGTGTTTTAGCCACACTGAGTACATCAGCAATAAGTGCAACGTACCAGTTAACCGAATTAGGTGACTTTGAAGCTGCCAAACATACTTATGTTACTGATGTGAGTGAAAACGGCCATGTTATAGGTCAAGCTAACGGATTGTTTAACCTACCTATTGATATTAGTTATATCGACTTTACAGATAATATAATAAAGAGTGCATACGACAACGAAGTTAAAAGGTTTGAAAACATTGATAAAGAAATAACCTTTACCCTCGATGATATAGAAAATAATGATGCTGTTTACACTAATGCTGACGCACATACTTTTATGGTTGGCTTTCTATCTTCTCGGTCTGAAGATTTTGAATATCAAAAAATCAGTTCGCTTATTGCTACAAGCTATAATAACGGTTTAATAACTGAGCAGTCTCTTTTCGATGAATCTTCACTTGATTATGATGGGCTAACTCGATCAGTAAGTAACTTTTATACAGGTGTAGCGCAAGACGGTACTTCGGTTGGTTGGGGAAGTGCACCCTTTGATAAAGTAAGCTTTACACCAGATGGCGAAACTGATGAAGAAACGTGGTTTACTCGTGAGTTTATAGAGCGCGGAATTTTAATCTCTGCTGGTGGTGTTGAAGTGCCGCTTTTACCAGAATTTAATGAGCATGGTGGCAGTAGTAAAGCCACTGATATCATTGCCACAGACACAGGCTATGTGGTTGTAGGTAATGTATCTGTAAGTATTCCGACAGAGAGACAAACCACAATTACAGACAATTGTGATGGCCTTGATGAGCCAGTTATGGCTTGTATCGAGTTAATTAATTCTCGAAATACGCGAGGTGTATTCAATAAAACAGCGGTTAAATGGACTCTAGACAGCACTTATAATGTGACTTCAACAGAGTTGCTAGGTTTAGCGCTTACTCCGGAAGAAGATGAAGACAGAACTCCATTTAATAGTATTGCATTAGCTGTGAATAGTAATGGTATTGCTGTAGGGTCTTCAGATACCCGAGATATTGACAACGATAATAGAATCTACAGTATGCCAACTTATTTTAAAGACGGTGAGGTAGTTGACTTTATAAACCAGCAAGATGATTGGCAAGCAGGTAAAGCATTTGCAATCAATGATAATGACATTATTGCAGGTTATGCTGCTAAACCCATTGAAGGCTCTTTAAGAAACAAACTTTTCTACCATGATATAAATACAAACACGACGGTGTTTCCTGAAGATTATTTTATAAGCTCAAGCTCATATGCAAATGATATTAATAATCAAGGTTATATTGTAGGTGAAGGTGATGTTGGTGATACTGCGAGTACCAGGCGTTCAGAAGCTTTTATTTATAAAATTGGTGATGACAAAATCACTAATCTAAATAGTCTACTACCATGTTTTGACAGTGATGGTGAAACTAGCTTTAGTTATAAAATGGTAGAGGCGAAATCAATCAACGAAAATAATGAAGTATTTGGTGTAGCAACTAAAACGGTTGAAAAATTAGACTCGCTAGGTGAGGTCATAACCGACATTAATGGCAACATTCAATATGAAAGTGTTGCTGTTGCAGTAAAACTTTCACCGATTGCTAATGGCGAAGTTGAAAATTGTAAAGCCCCAGATACAGAGTTTTATGAACGTAGCTCAGCCAGCTTCTCATGGTTTGGTTTGTTACTGCTACCTTTAGTTGGATTAAGACGCGTTTTTCGTTTCTAAGTACTGCTATTCGTTTATAAAAAAAACCAACTTGTTAAGTTGGTTTTTTTTTGTCTATAGTAATATTAACAGAAGTACTTGATGAAGTAGTCGCTAGTTATTTCTAGATATCCAAGCTTTTCTTACTGAGCGACGCCAAATTAAATCAATACCAAAATAGCCAATAACACTGGCAATAGATGCGCAAACAAGCGAACCCACTAAAAAAGCAGGGCCAATGGTAGTAAGGCTTTCTATAAACCACGCCCAACTAGCCTCAAACGCAAAATGCTGCTCAGGTTGATTTAGTACTAATGTACCAACCAAGTATGAGCCGTAAAAAATAGGTGGCATTGTAAGTGGGTTGGTGATCCACACCAAAGCAACAGAAATAGGCAAATTAACTCTTAAGATTATGGCTGCGGCAGCTGCTAGCACCATTTGAAAAGGAACAGGGATGAATGCAAAAAAAAGTCCAACGGCAAAGGCACCGCGTGCTGAGCGTCGATTTAAATGCCAAAGGTTAGCATCATGTAAAAGACGACCAAATATCCTTAGTGATTTGTGATGTCTAATTTTATTTGGATCAGGTAAAAACCGTTGGATCGTTTTTTTAGCCATTTAAAGCAACCATTTACGTCTGTGTGGATGAGTCTTGGGTTTGTTATCGGTGTCGTTATTACCGTATTTTATTATCAAACCCTTGAGTTTACAGTTATCACAATTTCAATCCTTATTGTGAGCACGTATTTTAAGCCGTTTTTAACTGTATTGTTAGGCTTTATTTGCGGTATTTGCTGTGTAGCCGCACATTTTATCTTGTTTTATTCATTTGAGTTACCTGAACAGCACAAAAAATATGCTTATTCTGTCGGTGTGGTGGTCGAAGAGGTTATCTCTGCTACGCCTCCCCAATATATAAAAGCTAAAATAACCCATTTAGAAGATAGTGAATATAGTCACTTTAGGGCACCTTATGCCTTATTAAGTATCAATTTTGCACAACCAATTAAATCTGGTGATACTTTTAATGCCCAAGTGAGACTGAATAATTATAGAACTATTAAAAATTTTACTGTTTTTGATAATCAGCTTTATGCTTTTACACAAAAGATAGCCTTTAAAGGTACAGTGCTCAATAAACAGCTTAATATTAAAAGCCCTCAAAAAAATAATACCGTGTCAGCTTATAGAGCCTATGTAAAAAAGCAGGTAAATAATGCTGAGATTAAATGGCTATATTATACACTTTTAACCGGCGATAAGTCATTGATGACATTCGAGCAAAAGCGGTTAATGCAGAGTCTTGGGTTAAGTCACTTATTAGCCATTTCTGGGTTACATATCTCTTTAGTGTTTGGTTTTTGTTATTTTGTTACACGTTTTTGTCTTAAGTTGGTTAAACCTGAACTAAATCAAGGCATAAATGTTTCTATTGTTTATAGCGCTGTCGGCTTTGTAGTGGCATTCATATATGTTTACTTGAGTGATTTTATCATCTCCGCAACCCGCGCTTTAATTATGTTGGGCTGTTATTTGTTGCTTTATTACTTGGCAAAGCAATCATTGAGATGGCGCAGTATTTTATATGCGTTGGTTATTATTTTAGCGGTTAATCCATTTAGTGTACTAAATCCAGGGCTTTACTTTTCGTTTTTAGCGGTATGTATTATTTTTATGGTTTTAAAGCAGTTTCCGCTTCGGGGTCACTCACTACTGGCCAATATGCGAACATTATTTATTATTCAACTGGGATTATTTATTGGCTTATTACCCCTGTCATTATACTTTTTCAATGGCGTGAGTTTAGTGGGTTTAGTTTTAAATCTTGTGGCTATTCCCATTTTATCTTTTGTATTGATGCCTGCTTTATTTTTAAGCGTGTTGCTGGGGTTATTAACCGATTGGCATGCATTTATTGTGTTATATGATTTTCCACTGACCAACTTGTATCAAATGTTGCAGGCAATACCTCAGCAGATACGTTGGCTTAATGTAGGACAGGTAAGTATAACCACCGTGGTGCTGCTTTATAGTGTTGTACCCTTACTTTATTTTATTGAGCTTCGCTTACTAGCCTGCATTCCGATTTTGACTTTGCTTTTTAACTATTACTTTACGCAAACCAGCCTTTGGCAGTTAAACGTATTTGATGTAGGCCACGGTTTAATGGTACTGATAGAAAAAGATAAACATGCGTTTATTTATGATTTTGGCCCGAGTTATTTTAATCGCTTTAGTCGTGTCACTAGTGTTTTACTACCCTATATTAATGCTCATAACCTAACAGTAACTAACTCGATTGTAAGCCATCAAGATAACGACCATGCAGGAGGCGTTGCGCACTTTAAAAAAGCCGGTTATGCATGGAGCTTTGATTATTTTCATCCAAGTGGTGTATATAAAGACTGCATAGCGACAAAAATAGACTTTCAAGGCTTGAGTATTCAAACCTTTTCAAAAGATGAGTTTAATAACCGTAATGATAATTCCTGTGTTGTTAAAGTCTCAAGTGCAAACCATAGTGTGCTTCTCACTGGTGATATATCAAAGGCGAGGGAGTCTAAATTAATTAATAAAGAAGATGATTTACAAAGTACCGTTTTGTTAAGTCCTCATCACGGCAGTGATAGCTCTTCCAGTGTCGAGTTTATCGAGGCCGTAAACCCAACACTTGTGATTCATTCAAGTGCGTATCAAGGCCAGTGGCAATTTCCAAGTAAAGCGGTAGTTAAGCGTTACAATAAAATAAACGCCAAACAATATAGCACTGGTGATGTAGGACAAATTCGGGTTGATTTTTATGCTAAACACTTAGAGCTGAGTACCGCAAGAGGGGCGGAAAGTTATTGGTTTATCAAAGATTGACGTTTTGTTTTGCTGTTGCTAAGGATACAATAGGGGCTGTTACTGGTTTTAGAGAGTGTTATGGAACAAAGTACTACACAAATATATAAACGGCTTGTTTCTTACGTTGGCGCTTATAAGTCGATTGCCATCGTCGCGATTATAGGAATGATAGGTTATTCAGGTATGGATGCATTATTCATTCAACTGATGAAGCCGTTTATCGATGAAGGTTTAAACGAGCGTAACAGCCAGGTACTTACTTATGCGCCATTTGTGGTTATTGCGCTGGTTATCGGGCGTGGCGTATTTAACTTTATGTCATCTTACTGTTTAAGCTATGTAGGCTCACAAGTCGTGAGGGCGCTGCGCCAAGAATTGTTTGAACACATTTTACATTTACCGGTGTCCTTTCACGATAAAAACTCAACCGGCGATTTGATTTCTAAAATTACCTTTGACACCGAGCAGGTTCAACAAGCAATCACCAAAGCACTGCTTATTGTTGTGCGTGAAGGCGCTTTTGTGGTGTTTTTACTCGCTGTGATGTTTTATACCAGTTGGCAGTTGTCGTTAATCTTTTTAGTTATTATCCCGCTTGTGGCTATAATAGTAGCTGTGGTGTCTAAACGCTTTCGTCATATCTCGAAAAATATTCAGTCAGCGATGGGACAAGTTACCCGTAGTTCAGAGCAAATGCTCAGTGGTCACAAAGTGATCCATGGCTTTGGTGGGCAAACACAAGAAATTGATCAATTTTCTAAAATTAATAATCATAACCGCCAACAACGTATCAAGATGGATGCGACTAAAGCGCTAAGTGTCTCTATTATTCAAATTTTGGCTGCTAGTGCTATGGCTGTTATTTTATGGGTTGTGTCGATGCCCTCTATGATAGACAGCATTAGCTCTGGGGACTTTGTCGTACTCATCTCATCGATGATGATGCTACTGCGCCCATTAAAGCAACTTGCCAATGTAAACAGTGACTTACAGCGAGGTATTTCAGCTGCTCAGAGTGTTTTTTTAGTGTTAGATGAAGAAATTGAAAAAGACACGGGTACCTTTTCGGTTGATAAGGTAAAAGGGCATATTGAGGTGAAAAATGTGACCTTTAAATACCCAACCAAGGATGAAGCCGTGCTTAACGATTTATCACTGAACATAAAAGCCGGTGAGAGTATTGCCCTTGTTGGCCGCTCTGGCTCGGGTAAATCGACTATTTCTAACTTGTTACCCCGATATTATGACTTAGAAGCGCCAAGCGAAATTTTACTCGATGGCATTGCTCTTAATGAATATAAGCTTACTGATCTTCGCCGTCAATTTGCGTTAGTGTCGCAACAAGTGGTGCTATTTAATGACACGATTGCCAATAATATTTGTTATGGTTTACAACGCGAAATCTCTATCGAAGAGCTTCATGACGTTGCAAAACAAGCCCATGTGTGGGAGTTTGTAAAAGACTTACCTGAGCAACTTAACACTATGGTTGGCGAGAATGGGGTAATGCTTTCAGGCGGGCAACGTCAACGTATTGCGATTGCCCGTGCTATTTTAAAAGACGCGCCTATTTTAATTTTAGATGAAGCGACCTCGGCCTTGGATACTGAGTCTGAAAAGCTTATCCAACATGCTCTTGATATATTAATGAAAGATAAAACCTCCATTGTTATCGCTCATAGGCTATCGACTATTGAAAATAGTGACCGTATCTATGTGATTGATAACGGTAAAGTGATAGAAAGTGGTACGCATACTGAATTACTGACTAACGATGGTACCTACTCAGCTCTTTGTAAAATGCAGTTTGGTGAGCAGGGGTGAGTAAAATAGAGCAAAGCTGGTACAAACCTTTTAGCTTAATTACCTTATTGTTATTACCACTGTCCGCTATTTTTGGCTGTGTTGCTCTAGTTCGCAAATACTGCTACGAAGTGGGTGTTTTTAAGCCATTTGTTAGTAATACTCCAGTAATTGTTGTTGGCAATATAAGTGTTGGCGGCAATGGTAAGACTCCATTTGTATTGTGGCTACATGATTACTTAACCGCTCAAGGCTTATCTGTTGGTTTAATTAGTCGCGGCTATGGTGGGCAAGCAGCCCATTACCCATTATTAGTAACTGCCAATACGACGACTTTAGAAGCAGGGGATGAGCCGGTACTTTTATTTAACCGTTTACAATGTCCGTTAGTTGTGGGGCCAAATAGACAGCAGAATATAGAAATGCTCAATCATCAGTTTCAGCTTGATGTAATTATTTCTGATGATGGCATGCAACACTACAAAATGGCACGCAGTATTGAATGTTGTATTGTTGATAGCGAAAGAAAATTTGGTAATGGTTTTTTAATGCCAGCAGGACCACTTCGCGAAACGGTTTCTCGTTTAAACAGTGTTGATTTAGTCATTGAAAATGGTTCTGAACATGAATTTAGCTATCGCTTGCAGCCATCAATTATTAAACGTGTTGCTGATAATACTGAGATAACAACGGCTATAGAAACAGCGCATGCTGTAAGTGCAATCGGTAACCCTCAGCGCTTTGAAGCATCATTAAAAGCACAAGGTATAGCGTTGTTATCAACACATCATTTTCGCGACCATTATGCTTATACCGCCAATGACTTTGCTCAATTTGGTGAGGACTGTGTATTAATGACAGAAAAAGATGCGGTTAAGTGTCGTGACTTTGCCAAGCCAAATTGGTATTACTTGCCGGTTGACGCTCAACCAACTGCAGCAGTAATAAACACATTAAATTTATTATTAAAAGAAAAAGGGATCCACCATGGCCTTTGATACAAAATTACTCGAAATTATTGCTTGCCCTGTGTGTAAAGGTAAGTTGCGCTTTGATAAAGAAAACCAAGAGCTGATCAGCACAGCAGCAAAACTAGCTTACCCGGTACGTGATGATATTCCGGTACTACTTGAAAATGAAGCCCGTGAATTGACTCTTGAAGAGGTAGAAAAGTGGAATTCGTAGTTGTTATCCCTGCGCGTTACGCTTCTACTCGTTTGCCAGGTAAACCACTCGCTGATATTTGTGGCAAACCAATGATACAGCATGTGTATGAAAAAGCCTGTTTGTCAGGAGCCAGCAAGGTGGTTATTGCTACCGACCATCAAAGAGTATTTGATGCTGCTAAACGTTTTACTAGTAATGTTTTGATGACGCGTGAAGATCACCAATCAGGCACAGAGCGCTTAGCCGAAGTAGTGGATTTACTTAATTTAGCCGATGACACTATCGTGGTAAATGTACAAGGTGATGAACCTTTGCTGTCGCCTGATAACGTATCACAAGTGGCAACATTATTAGCGCAATCAAGGGCACCAATGGCAACCTTAAGCGTTGCTATTGAAGAGCGTGATGAAGTGTTTAATCCTAATGCGGTTAAAGTTGTCAGTGATATCAATAAAAATGCTTTGTACTTTTCAAGAGCGAGTATCCCATTTGATAGAAGCGCCATGATGGCTGAGCAGCAACCACTTAATTTAGCGCCTTTTCAACGCCATGTGGGTATTTACGCGTATCGCGCAGGGTTTATAAAGCAATATATTGAATTAAGTGTTTCGCCATTAGAACTTCTTGAGTCGTTAGAGCAGTTACGTGTGCTATACCATGGTTATGCAATTAAAATAGAACAAGCTTTAGTGACCCCTCATGCAGGAGTAGATACACCAGAGGATTTAGCTAAAGTGGTTGCCCATATTCAAAGTAAAAGCGCGTGAATAAACCACAAACGCTTATATTAAAAGTGCAATATACGCATGATGATTTTTACATCATAAATAAACCGCATGGGCTTAATTTTCATTCTGAAGAAGGCCCCGGTTTTGTGGTACTAGCTGAGCAACAGTTAAACGAAAAATTATTTGCGGTACACCGTTTAGATAAAGCCACCTCTGGATTGATTATACTCGCGCGAAGCAAAGCGGCAGCAGCAGAATTTACGCAATTATTTACTCAGCATGCGATTAATAAGTTTTATCTAGCGGTTAGTGATACCAAGCCTAAAAAAAAGCAAGGCTGGGTTAAAGGTGATATGGCTAAGTCTCGCCGCGGCACGTATAAATTATTAAACTCACAGAGTAACCCCGCTATTACACGTTTTTATTCGTTTAGCTTTAAAAGCGGTTTTAGAGCTTACCTATTAAAACCCTATTCGGGAAAAACCCATCAGCTTAGGGTGGCATTAAAGAGTATAGGTGCCGCTATATTAGGCGATGCTAGTTATTCTGGGAGTGCCGCTGATCGCACCTATTTGCATGCATTTGCGCTGGACTTTGAGTGGGCTGGGGAACAAATACAACACACTCTGTTGCCAGAGTGTGGAGTGGAATATGCGCAATTAATAAAACATCAAGATTTTGATTCTTGGCAAACGCCTTGGAAATTGGATTGGTAAATGAGTGAACAAGTAACTGATATCCGCTTTGGTGGTATTAAACGACTATATGGTCAACAGCAATTTGAATGGTTACAACAGGCACATTTCTGTGTTGTTGGTATAGGTGGCGTTGGCAGCTGGACTGCAGAAGCATTAGCGCGCACCGGCGTGGGCAAAATTACTCTAATAGATTTAGATGATATATGCGCAACCAATGTTAATCGTCAAATTCATGCGTTAACAGGCACGATTGGGGAAGCAAAAGTGGATGCCATGAAGGCGCGCTGCGAGCTTATCAATCCTGAGTGTATAGTTAATGTTATTGACGATTTTATAACACTAGAAAATATTCAGCAGCATATTCAAGGTTTTGATTATGTTATTGACTGCATTGATGCGGTAAAAGAAAAAGCGGCGTTAATCGCGCACTGTAAGCGTAATAAAATGCCTATAATTACCACAGGCGGTGCAGGTGGGCAAACCGATCCGAGTCAAATTACATTTGGAGATGTGGCAAAAACGACTCAAGATCCATTGCTTGCAAAGGTGCGCTATATTTTGCGTAAGCAGTATAATTTCAGCTCTAATCCAAAACGTAAATTTAATATTGACTGTGTGTATTCAACAGAGCAGCTTGTTTATCCCGGTAGTGATGGCAGTGTGTGCCATGCGAAACAAAATGCAGATGGTAGTATGAATATGGATTGTAATAATGGCTTTGGTTCGGTGACGATGATCACCGGTAGTTTTGGTTTTTTTGTTGCCGCTAAAGCAGTAAGAAAATATTTAGATAAGCGTACACGCTTGAACATTTAATTACAGATTACACATCATATTGTTAAAAAAGCGCTTAACGCGCTTTTTGTTTAGCTAAAGTTTGTATTTTTTCCACCATAGCTTTTATCCCATTGCCGCGAGAAGCGCTTAAGTGGCTAATTAAGCCGAGCTTTTCAAATTCTTCATAGGCATTAACGCTTAATACCTCTTCAGGTGTCAAACCGTTATACAGCGCTAAAATTAACGCTAATAATCCTTTTACTATTCGCGTATCAGAATCACCAATTACAACCAACGCATTCTCGGTTAGGTCAAATTCAACAAACATCCATACTTTACTTTCACAGCCTTGGACTAGCGCATCATCTGTTTTTAGTATATCGGCTAACGGCGGTAGTGTTTTGCCAAGTAACATAATTTCACGATACTTCTGTTGCCAGCTTGTACTGTGTTCAATTTTTTTACTTACCAGTTGGTATGTGAGTGTCATTATTTATCCAATTTAGTCTAATAAAGCGATGCATTCTTTGAGTGCAGTAATAAAATGGTCTACATCTTTGGTCGTATTATAAAATGCAAAACTTGCTCTTAGTGAGCCATTTAGTTGCAAATGAGTCATTAATGGCTGCGTACAATGATGACCACTTCGCACTGCAACACCATAGCCGTCAAGTAAAGTTGCCAGATCGTACGGATGTTCATTTTTATAATTAAAGCACAATGTACCAATGTTCGATTTTAGGTCGCTATAGATGCAAATACCATCTATTTCCCTCAGTGCGTTTGCTGCATAAATAAACACCTGCTGTTCATATTGCTTTAATGTTTGCTGATCAAGTGCCATTAAATACTCAAGCGCCGCACCAAAGCCTAAAACACCGGCTATATTTGGCGTCCCAGCTTCAAATTTAGCGGGAGCGTCACGATAAGTGCTTTGCGTTAGGGTCACTTTTTCAATCATTTCACCGCCTGTTTGGTAAGGCGATAATGCATTAAGTGCGCTGTAGCGGCCATATAAACCGCCTAATCCAGTTGGCCCCAGCATTTTGTGAGCTGAAAACACGTAGAAATCACAATTAAGCTTGATTAAATTAGGTCTTAAATGAAGGGCGCCTTGTGCGCCGTCGACTAAAGTTAACGCATCTACTGCCTTCGCAGCGCTTATCAGCGGAGTTAAATCGGTAATATTGCCCAGCGCATTAGAGGCGTGAGTAATTGCAAGAAGTGCAGGTTTGGTGTGTTTAATCACGTCACAGCACTGTTTGATATCAAAAGTGGCATTGTCATTAAGTGGCAACGCTTTTAACGTTGCACCAGTGTATGCCGCGAGTTCTTGCCACGGCACAATATTCGCGTGATGCTCGATTGGGCTAATTAAAATGGTGTCGTCTGTTGTTAATGTATTTCTTAGGCCATGTGCAACTAAGTTAATCGCCTCAGTAGCGCCTTTAGTCCAGACAATTTCATTACCGCTTACCTGAAAGTAATCAGCAACGCGTTGACGTACTTGCTCATAAGCCGCTGTAGCTTGCTCACTCAGCGTATGACGACCGCGGTGAACATTTGCATTCTGTGAGGTGTAAAACTGTGTGGTGACGTCAATCACACATTGTGGCTTTTGTGTTGTTGCAGCTGAGTCTAAATAAACCAAAGGATTGCCATTGATTGTCTGATTTAGAGTAGGGAAATCATTACGGATTTTTTTAGGATCAAACGAGGACACAGACATAGGCTCATAAAGTTAATAAATTCGGGCAGGAATTGTAATCTGTTTAAGATAATTCTCAAGTAGCATGTAATAAAAAAGGCCGCAGAAGCGGCCTTTTAAAACTAACTTTAAAGCTTAGCGCTTGTCTGTAGCTTTATAATCACGTGTTGTTTCACCTGTGTAAAGCTGACGTGGACGGCTGATCTTGTGACCAGGCTGAGAAAGCATCTCGTCCCAGTGTGAGATCCAACCTACAGTACGTGCCATTGCAAAAATTACAGTGAACATACTTGTAGGAATACCAATCGCTTTTAAGATAATACCTGAGTAGAAATCTACATTAGGGTAAAGTTTCTTCTCAACAAAGTACGGGTCTTCAAGTGCAATTTGCTCAAGTTTCATTGCAATATCAAGCAATGGATCTTGAATATTAAGCTCTGCTAAAACTTCATGACATGTTTGACGCATTACTGTTGCGCGTGGGTCGAAGTTTTTGTAAACACGGTGACCAAAGCCCATAAGACGGAAAGGGTCCGCTTTATCTTTTGCTTTTGCTACATATTCGTCGATGCGATCAACTGAACCAATTTCTTCTAACATGTTTAAACATGCTTCGTTAGCGCCGCCGTGAGCAGGGCCCCAAAGTGATGCAATACCCGCAGCAATACATGCATAAGGGTTAGCACCAGAAGAACCAGCTAAACGAACAGTTGACGTTGAAGCATTCTGTTCGTGGTCAGCATGAAGCATAAAGATTTTATCCATTGCTTTAGCTGTTACTGGGTTCACTTTGTATTCTTCAGCAGGTACAGAGAACATCATGTGTAAGAAGTTTTCTGCATAGCTTAAATCATTGCGTGGATATACAAACGGTTGACCGATGTTTGTTTTGTATGCCATTGCCGCAATTGTTGGTAATTTAGCAACTAATTTAATAGCGCTTGTCTTACGTTGAACTGCATCAGTGATATCAAGATCTTCATGGTAAAAAGAAGATAATGCACCAACCACACCACATAGCATTGCCATTGGGTGTGCATCAAAACGGAAACCTTGGAAGAAGTTTGCGATTTTTTCATCTAGCATTGTGCTACGAGTGATTTTTGTAGCAAAATCATCGTATTGCTCTTTAGTTGGTAACTCACCGTTTAATAGTAAGTAACATAACTCAACGTAGTTAGAGCTCTCTGCTAACTGCTCGATCGGGTAACCACGGTGTAATAAAACACCTTTACCACCATCGATGTAAGTGATGGTAGATTCACAAGAACCAGTCGACATGAAACCTGGGTCATAAGTAAAGTGACCATGTGAGCCGAGTGTACGTACATCAATTACATCTTGGCCAGCAGTACCTTGATAAATTGGAAGTTCGATTGGATCTAGCCCATCAATATGGACTGTGGCTTTCTTATCTGCCATCTATGTATCTCCTATTAAGATAACTATTCTGATTTTTATATTCTAAAATCTATTCTAAGCACATCTTTACATTTTAACGTGAAAGAGGGGTATAAAGTCAATTTTTATAAGTATTATGCACATATGTATAATAAATATTCGGTATAGATTGAATATTATACCATTGGCTAATTCGCAAACGACTCAAAGTAAACAAGAATTGTAAAAGAGTCTCCGGCTATATATACTAACGGAGGTTTTTAACCGATTTGTATTTGGGTAAACTTTTTTTTACATAATATTTTTCATAAAAAGTGAACTTTATTAGTATTAATACGTTTATTTTGATAGTTCCACCAGAAACATTTGGTGGGTTTTAGAAAAACAAGTAGATGAGCCCCACTGCGGGCAAGATGGGCAAGTAACTGTGAAAAAGCAAAGACCTGTAAATCTAGATCTAACAACTATATCTATGCCGGCAACGGCTAAAGCTTCAATTTTTCACCGCGTCACCGGTGTTGCATTATTTTTTGCTTTAACGTTTGTCATTTGGGCTTGGTCAGAGTCTCTTTCTTCAGCTGAAGGTTTTGAATTCGTCAAGGGTCTGTTTAACGGATTCATTGCCAAATTTATAGCTTGGGGCACCCTTTCTGTATTGGGTTATCACCTTATCGGTGGTATCCGTCACATCATTATGGATATGGGGCATTGGGAAGAACTTGAATCAGGCAACACTAGCGCTAAAATTGCAATGGCACTTGGCGTTGTGTTTGCTGTATTGGCAGGGGTGTGGATATGGTCTTAAATCAAGCAACTCTTAAACGTGATGGCGTACAAGATTTTGTATCTCTACGCACAACGGCATTAATAATCAGTGCATATGCAATTTTTATTATTGGCTATTTTTTAGCAATGCCAGAAGTCACATATGACGCCTGGACAGGCCTATTCTCTAACCTAGCAATGAAAGGGGCGACATTAATCACCCTAGTTTGCATTATGGTTCATACCCGTATCGGCCTTTGGCAGGTTCTAACCGACTATGTAAAGGACGCTAAATTGCGTGCTTTCTTAGGCTTTGTACTAAACCTAATGGCTGTCGCTTACGTAGCTGTAGGTTTAATCGTTTTATGGGGTGTTTAAGTGAAATATTCTGTTCGTGAATTTGACGCCGTAGTAATTGGTGCCGGTGGTGCAGGTATGCGCGCTGCTCTTGCTATTACTGAATCTGGCAAAACATGTGCACTAATCTCTAAAGTTTTTCCGACACGCTCACACACTGTATCTGCTCAAGGTGGTATTACAGTAGCGCTAGGTAATTCGCATGAAGATAACTGGGAATGGCATATGTATGATACCGTTAAAGGTTCCGATTTTATCGGTGACCAAGACGCTATCGAATACATGTGTAATACAGGCCCAGAAGCTATTACTGAATTAGAAAACATGGGCTTACCATTTTCTCGTTTTGAAAATGGCCGTGTTTACCAACGTCCTTTCGGTGGTCAATCGAAAAACTTTGGTGGTGAACAAGCTGCACGTACCGCAGCAGCTGCTGACCGTACTGGTCACGCATTATTACACCTTCTTTATCAACAAAACGTTAAAAATAAAACAAATGTATTTTCTGAATGGTATGCACTTGATTTAGTTAAAAACGATAATGGCGATGTAGTAGGTTGTACAGCGATTGAAATTGAAACAGGTGAAATCACTTTCTTCAAATCAAAAGCAGTTGTGTTAGCTACCGGTGGTGCAGGTCGTATCTTCGCATCAACAACTAATGCTCACATTAACACTGGTGACGGTGTTGGTATGGCGACTCGTGCTGGTATTTCTATGCAAGACATGGAAATGTGGCAATTCCATCCGACAGGTATTGCAGGTGCTGGTACGCTAGTAACTGAAGGTTGTCGTGGTGAAGGTGGTTATCTTTTAAATAAAGATGGCGAACGCTTCATGGAACGCTATGCACCAAACGCTAAAGATTTAGCATCTCGTGACGTTGTTGCCCGTTCAATGATGACAGAGATTCGTGAAGGTCGTGGTTGTGATGGTCCTTGGGGTCCTCACCTTAAGTTGAAACTTGACCACTTAGGCGAAGAAACGCTTAACTTACGTCTTCCAGGTGTATGCGACCTTGCTAAAACATTTGCTCACGTTGATCCTGCAAAAGAACCAATTCCAGTTATCCCAACATGTCACTACATGATGGGTGGTGTGCCAACTAACGTAAATGGTCAAGTACTTAATATCGATGCCGCTGGTAACGAAAAAGTAGTACAAGGTTTATTTGCTGTTGGTGAGATTGCATGTGTATCTGTTCACGGTGCTAACCGCTTAGGTGGTAACTCATTACTTGATTTAGTTGTATTTGGCCGTGCTGCTGGTAATTTCTTAGGTAAATACCTAAATGACGTTGAAATTTCTAAAGCGGCTTCTGAGTCTGATTTAGAAGCGTCTTTAGCTCGCTTTAATCGTTGGGAAAGCTCAACAGTTGGTCAAGGCGAAGACCCAGTACAAATCAAGAAAGACCTACAACAGTGTATGCAGCTTAACTTCTCGGTATTCCGTGAAGGTGACTCAATGGCAACTGGTCTTACTGAGCTTAAAGAAATTCGTGAACGCTTACAGCATGCACGTCTTGATGATAAATCATCAGACTTCAACACCATGCGTATTGAATGTTTAGAATTAGACAACTTAATGGAAACAGCTTACTCAACTGCAGTAGCTGCAAACTTCCGTACTGAAAGCCGTGGTGCACACTCTCGCTTTGACTTCCCAGATCGTGATGACGAAAACTGGTTATGTCACTCAGTATTTAATCCGGTAACGGATGAAATGAGCAAGCGTAAAGTAAACTACGAGCCTAAGCTACGTGAAGCATTCCCACCTAAAGCACGTACCTACTAGGAGCGAGACGATGGCACAAGTACAATTTTCAGTTTATCGTTACAATCCGGATGTTGACAACGCACCTCGTATGCAAGAATACACTTTGCAAACTGAGGAAGGCCAAGACATGATGGTATTGGATGCACTTTTATTATTAAAAGAGCAAGATCCTACATTATCATTCCGTCGTTCATGCCGTGAAGGCGTGTGTGGTTCAGACGGTGTAAACATGAATGGTAAGAACGGCTTAGCATGTATTACTCCTTTATCTACGCTACAAAAAAATGGCAAAGGTAAAATCGTAGTACGTCCATTACCGGGACTTCCTGTTGTTCGTGACCTTGTTATTGACATGAGTCAGTTCTACACTCAATACGAAAAAGTAAAACCGTATCTAATAAATGACGAGCCTGCTGCAGGCGAACGTCTTCAATCTATTGAAGAGCGTGATAAATTAGATGGGCTTTATGAGTGTATTTTATGTGCATGTTGTTCTACATCGTGTCCTTCTTTCTGGTGGAATCCAGATAAGTTTATAGGTCCAGCAGGCCTTCTTCATGCTTACCGTTTCTTAGCTGATAGCCGAGATACTGCAACAGAAGAGCGTTTAGCTGACTTAGACGATGCATTCAGTGTGTTCCGTTGCCACAGTATCATGAACTGTGTTAGCGTTTGTCCTAAGGGTCTTAACCCGACTAAAGCAATTGGGCAAATAAAATCTATGTTATTAAACCGCTCGGTTTAATTTCTAGTAGACGAAAGATGGCTAATATTTATTAGCCATCTTGTTATATAACTATTAATTTCTGCGCTAAAAAAAAGGGCTTATAAATGCACGAAGGTGTGATGAAGGCATGGCTAGAATCTTCACATTTAAACGGCGGTAACGTTGCTTATGTTGAAGAGCTTTATGAAGCGTATTTAGACGATGCGACTTCGGTGCCAGAAGAATGGCGAGAAGTGTTCGAACAATTACCAAAAGTTGATGGTGTGGATGTTGAAGTAAAACATTCAGAAGTTCGTTCACAATTTGCGGCGCTTGCTAAAAACAAGCATAGAGAAGTAGTGGTAGCAGAGGGCAGTGGCGGCGACCTTAAACAGGTTAAAGTTCTGCAACTTATTAATGCTTTCCGTTTTCGTGGACACCAAAATGCAAACCTAGATCCACTAGGTATTTGGCAACGAGAACGTGTACGAGATTTAGAGCTAGAATACCACGACTTATCAAATGCTGACTTTGACCGCGAATTTAACGTAGGATCGTTTGCCGTAGGCCGCGATACTATGCCTTTAGGTGAGTTATACCAAGCACTAAAAACTACTTATTGTGGTTCTATTGGCGCAGAGTATATGCACATCACATCAACAGAAGAAAAACGTTGGTTACAACAGCGTTTAGAGTCTGTTCAGTCTAGGCCAAAATTCGATAAAAATGAAAAGCTACGTATCCTTAAAGGATTGACAGCGGCTGATGGTCTTGAAAAATATTTAGGGGCTAAGTTCCCGGGTGCTAAGCGTTTCTCACTTGAAGGTGGCGATGCGTTAGTTCCTATGCTTAAAGAGCTTATACACCGCGCGGGTGAAAGTGGCCAAAAAGAAGCCGTAATCGGCATGGCTCACCGCGGACGCTTGAACGTACTTGTGAATGTACTTGGTAAAAATCCATCAGAATTATTTGATGAATTTGCTGGTAAACACAAAGATACTTTAAGCTCTGGTGATGTTAAGTATCACATGGGTTACTCTTCAGATTTCGCGACCAAAGGTGGCAATGTGCATATGGCACTTGCGTTTAACCCATCGCACTTAGAAATCGTTAATCCTGTGGTTATGGGGTCTGTGCGCGCACGTCTTGATCGTCTAAACGACAAAACTGGCAGCAAAGCACTTCCTATTACTATTCACGGCGACTCTGCAATCGCAGGTCAGGGTGTAGTACAAGAAACGTTTAACTTATCACAAACTAATGCATTTAGTTGTGGTGGTAGCATTCGTATTGTTGTTAATAACCAAGTTGGTTTTACAACAAGCAAGCAAGACGATGTTCGCTCTACTGATTACTGTACTGATATTGCAAAAATGGTTCAATCACCAATCTTCCACGTAAACTCTGATGATCCTGAAGCGGTTGCGTTTGTTACGCAGTTAGCGCTTGATTTTAGAAACCAGTTTAAACGTGACGTTGTGATTGACCTTGTTTGTTACCGTCGCCATGGTCATAACGAAGCTGATGAGCCTAATGCTACACAGCCTGTTATGTATCAAAAGATTAAAAAACATCCAGTCCCTCGCTTAATTTATGCAGATCAGTTAATTTCGGAAGGTTCTTTCTCAGAAAACGAAGTGAAAGCACTTGCTGATGATTATCGTAATGGCTTAGATGATGGCAACTGTGTAGTTGAAGAAATTCAACCAGAAACGTCACATTCTTCTGATTGGGCTAAATACGTTGGCCATGATTGGAATGTTGACTACGACGCGAGCGTTTCTGTAGAGAAACTTAAAGAGCTTGGTAACATTGTCGCAAGCTACCCTGAAGACCACAAAGCGCAATCTCGTGTTAAGAAAATATACGATGATCGTAAAGCTATGGCTGCCGGTGAAAAAGCACTTGATTGGGGTATGGCAGAGACTTTAGCGTACGCAACTATTGCAGCTGAAGGCACTGACATTCGCCTAACAGGTCAAGACTCTGGCCGTGGTACCTTCTTCCATCGCCATGCTGTTGTTCACGGTCAACAAGACGGTGCAACGTACTTACCACTGCAAAACATTAGTGAAGATCAAGGTACGTTTGAAGTATTTGATTCGGTGCTATCTGAAGAAGCGGTATTAGCGTTTGAATATGGTTATGCAACAGCAGAGCCGACTTCACTTGTTTTATGGGAAGCGCAATTTGGTGATTTCGCCAATGGTGCACAAGTTGTTTTTGACCAATTCTTAAGTTCAGGTGAGCAAAAGTGGGGTCGTTTATGTGGCCTGACATGTTTGCTACCACATGGCTATGAAGGCCAAGGTCCTGAGCATAGCTCTGCACGTCTTGAGCGCTTTTTGCAGCTGTGTGCTGATCATAATATGCAAGTATGTGTACCATCTACACCGGCACAAGTTTATGCAATGCTTCGTCGTCAATCGGTTAGACCTCTTCGTCGCCCATTGATTGTTATGACGCCAAAATCATTGCTTCGTCACCCATTAGCTACATCATCGCTTGAAGAACTATCAGAGGGCGTATTCCACAATGTGATCGATGAAATTGATGATATTGATGCTAAGAAAGTAGAACGTGTTGTATTTTGTAGTGGTAAAGTTTACTACGAATTATTACAAGAGCGTCGTAAACTTGAGCAAGACAACATTGCTATTGTTCGTGTTGAACAGCTATACCCGTTCCCACATGACGAAATGAAGACGATTATTGAACGTTATCAGCATGTTACTGATTTTGTATGGTGTCAGGAAGAGCCGCAAAACCAAGGTGCTTGGTATTGTTCTCAACATCACTTTATTGATGCAATTCCACAAGATGCAAAATTAAAATATGCTGGTCGTAAAGCTTCAGCATCACCTGCATGTGGTTATATGTCAGTACATACTAAAGAACAACAAGCGCTCGTTGCCGACGCGCTTACTATAGAAAAGAAAGGATAAGCAATGAGCACAGAGATTAAAGTTCCTGTTCTTCCTGAGTCGGTTGCAGATGCTTCCGTTGCTACATGGCATGTAAGTGTTGGCGACAAAGTAAGCCGTGACCAAAACTTAGTAGATATTGAAACAGACAAAGTGGTTTTAGAAGTGGTTGCACAAAACGATGGTGTAATCACTGAAATTTCACAAGAAGAAGGTGCTACGGTACTTGGCGACCAAGTGATCGGTTTAATTGGCGATGCAGATGAAGCACCGGCAACTAAAGAGTCAAAAGAAGATGACTCAGCATCAGATAAATCAGAAGACGCGCCTGCGGCGCAATCAGCACCAGCATCAGAAGGTAAAGAAGTGGATATTAAAGTACCTGTACTTCCAGAATCAGTTGCAGATGCAACAATTGCTACTTGGCATGTTCAACCAGGTGACGCGGTAACACGTGACCAAAACTTGGTAGATATTGAAACAGATAAAGTTGTACTTGAAGTTGTTGCCCAAGAAGACGGCGTTATGGGTGAAATAATCCATGACGAAGGCGATACCGTTCTTGGTGAGCAAGTAATTGGTAAGGTAAAAGCAGGCGCTGCACCAGCTAAATCTGAAGCTAAAGCGGATGCACCAGCAGCCAAAGAAGAAAGCTCAAGCGATAGTTCAGATGTGCTAACGCCATCAGTGCGTCGTTTAATTGCTGAGAAAGGCCTTGATGCTTCAAAAATCAAAGGTTCAGGTAAAAATGGCCGTGTGACTAAAGAAGATGTTGATCAATTCTTAAAAGCACCTCCTCCAGCAGCAAAAGCAGAAGCAGCACCAGCAGCACCAATGGGGGATCGTACTCAAAAACGTGTGCCTATGACACGTTTACGTAAAACGATTGCTAATCGTCTTCTTGAAGCGAAAAATTCAACTGCAATGTTAACCACGTTTAACGAAGTTAATATGAAGCCAATTATGGATCTTCGTAAGCAGTACCAAGAAGTATTTGAAAAGCGTCACGGTATCCGTTTAGGTTTCATGTCTTTCTACGTTAAAGCGGTAACTGAAGCGTTAAAGCGTTTCCCAGATGTAAATGCATCAATTGATGGCGATGATATTGTTTATCACAACTATTTCGACATCAGTATTGCTGTTTCTACGCCACGTGGCCTAGTAACGCCAGTACTTAAAGATTGTGACAAATTATCAGTTGCAGAAATCGAAAAAGGTATTCGTGAACTAGCTCTTAAAGGTCGTGATGGCAAGCTAACACTTGACGACATGACTGGCGGTAATTTCACTATTACTAACGGTGGTGTATTCGGCTCATTACTATCAACACCAATCATTAACTTACCGCAGTCTTCAATCTTAGGTATGCACAAAATCCAAGATCGTCCAATGGCTGTTAATGGTAAAGTTGAAATCTTACCTATGATGTATTTAGCGTTATCTTACGATCATCGCCAAATCGATGGTAAAGAATCAGTTGGTTTCTTAGTAACAATTAAAGAGTTACTTGAAGATCCAACACGTTTACTGCTAGATGTTTAATTAAGTAGTATGAAATATAAGCTGTGAGTTAAAATCACAGCTTTTTTTTTGCGCCTAAGGTCATACTGGGGTTTTCATGTAGCGCCATGAGATCTATACTAGGCACGCAATTTGGGATAGTTGTTTATTTGCATAAATATTCAGCTCTTTTAATATAAAAAATTGGATAAAGCATCATGAATTTGCATGAGTATCAGGCAAAACAACTTTTTGCCGAATATGGTTTACCAGTTTCTCAAGGTTTCGCTTGCGATACACCTGAAGAAGCTGCAGCAGCTGCTGAAAAAATTGGCGGCGATATGTGGGTTGTTAAAACTCAGGTTCACGCAGGTGGACGTGGTAAAGCTGGCGGTGTAAAGCTAGTTAAAACTATCGACGAAGTTAAAGCGTTTGCAGCTAACTGGTTAGGTAAAAACCTAGTTACTTACCAAACAGACGAGAAAGGCCAGCCAGTTGCTAAAATTTTAGTAGAAAGCTGTACAGACATCGCTAACGAACTGTACCTAGGTGCTGTTGTTGACCGTGCTTCTCGTAAAGTTGTGTTCATGGCGTCTACTGAAGGCGGCGTTGAAATTGAAACTGTTGCTGAAGAAACACCAGAACTTATCCATAAAGCTGAGATTGATCCTTTAGTAGGTCCTCAAGCTTACCAAGCTCGTGAGCTTGGTTTTAAATTGGGTCTTAACCCTACACAAATGAAGCAGTTCGTTAAGATCTTTATGGGTCTTGGCAACATGTTCAACGATTTCGATTTCGCATTACTTGAAATCAATCCACTAGTAATCACAGATGAAGGTAACCTTCACTGTCTAGATGGTAAAATCGGTATCGATGGTAATGCACTTTACCGTCAACCTAAAATCCGTGAAATGCACGATCCATCTCAAGAAGATGCACGTGAAGCTCACGCAGCAAGCTTCGAGCTTAACTACGTAGCCCTAGATGGTAACGTAGGTTGTATGGTTAACGGTGCAGGCCTAGCAATGGGTACTATGGACATCGTAAACCTACACGGTGGCAAGCCAGCTAACTTCCTAGATGTTGGTGGCGGCGCGACTAAAGAACGTGTTTCTGAAGCATTCAAAATCATCCTTTCAGATGACAACGTTAAAGCTGTTTTAGTTAACATCTTCGGCGGAATCGTTCGTTGTGACATGATTGCTGAAGGCATCATTGGCGCAGTTAAAGAAGTAGGTGTAACAGTTCCAGTAGTTGTACGTTTAGAAGGTACTAATGCTGAATTAGGCCGTGAAGTACTTGCTAAGTCTGATCTTAACATCATCGCTGCTGAATCATTAACAGACGCGGCTGAAAAAGTTGTTGCTGCTGCGGAGGGCAAATAATGTCTGTATTAATCAATAAAGATACAAAAGTTATCTGTCAAGGTTTCACTGGTGGTCAAGGTACTTTCCACTCAGAGCAAGCGCTTGAGTACGGTACACAAATGGTTGGTGGTGTAAGCCCAGGTAAAGGCGGTCAAACTCACCTTGGTCTTCCTGTATTTAACACAGTACGTGACGCTGTAGAAGCAACAGGTGCAACTGCATCTGTGATTTATGTACCAGCACCTTTCTGTAAAGATGCAATCTTAGAAGCTATCGATGCAGGTATCGAGCTTATTGTTTGTATCACTGAAGGTATTCCTACACTTGATATGGTTGACGTTAAAGTTAAACTAGATCAAACAGGTACTCGTATGATCGGTCCTAACTGTCCAGGTGTTATCACTCCTGGTGAGACTAAGATTGGTATCATGCCTGGTCACATCCACAAGCCTGGTAAAGTAGGTATTGTTTCTCGCTCTGGTACTTTAACGTACGAAGCAGTTAAGCAAACTACAGACGCTGGTTTTGGTCAGTCTTCTTGTGTTGGTATTGGTGGTGATCCAATTCCAGGTACTAACTTTATCGACGTTCTAGAATTGTTCGAAAAAGATCCACAAACTGAAGCAATCGTAATGATTGGTGAAATTGGTGGTACTGCAGAAGAAGAAGCTGCAGAGTACATCAAAGCTAACGTAACTAAACCTGTTGTTTCTTACATTGCTGGTGTTACTGCACCAGAAGGTAAGCGTATGGGTCACGCTGGCGCAATCATCGCTGGTGGTAAAGGTACTGCTGATGAGAAATTTGCTGCATTAGAAGCTGCGGGCGTAAAAACTGTACGTTCACTTGCTGATATCGGTAAAGCACTTAAAGAGAAAACAGGCTGGTAATCAGCGTTTATTCTTTAAAAAAGGCTCGCAATTGCGAGCCTTTTTGTTATCTAAAGTTCAGGTACCTAATTAACCACAGTTTAGCTTAATTAATATGGGTAACTTATATGCTGAAAAAAGCGTACTGATAAGTCTTGGCGTTGCTTATTAATTGCTAACTCATCGCATAAGCCATGAATAGTTTTTTCTACTTGGTTCATAAAGCGACCATAGCCAATTTCATGTTTATTATGCTCAGCTGCCACAATGACAAAATGCAGTGTTTCGACTAATTTATCGGCTTCAAAAAATACTTTCATTTGTGGCGCTGAATCTTCTATATCAAAACTAATTTTTTGTAGCTCTTCATTTCCCTCATTTCGATCTACTTGGCTGTTGCGAATTATTGGCATTGCGCCATTTGCAACCATCGCAGCGTGGGTGAGTTTATTATCTTCACATAGCTGGGTAAATAGTTTTGAAAAGTGAGAGTAGAATGGCTGGTAAGTTTGGCTGTTAATTTCACTTTGAAACTGCGTTTTAATATTACGTGTTATCGGTACCGAAAACGTAACATAGGTCATTTCTGCGTGTGTGCTTGGTATCTCGCATTGTCTTGATTGATAACGAGGATATAAACTTCTTAATTTATAACCGTAACTTTCTTTATTGCCTTTTTCTTTAGCGAATAAATCATAGGTCAAATGCTGATGATCACGTAATTTAAAGCTTGGTTGCTCTACAAATAATTGCTGTTGTAAAAGATCCAAAACTTTTTGTACATTATTATGGAATTGGGCGGAGTGAGCGCGAATATCATCCCCAGTGGCTAAAAACAGTAAGCGAATCTTTTTGCTTTGCTGATCTTCGGTGTAATGAAGTTTATGCGCTTCATGGTAACGAGGATTATAGAAAAACAACATTTGCTTATCGGTTTCAAGTTGATAAGACTCATCATGAAATCGCACGACCGGCAGTTTATCATTGGCGAGTAAATGCACATTGTGAAGTTCATATTCATCACAAGCAGCAAATAGTTGGCGAGCAATACGCTGATAACACGCATTAATATTACTAAAGCTCTTATAAAACTCATCGTTTGGCGTGATTTCAGCTAATAAATAATGGTTTGCTCTAGCATTGCTTGGGATATAAACACGGTGTTGATTTAATGAAGCCATCTTTCGTTCCTGTAAGTTGGGTTTATTTTTATACTATAGAATGCTTTGATGACTTAAATATTGCGCTAAAACAAATTTTGTTCATAAACTATCCCTTATTAAACAAACTTTGTTAATTACCAACATAAACCCGTATCTATTACTGTATGTTACGCTTGGTTTTTGTAATAATGCATTAGTTTTGTTATCACGCAATATACAGAGGTTTATACTCCTATGGCGGAAATCGAGAATCGCCCAAGTAACTTTATTAGAACCCGAATTGATGAAGATTTAGCAAGTGGAAAACATGCCACAACGCATACCCGTTTTCCACCAGAACCAAATGGCTTTTTACATATTGGCCATGCAAAATCAATTTGCCTAAATTTTGGTATCGCCAAAGACTATAACGGTTTATGTAACCTTCGTTTTGACGATACAAACCCAGAAAAAGAAGATATTAACTACGTTAATTCAATTAAAGAAGACGTACAGTGGTTAGGGTTTAATTGGGATGGTGAGATTAAATATTCGTCAAACTATTTTGATGTGCTTTACGGCTATGCAGTAGAGCTAATTGAAAAAGGTTTAGCGTATGTGTGTTTTTTAACAGCCGATCAAGCACGTGAATACCGTGGCACATTAAAAGAGCCAGGTAAGAATAGCCCTTATCGCGATACCTCGGTTGAAGAAAACCTCGCATTATTTGAAAAGATGCGCAATGGTGAATTCAAAGAGGGCGAATGTGTACTGCGCGCAAAAATTGATATGGCAAGCTCATTTATGGTGCTACGCGATCCAATTATTTACCGTGTTCGTTTTGCTAATCATCACCAAACTGCGGATAAGTGGTGCATTTACCCAATGTACGACTTCACGCATTGTATTTCTGATGCGCTAGAAGGTATAACACATTCATTATGTACCTTAGAATTCCAAGATAACCGTCGTCTTTACGACTGGGTTCTTGATAATATCAGCCTTGAGTGCCACCCACAGCAAATTGAATTTTCACGGTTAAACCTTGAATACACAATTATGTCAAAGCGTAAGCTTAATGACTTAGTGGTAAATAACAAGGTAGAAGGGTGGGATGACCCGCGTATGCCAACGATTGCGGGTCTTCGTCGACGAGGTTATACACCGGCTTCAATTCGTGAGTTTTGTTTACGTATTGGTATTACTAAACAAGAAAATATGGTTGAAATGGGTATGCTTGAAGCGTGTATCCGTGATGATTTAAACGAAAATGCCCCGCGTGCTATGGCTGTACTTGATCCGGTTAAAATCGTGATTGAGAATTTTGAAGCCGACACTGTTGAAACATTGTCTGTTGCTAATCACCCAAATAAAGAAGAAATGGGTCGTCGTGATGTGCCTTTTACCCGTGAAATTTTTATTGAACGTGAAGATTTCCGCGAAGAAGCAAACAATAAGTTCAAACGTTTAGTACTTGATAAAGAAGTACGCTTACGTGGCGCTTATGTAATTAAAGCAGAGCGTGTTGAAAAAGACGATAACGGTGAAATTACCACTATTTACTGTACTTACGATCCTGAAACATTGGGTAAAAACCCAAGCGATGGGCGTAAGGTAAAAGGGGTGATTCATTGGGTGTCAGCACCTGAGTCAGTGACGGCGGAAGTACGTTTATATGACCGTTTATTCAGTGTTCCTAATCCTGCAGCAGCAGAAGATTTTGAAAGCACATTAAACCCAGAGTCGTTAGTTGTTATTAATAATGCAAAACTAGAACCTTCACTGGCAAATTCACAGCCTGCGCAAGGTTTCCAGTTTGAGCGTACTGGTTACTTCTCTCGTGATAGTAAATCTGAGAACGTGGTATTTAACCAAACTGTGGGTCTGCGCGACTCATGGGCTAAAATAGATCAGAAGTAATTCTGTTCTATTTTAGACACAAAAAAACCTGCTTTTAGCAGGTTTTTTTATGCAATTAATAAAAATTAACTGTTGTTTTGTGCAAACGCCTTACATGCGTCTTTATCTTCACACTCACCGTATAGGTAAAGAGAGTGGTTAGTTAGCTTAATACCGTTTTCTTCAGCAATCTCGAGTTGACGACGTTCAATTAAGTCATCTTCAAACTCAACAACCTTGCCACACTTTAAACACACTAAGTGGTCATGGTGAGTGCTGCCAGAAAGTTCAAATACAGACTTGCCACCTTCAAAATGATGACGGCTAACAATACCCGCATCATCAAATTGATTTAAAACACGGTAAACAGTCGCAAGACCAATTTCTTCGCCTAGATCTAATAAAACCTTGTAAACATCTTCAGCGCTTATGTGTTGGTTATCTGGAGATTGAAGAATCTCTAAAATTTTAATACGCGGTAAAGTTACCTTTAGCCCGGCTTTTTTAAGTTCCAAGTTATGATCAGTCATTAAATCTGTCTCAATTTTATTTAGTTATACTAGACATCTTGCAAGATGTACTCGTCACAATAACAGTTAGGATAACGTGCCTTTGCAGGAAGTGCAAAGAACAATTGATCTATATCAATATTAACGTGGAAAATGCTAACTGTTTGATAATATTTTAAACAGTTAGCATAAAAAGGGAGGGTTAATCTGCTAACTCACTCAAGCACATTTCATCATATACCTGAGCGCACCATTGTTTAACGCGTTGCTCAGTCAATTCAGGCTGGCGGTCTTCATCAATACCTAAGCCAACGAAATGCTTGTCATCCGCCATACCTTTTGATGCTTCAAAATCATAGCTGTCAGTTGGCCAATGACCAACAACAATAGCACCACGCTCTGTTACGATATCGTTGATCATACCCATTGCATCTAAGAAGTATTCTGCATAGTCTTCTTGGTCGCCACAGCCAAAAATAGCCACTAGCTTACCTTCAAAGCTTACTTCTTCAAGCTCAGGAAAAAAGTCATCCCAATCACACTGCGCTTCGCCATAGTACCAAGTTGGAATGCCGAATAAGATCAGATCAAATTCAGCTATCTCTTCTTTAGAGTTTTTTGCAATGTCATGCACAGCAACGAGCTTTTTACCCAATTCTTTTTGGATCATTTTAGCTACGTGTTCTGTGTTACCTGTATCACTTCCGAAAAAAATGCCTACACTTGCCATGGATTTAAACCTTTTATCTATCAATAGCCAATCTTTCTTGTAAAATTGTTTCGATCAACGCACTACGGCTAATATTTTGTGCATCTGCCATATCACTCAAAGCCTGATACAGCTGTGACGAAACTTTAAATTCAACACGCTTTAAGCCACGTGCTTTATCTCTTTTTATTTGATTACGTTTATTGACCTTTAACTGCATATCCCGTGGAAGGGGATTGGTTTTCGGCCTACCTGGACGTTTCTCGTATTCAAATAAATCAAGCGTTGTTCTATCTGTTTCTGACTTGGCCATGCTTAACCTACACCCGCACCTTGCCAAAATACCTGAATAAGTCCTTTGGCAATAAAGCCAGAACAACCTAAAAAAAGTACCAGCCACACAATATAACGACCAAATTTAGGCACATTGCCGCTTTTCAGTACGTCTTTAATTGCCAAGCCGATAAAAATAAAAATACCTGCTAAGCCAAAATACAACCCTAAGGTATCAAATTCGTTAATAAACTGACTGACCATCGACGTATAACCTTTAAATTAAACGGCGCGTACTATAGCACATAAATCTTTAATTATTTAGTGTGATAAATCAAAAACACGCCACAAAAATAACATTAAACTGCAGTTAAAAAATCATTGATTGCTTTGTTTACAGCCTGTGGTTTTTGGGCATGCAACCAATGACCCGCACCATGGATGATTTTTGCACTTACATTTTTAAACAGCGAATTAATTGCTTCACGGTGCTCAGCTAATATGTAGTCAGAGTCATTACCTTTAATAAACAGAGTTTCGCATAAACAAGAATTATTTGCATTAATGTTGTCGGTAATTGTTGAATATTTATTATCAAGCACTGATAAATTGAATCGCCATACAAATTTCCCTGCATCATTTTTATATAAACTCTTCAATAAAAACTGACGTACTCCTAACTCTTCTATATACGGTTGCATTACTAAATCAGCTTGCTTTCTATCACTAATATCGGCATTTTTTACTGCATTTAATGCCTCAATGATTTGGGTATGACGAGCCGGGTAGCTAACTGGGGCGATATCAAGTACCACTAATTTATTGACCAATTCGCTATGGGTTAATGCAACTTGCATTGCCACTTTACCGCCCATGGAATGCCCTACAAGGTGGGCTTTTTGTATTTTCAATTTCGCCATTAATTCCACAATGTCATTGGCCATGGCTAGGTAATCCATTTCATCACTGTGTGGGGAAAGGCCATGGTTACGTAAATCGACATTGGTTACGCAAAAGTGTTCACTTAATGGTTTTGCAATCACATTAAGGTTTTCTAAAGAGCCAAACAGTCCATGGATCAAAACAACATCAGGACCTTGACCAATTTGTTTGTAATTTAATTGCATAAACGTCTCCCATAATTTTGCCCATAGTTTGCCGAGCATTAACTAAAAAAGCAAAAAATACAGATATTATTTAAACGCTGGATGCAAAATACCTAGCTCTCTGATTATTTGGTCATTATTAATTATATGTTTAGGGTAGCGTGGGTTGTAACTCGCATTTCTAACTGGATTGGGTATATACCCAAACCATCACAAGATACAGAATTCAGCGTTTCACCGGGGCTTAATATCAAGGCGTTAGTTTGCAACAATGGTGATCCCTTTTAAAAATTAACAACGATGAGAGTAAGTTCCTGTGAAACGCCCAGAGGGTTGGTTTAAAAGCGATTTATACTGCGTTATTGGTTTTAGCAATAGAACGACTATTGTTTGCAATCAATGCCTTGCCTAAATCGCTTTTAATTCCAACTGAAACTCGCATCTTGAGGTGATTTGGGTATAATCATATCGAAAGAAAAATGTGACCCGTAATGACAGGAAGAACATGAAACAAATCGACATAGACGACGAGTTATATCAGTACATTGCTAGCAATACCCAGAGTATTGGTGAAAGTGCATCGACTATTTTACGTCGTTTATTAAATCTCAGCGGCGAAAAAATTCACACTACAAAATCAGACACTGATCATAAAAATGAAACTGTTAGTGTGTCTAATCCATCTGAAGAACAACAAGTTGCTGCCGTTGAACAGCCAGCCTCTGTGGCGAAACCGCCGGTAAATAAAAAGAATGCGAACGTATTTAATATTTTAAATAAAGAAGAGCTGGCAATGCAAAAAGGTGTTGTTGGTCGTTTCTTATTTATATTAAGTGCATTTTACCGAACGCACAAAACTGACTTTTCAGCAGTGCTTGATATCAAAGGCCGCGATCGTGTTTATTTTGCGACCAGTAAAGAAGACTTAGTGAATAGCGGTAGTAGTATGAACCCTAAAAACATCACCGATAGTGAATATTGGGTGATGACTAATTCAAATACTACACGTAAAAAAATGATGCTGCATGAAGTTGCACTTAGCTTGGGCTATAGCAATGAGCAAGCTGAAAAAATTCGTGATTATCTTTAAGGAAATACCATGGCAATTCATTCCGGCGCAGGGAAAACTGCACCACAATCGGTTTTAGTGAATGTACCAAAGTTAGTGTCTGCGTATTATTTAAATGAGCCTGATCTAGAGCAAAACCCTGAGCATTGTGTTGCCTTTGGCACCTCAGGGCACCGTGGTTGTGCGTATGATGTGAAATTTAATGAATCCCACATATTATCAATCACCCAAGCTATTTGTGATTACAGAAAACAAAACGATATATTCGGCCCATTATTTTTGGGTAAAGACACCCACGCATTAAGCGAAGCGGCCTTTAACTCAGCGATAGAAGTGCTGGTTGCTAACGAAGTGCAAGTGATCACCCAAGAAAATGGCGACTTCACACCAACACCAGTAATTAGCCACGCTATTGTTAGTTATAATAAAAATCACCCAAATGAATTGGCCGATGGCATTGTCGTTACTCCGTCTCATAATCCTCCTGAAGATGGCGGGTTCAAATATAACCCACCTAATGGCGGTCCTGCAGATACAGATGTAACAAAATGGATTGAAGATAGAGCCAATCAGCTTTTAATGGAAGACTTAGTTGAAGTAGAACTGTTTCCATTTGCTAAAGCGTCGCGTTCTGGTTTTATCCGCTATGAAGATTTAATGACACCGTACATCAATGATCTTGAAAACATTGTTAATTTAAAAGCGATTAGTGATGCTGGTATTAAAGTAGGTATCGATCCATTAGGTGGTTCAGGCATTAACTTTTGGCCAGTGATTGCGAAAAAATATAATCTGGATTTAACCGTTGTAAATGACAGTGTTGATCCGCGTTTTGCATTTATGCCACTTGATAAAGATGGCAAAATTCGTATGGATTGCTCATCACCTTATTCAATGGCGAATTTAATTGCCCTTAAAGATGATTTTGATCTATCGATAGGCAATGATCCTGATTATGACCGTCATGGCATAGTAACACCTGATGGATTAATGAATCCAAATCACTTTTTAGCAGTAGCCATTGATTATTTACTAACGCATCGTGACTGGGAAGCCAGCGTCGAAATTGGTAAAACCCTCGTTTCTAGCTCAATGATTGATAAAGTCACTGAGCGTAATAAGCGTAAAGTAAAAGAAGTACCCGTTGGTTTTAAATGGTTTGTTGAGGGGCTAAATAAAGGCAAATTGGCTTTTGGTGGTGAAGAAAGCGCAGGGGCAGCTTTTTTACGTTTTGATGGCACCGTATGGTGTACAGACAAAGATGGCTTTATCATGGGGCTACTTGCTGCTGAAATTCTTGCAGTTACAGGTAAAACACCGTCTACGTTATATAAAGAACTAGAGCAAGAATTTGGTGCACCAATTTATAAACGTTTAGATGCGCCAGCGACGCCTGAGCAAAAATCACGTTTAAAAGCGCTCAGTGCTGACGATGTTAAAGCCGATACCTTAGCCGGTGAGCCAATTATGCAAAAGCTTACTCATGCGCCAGGTAATAATGCAGCAATTGGTGGATTAAAAGTAGTAACTGAAAGTGGCTGGTTTGCAGCGCGTCCGTCAGGTACTGAAGATATATATAAAATATATCTAGAATCATTTAAAGGCGAAGAGCATTTAGCCTTATTAGAAAAAGAAGCTAAAAAACTGGTTGATTCAGTAATTAGCTAATCTGCAATTAAAATTAAAAACGGCTGATTTATTCAGCCGTTTTTGTATCTACAATTTATAAAACAAAAAGGGCTTTATAGTGATGTCAGCCACTTCAGAATATATTAATCAATTAAAACAAGATGGTGATTTTTTAACGCTTTCTCGAAACCATGAATGGCATTTGGATGCAGGCCAATTTACTCTTAATAATAATACGCAAGTAACCGTGCATGATACCGGTGTAATTGAATTTGAGCCTGATTGTATAACGTCAAAGAATGTGGTGCTTTCAAGTGCAATTCATGGCAATGAGACAGCCCCTATAGAAATTTGCGATGAACTGATTAAACACATTATTAGTGGAAAACTTGAATTACAACAACGGGTTTTATTTATTTTTGGTAACCCTCAGTCAATTAATATTGGTAAACGCTTTGTAGAAGAGAACTTAAATCGCTTATTTAATGGGCACCACACTGTTGATGGCATCGCGATGAACGACGAACGTATTCGTGCTGCAAAACTTGAACAGTACGTTAGCGATTTTTATGCACGCTCAGAGCAGGACACGTATCGCTGTCATTATGATTTACATACCGCTATTCGTGGTTCTAAAAATGAGAAGTTTGCTGTTTACCCATTTTTACATGGCAAGCCTTGGAAAAAGTCGCAACTGCAGTTTTTATTGAGTTGCGGAGTTAATACGGTATTAATGATGAAATCACCCGCTACCACGTTTAGCTACTATTCATCGTTTGTGCATGGGGCTGATTCGTTTACCGTTGAGCTTGGCCAAGTAAAACCCTTTGGTGAAAACGACATGTCGCGCTTTGCAAAAACCAAGCAAACATTAACTGCATTAATTAGTCAAAAAGAAGTGGAATACCCTAAATTTAATGCAAGTGACTTTGAGTTGTTTTCTGTTCATCGCACAATTAACCGCACAGAGCAAAACTTTAGCTTCCCGTTTTCTGATGATGCCGAGAACTTTACAGGCTTTGCAAAGGGTGAGCTTTTAGCAACTGATGGTGATAATGCAATTTATGCGGACGTAGAAGGGGAAGCGATTATTTTTCCTAACGCACAAGTTGCTATTGGACAACGTGCACTATTAACGGTTGTGCCTATGCAGGTGGATAGTCGTTTTAGCTAATTCAACACATCAGACCACTTGTTATGAAAGTTTAACCAACTGATTAATAAGTGGTTAATTATATGTATAGTTAACTTGCCAGTTATTTGCTCAATATTTACTTTTGTTTGGTCACAGTTTTGTTGAATAACACTTTACGTTAACGTAAAGTGTTGGCAGCTTTAATTAAATACAGTGCAGATGTTGCAAAGTTTATTCAGCAACAATCACCCATAATAATAATTTAAAGGGGCACTGTGATACCGACAACAAGAGAAGGTAGGTTATGAGTAATCCCAATAACGTATCGCTGAATATTAACCATGAGCTTGAGTTTATCGACGGTCACGCGCTTAATATTCCAACCCTTAGTATTTTAACTGAGGACGGCGACATTCATCCTAGTGCTCCTGCACCTGACATTTCTAAACAAACCGCTATTAAATTATACGAAACCATGCGTTTTATTCGTTTATTGGATGAACGTATGCAGGGTGCTCAACGCCAAGGCCGTGTTAGCTTTTACATGCAGTGTTTAGGTGAAGAAGCGGCGGTAACAGCCTCTGCGGCAGCCCTTGATCAAGATGATATGATTATGGCGCAATACCGTGAGCAAGCGGCGTTGCACTACCGTGGTTTTACGCTTGACCAATTTATGAATCAGATGTTTTCTAACGAACTAGATCTTGGTAAAGGCCGTCAAATGCCGATCCATTACGGTTCTAAAGCACTTAACTACATGACAATTTCATCGCCATTAGGAACTCAAATCCCACAGGCCACCGGTTATGCTTACGGTCAAAAAGTAAAACATATCGATGCTAAAACAGGTGAACTAGCAAGCACTATTGATAACGTCACCATTTGTTACTTTGGTGAAGGTGCCGCTTCAGAAGGTGATTTTCACGCAGGTCTTAACATGGCTGCAGTGCACAAGGCACCGGTTATCTTTTTTGCACGTAACAATGGTTATGCTATTTCTACCCCAGCTGATGAACAATTTAAAGGTGATGGTATTGCATCGCGTGGCGTAGGGTATGGTATTAAAACCATACGTGTTGATGGCAGCGATGCACTCGCTGTTTATGCAGCAACTAAAAAAGCCCGAGAAATTGCAGCAACCCAAGGTGAACCTGTACTTATTGAATCGATAGCTTATCGTTTAGGCGCGCACTCAACGTCAGATGATCCTAGTGGCTACCGTTCAAAAGATGAAGAAGCAAACTATAAAGCGTGCCCAATAGAGCGCTTTAGAAAATGGCTAGTAAAACAAAACTGGTTAGATGACGCAGAAGATATAAAAGCGAAAGAAACAATTCGTGATGATATTTTGGCGGCACTTAAACGCGCTGAAGTAATTGATAAACCAGCCTTAGAAGAGCTGATTTCTGATGTGTACGATACACCAATTCCATCTTTACAACGCCAATATGATGAGCTTAAAACACATATAAAAGCCCATCCTGATGCCTACCCAACAACAGCAGGGAGAATTAAGTAATGGCTAAAATGAACATGCTACATGCAATTAATTCTGCTTTAGATATCACTATGAATGAGCACCCTCAAGCGTGTATTTTTGGTGAAGACGTTGGTTATTTTGGCGGTGTTTTTAGAGCAACATCAGGTTTACAAGAAAAATACGGTAAGCACCGAGTATTCAACACGCCGCTTACAGAGCAAGGCATTTTAGGTTTTGCTAACGGATTGGCCGCATTTGGTGCACCAGCGCTTGCTGAGATTCAATTTGCTGATTACATCTTTCCTGCGTTTGACCAAATAGTGAATGAATCTGCTAAGTTTCGCTACCGTAGCGGTAATGAATTTAACGTAGGTAATCTAACAATACGAACACCTTACGGCGGCGGTATTGCTGGTGGTTTGTATCACTCGCAATCGCCAGAAGCATATTTTGCTCATACGCCAGGGTTAAAAATTGTCGTGCCGCGTAATCCTTATCAAGCTAAAGGCTTACTTCGCGCATGTATTAAAGACGATAATCCAGTGCTATTTTTTGAGCCAAAACGTTTATATCGTGCATCTACGGGTGAAGTGCCAGAAGAAGATTACAGCATTGAACTAGGTAAAGCTGAGGTAGTTCAAGAGGGCACTGACGTTACTTTATTGGCGTGGGGCGCACAAATGGAAATCGTAGAAGCAGCCGCTAAACAAGCCAGTGAGCAAGGTATTAGCTGTGAGGTGATTGACCTTCGCAGTATTCTACCGTGGGATGTTGAAACGATTGCTAAGTCAGTGACAAAAACAGGTCGGCTTATTGTTAGTCATGAAGCGCCTATTACCAATGGTTTTGGCGCTGAAATTGCGGCAACTATCGCTCAAGAGTGTTTCTTACATTTAGAGTCGCCTATTTTACGTGTCTGTGGTTTAGATACACCATATCCGCTGGCGCTAGAAAAAGAATATGTTCCAGATGCATTGAAAGTAATGGCCGCAATTAAACAATCAGTGAACTTTTAGAGGTTTCCATGGCTAAAGATTTTATATTACCTGACATTGGTGAAGGCATTGTTGAATGCGAAGTAGTCGAATGGCTGGTACAAGAAGGCGATACAGTAAAAGAAGATCAGCCTATTTGTGATGTGATGACAGACAAAGCCTTAGTACAAATTCCTGCTGTACACGATGGAGTGATCACTAAGCTGCATTGCAAAAAAGGCGATATTGCTAAAGTGCATGCGCCGTTATTTGCGATGGATGTTGCCGGGGAAGCACCCAGTGAAGAGGCTGAAACACCATCTGCACCAACATCTACTCGTGAACATTTAGAAGATTTTATCTTACCCGATATTGGTGAAGGTATCGTTGAGTGTGAAATTGTTGAGTGGTTAGTGGCAGAAGGTGATGAGATTGAAGAAGATCAAGCTGTTTGTGATGTGATGACCGATAAAGCGTTAGTACAAATACCGGCTAAATATACCGGTACCGTACAAAAGCTATATTATAAAAAAGGTGAAATTGCCAAGGTACACAGCCCGTTATTTCAAATGACCATAGCAGGTCAAGCTGCAAAGGAAGATGTTGATGTTAATAATGCGGTTGTTAAAGCACAAAGTAATGCAACTTCCGATACGCCCGATAAACAAACGCAACCACAAACTGCAGTAATTAACCAAAAAGCAGTTGCATCGCCTGCGGTTAGACGCAAAGCGCGTGAGCTTGATGTTGACTTAACCTGTGTGCCAGGCAGTGGTAAAAATGGCCGTATTTATAAACAAGACATTGAAGCATTTATAAAAAATGAAGTGCCATCTGGTATGGATACTTCTGAGCTTAATAAACCACAAGCTTCTGAGAGTAAAAAAACCAGCAGTACTGAACATACAGCGAGCACAGGTGGAACGCGAACAGAAGCGATTAAAGGCATTAAAGCGGCCATGGCAAAACAAATGGTAGCGTCGGTTTCAACTATTCCACATTTTACCTACAGTGATGAAATTGACTTAACTGATTTAATTGCACTTCGAACTGATCTGAAAGAGCAATATAAAGCTCAGGGCGTTAAGTTAACTATGATGCCGTTTTTTATTAAGGCGTTATCGTTGGCAATGAGCCAATTTCCAGTACTTAACTCAAAAGTAAATGATGATTGTAGCGAAATTACTTACTATGACGATCATAATATTGGGGTTGCGGTAGATTCTAAAGTGGGCTTATTAGTGCCTAATATTAAAGCTTGTCAAACTAAAAGCATTGTAGAGGTTGCTAACAGTTTAACTCAGCTTACTGATTCTGCTCGCGAAGGGCGAGTTGCACCTGATGATTTAAAAGGTGGCACTATTAGCATTTCTAACATTGGTGCAATTGGCGGCACTATTGCAACGCCAATCATAAATAAGCCAGAAGTCGCGATTGTTGCACTTGGAAAATTACAGCACCTTCCACGCTTTGATCAGCAAGGGCAGGTGGTTTCACGTGCAATTATGCAAGTAAGCTGGTCAGGTGATCATCGTGTAATTGATGGCGGCACGATAGCGCGCTTTAATAATTTATGGAAAGAATACTTAGAGCAGCCAGCTAAAATGATGATGGCAATGCGCTAATTCTTTTTGATGATTTATTAAAAAACTATTTAAAACCAGCATAAAGCTGGTTTTTTTCTTTAATAAATTTATATTATTAATTAAGATACAAATGTAACCAAATAGGTAACACTGTACGCCCTTTAGGGAATATAAAAAATAACATTAAGGAAATTTTATGGAACATTATATGAATGCACTGCGTAGCTACGCAGATTTTTCAGGACGTAATCGCCGCAAAGCATTTTGGATGTTTATGTTAATTAATTTGATTTTTTCGCTTTTAACAAGTGTTATAGATGGTATTACAAACACAATGTTTGTAAGCACAATATATAGCTTGGCTTTATTGATTCCTCAACTAAGTGCGGGTGCTCGCCGTCTTCACGATACTAATCGTTCAGGTTGGTGGCAATTACTGTGGCTAGTGCCAGTGATTGGCTGGATCATTTTGATTATCTTCCTAGCGCAAGACTCGCAAGAAGGTGAAAACGATCACGGTGCTAACCCTAAAGAAGTTGAACTACACACTGCTTAATTAGGAACTTGTAAACATTTTAAGCTCAGCCATTGCTGAGCTTTTTTATGTAAGAAATTAAGTTACAAAGTAATACAGTCCATAACCAACCATCAATGCCGGTATGGCGGTATAAATTGTAGCAATAATGGCCGCTCTGGGTGCCATAGCAATGGCAGGGAAAAGCGCATCGCCATCGTTGGAGATGGCGTTCGCTGCTAAAGCACTAAACGGTATCACACCTTGAATGTATAAAGTGGTGACAATGATTTGCGGTCCACAACCGGGTAAGAAGCCAATTAATACCGCAATTAACGGCGCTAAATAGGCATAATTTACAAACCATGTTTTTAAATCAAGACCAAACACGCTCACCAGTAGTTCAAATAATATAAAGGAGGCAACCACCCATGCGGTTACAAAATGAGTATCTTGCAGTACTTTCGTTATTTTTGAAGGCGGGCTGCATACATCGTCTTCTGAGGTCACTTCCTTATAGCTTTCACCTTTTGATGATAGCGCCCACATAAACACCACAAACAATGCCATTAATGCGCCAAAAAAACTGACCGCATTTACTACATGATTGCCAAATTGGCTTAAATCAATATTAAACGCCAGTATAAAAGCAATCAGTAACCCAGGAATAATAGCCATTAACCAAATAGGCTTGCTCAATTTTATTATTTTGGTTGGCAATACAGTCACTGGCTGTGTTTGCTTTTGATTGGTAGGGCATAAATAACCCGTTTTATGTAGTTTATTAACCAGTAAGCCTGTTAACGTTCCAACGACTAAGCCTATTGCCATTATCGATAACCCGTCAGTAGGGCGGGTAGCTAACAATAAAAATGCGGCATCACCCATTGTAGCCGTTAATACCGCAACAATAGCCCCAAAGCTTGCTTGTCCCTTGGTAAATTGGGTAACCACAATGATTGCACCACCACAGCCTGGCAGCATACCTAAAAAAGCAGCAAAGCTGACCTCTAATACAGGAGACTTAGCATTTAGATAACGAAGCTCTAGTTGGGGTAAATGATCAATCGCGTAGTAGTAAATAAATAGGGTCGCAGCAACAAACACACTGACTTGAAAAAAAGCATCACTAAGTGCAGTGATTGTTATAGTGCGTAAGCTGGGCAGGGCTAAACAAACTAAAATTAACAGTGGTAAAATTAGGCGTTTATTTTGATGAAAAACACGTTTTGCAGCTGGCGAAATAACTCCCAAATGTTCTGTTAAAAACATACAGTACGACCTAATTAATAAACTAGATCGCACTGTACTATTTTATTAAATGATAATCAATATCATTTAGGTGTTTACTTGAAAACGTTTATTTACGTTGAAACTCTGAGTTTTCATTCCAAGTAGGCCATTGAGTTTGCTGTGAAATATCAAAACCTACTTTATAAAATAGTTGTAAATCTTGAACCGCACCTGATAAATCCCACTCATCACGATATCTATCACAAGGCTGGTGGTAACAACCGCGCAATACTAAACTCATACGCTTGCGATAATTAGCCGTTTCTTCGTCAAATGCTTCTGAACCACCACCGGCGTACATAGCAGGTACACCCATATTGGCAAAGGCAAAGTGATCAGAGCGGTAGTAACCACCTGATGATGGTTTAGGGTCGCCCGATACTGTTCTGCCTTGCTCTTTTGCAGCAGTTGCTAATAGTTCATCCATTTGCGATTTCCCAATACCCACCACACTAATATCTTTTACTTTTCCTAATAGGTTTAAGCTATCCATATTAATATTAGCAACGGTTTTATTTGCCGGAATAACCGGGTTAGCGGCGTAATATTTTGAGCCAAGCAAGCCTTGTTCTTCAGCGGTTACCGCTAAAAAGGTCATTGAGCGGTCAGGGCGTTTACCTAGTTTAGTAAAGGCTTCAGCCACTTCGATCATACCGGCTGTACCTGTCGCATTATCGTGGGCACCATTATAAATTTGATCACCTTTACGATTTTTATCCGTTCCTAAATGATCCCAATGCGCAGAGTAAATAACATGCTCATCTGGCGTTTTACTACCGGGAAGAGTGGCAATAAAGTTATAAGATACCGATTTTTTGATGGTATTTTTTACATTCACAGTGGCAGTTAAATCGCCCATATCTACATGGTAAGCGCCTTTAGCTGCTTCTGCTTTAGCAGTATCAAAATCAAGGCCTGCTTTAGTAAATAGCTCTTTTGCTACATCAACAGTAACCCAACCTTCAACAGCAACACGATCCATGTTGTTATTATCTTTTACAAAACCAAACTGCTCGCCACTCCACGAGTTCTCAACCACTGACCAAGGGTAAGAAGCAGGAGCCGTTTCATGAATGATAATAGCGCCCGCTGCACCTTGACGGCTTGCTTCTTCGTATTTATAAGTCCAGCGCCCATAGTAGGTCATGGCATCACCGGTAAATAAGTTTGGATCTTTAGTTGCAAAACCAGGATCATTTACCAGCATCACGACGGTTTTACCCTTAACATCTAGGCCTTCGTAATCATTCCAGTTATATTCAGGTGCGTTAACACCGTAGCCGACAAATACCAGCTCTGAATTTTCAATCCCTTCTTGCGCACTTATACGGCTACTACCCATTACCATGTCTTTTTTGTATTGGTAGTCTTTACCGCCAATATTAAGCAGCATGTCAGAGTCTGCTTCTAATGATACAAGCGGGACTTCTTGGAAAAAACTATCACCGTTACCCGGTTCAAAGCCCAATGCAGTAAATTCTTTTGTTAAGTAGTCAAGCGTAAGCTTTTCACCTTCAGATGAAGGAGCACGACCACCAAATTCATCAGAAGCTAACACTTTTACATGCTTAGCAATTTCATCGGCTTGAATGCTGTTATAGCCTTTAGCGACATCGTCAGAAGTGATACTTGTTGTTGCACAACCCGCTAGAATCGCTGTTGTGATTAAGGTCAAAGAAAAATAACGTTTCATATTGGCTCTTTTTTTGTTCTAAGTGGCCTTAGTATATGAACTTCTGTTAATTAGAACCAGTTTTTGCGGTAAACTGTTACGGATAAAAATGTACAGTAAAGGTAACAATGAAGCGTTTTACTCCCCCAGAACAATTCCAAGCAACGAGCCTAAACACAGGGGCATTTGCTCACTTACGTCAGCTGTTTAAAATTCATCAACAAACAGACTGGCCAGAACCTGCGTATTTTGCCCCGTACTTAAATGCCATAAACGCAAATAATCTCCCCGTTCGTTTTATCGATGATGCAAAGGTTGACTTTGCTGAGCGCTATTATGAACAAGTTATTTTTGAAACTGGGGAAGTACCTACTCGCCAGCAAAATTGGCATGATCTGTTTGGTGGTTTTATTTGGTGTTTATTCCCAAAAACAAAAGCCCTAATCAATCAGCGTCATGTAGATGAAATAGCTGTGCATGGTTTAAAACAACGCAGTAAACATCGTAACGCATTAACCCTGTTTGACGAGTGTGGCGTAGTTTTAGCTATTAGTGACTCTAATTGGAAAGCATGCTTAAGAGACCATCAATGGAAAACAGCATTTATAACGCATAGAGAGCAGTGGGGTAAAACTATAGCGCCATTCATGTTTGGCCACGCTAATTACGAAATGTTGACCAAACCTTATATTGGGCTCACAGGCAAAGCATTATTTGTGAATGTACCCGATGAAATATTTTGTAAAGATTTAGTAACGCAATATCAGTACCTAGATAAGCAACTTTATGAGATGATTAAAAATGATGATTGTTTAGCCGATAATAAACAGCTTTCACCCTTACCCTTATTAGGTGTTCCTGGTTGGTGTGAGGAGAATAACAATCCATCATTTTACGACAACACGGACTATTTTAGACCGAAACGAAGGACACGAAAATGATAGAAGTCACCGCGCTTAAGAAGAAGTTTAAGCTCACCAAAGATCATAAAAAAAATAAAACAGATGAAGTAGACCCACGCGAAGATAAAGACTTTTTTCATTCAGTAAAAAATGTCAGCTTTAGCTGTGCAAAAGGCGAAGTATTGGGGCTGCTAGGGCCTAATGGCGCGGGTAAAACCACCACCTTAAGAATGATTTCAACCGCATTAAAACCGGATGATGGCAGTATTACTATTGCTGGAAATGACATAATTAAAAAGCCACTCATTGGGCGTAAATCTATCGGTTTTTTGTCTGGCTCTACTGGTTTATATGGCCGTTTAACGGTAAAAGAAAATATCGAATATTTTGCAAAGCTACATGGCATGAGCAAGCAGGCAATCAAGGCACGCTGTGAAGAGTTATTTACCTTACTCGATATGCATAAATTTATTGATAAACGTGCTGAAAACTTATCAACCGGTATGAAGCAAAAAGCCAACATTGCGCGTGCTGTGGTGCATCATCCAGACGTTGTTATTCTTGATGAGCCAACTACCGGGCTTGATATTATGACCACGCAAACAGTGATTAACTTTATTAAAGGCTTAAAAGCACAAGGCACTCCGGTTATTTTCTCAACGCACCATTTAGATGAAGTTGCGCTTTTATGTGACCGTGTAGCGGTTATTAATGAAGGTGTAAGTTGTTTTGATGGCACCCTCGCTGAATTTAAACAAGCAGGTAACAGCGAAGAATTAAACCAAGCGTTTATGAACATATTAACGGAGAAGCAAGATGTTTGAAGTTTTTAAAAAGGAATTAACCGAGCTGCTACGCGATAAAAAAACTTTATTATTCGTGGTGGTATTTCCGATAGTGGTTTTTCCGTTGTTATTTGCTGTGGTTGCGTTTATCTCTTCGCAAGCCGCGCTTGATGCAGAGCAAAAGGTAAATACCTATGCAATTATCAATGGCGACTTTGCCCCAGAATTTACTGATAAAGTGTTTTATCATAAAAGCTTTGAGTTATATAAAGGCGATAAAACCTTTAATAGTGTCGAGGAGCTAAAAACAGGGGTAACTGCTGGCGATATCGACATGGGAATATACTTACCAAGCGATGCAGTGCAAACATTAGATGATAAAAAGCAAAGTGAATGGCAAGTTGTATTTAATGATTCAAAATCAATTAACTTCTTATTTGAGCGTGTAAAAGAACTTGCTAAAGAGTACAGCGATACACTTCAAGAAAGTAAACTATTAAGTTTTGGTATTGATAAAAGTGCTCAAGAATCTATTTTAAAGCCAATCAATGTTATTAAAGTAGATACAGCAGACAAACGTGAAAACTTAGGTGAAAAAGTAGGTGGGTTTTTACCTTATTTACTTATCCCGCTAGTGCTAATGGGGGCAACTTACCCAGCAATTGATTTAGGCGCTGGCGAAAAAGAGCGTGGCACGTTAGAAACCTTATTACTTACCCCCATTACTCGTACAGAGCTAGTATTGGGTAAATTTATTACTCTACTCACAACTTCAATCGCATCAACTACTATCACCGTCATTAGTATGGGGTGTTGGATTGCATTAGCACTGGCATTTGCTGATCTAGAGTTTATTAAAGCCGCATTTAGTACATTAGGCATTTCTGACTTACTGATGATTTTTGTATTATTATTACCAATTGCAGCTATTTTTTCTGCATTAGCATTGGCTATATCAATCTATGCACGTTCGTTTAAAGAAGCGCAAAATTACATGACGCCATTAAGTATGGTGGTATTTTTCCCAATTATTATCTCCATTATGCCTAATATGGAACTGACCGCTAAAACAGCCTTTATTCCGGTTACTAACGTCGCCTTAGCGATTAAAGAAATTATTAAAGGCACAGTCGATTACACGCTGGTGGGATTAATATTTTTGGCTACGGCACTGATAGCCGGTGCACTATTGGCATTTTGTGTTAAATGGTTTAACCGCGAAGACGTGTTGTTTAGATAAGCATCTAAATTGCAAAGTATAAAAAAAAGGTCGCACAGCGACCTTTTTTTATAAATTATTAATTATGAGACAATGCTATTTGCTTAATTTAAGCTCTGTGTTTGAAAATTATTAGATAAGCAATCATAAAAAAACCGCTGTATGAAAAAATCATACAGCGGTTTTTTAATGAGATTACTATTTATGATTTAAATTGCGCTTTAATAGTTTCAATTGCGCTATCAATATCTATCATAAGTTTTTCACCGGTGCGACGGTTTTTAAGTTCTACCTTATTCTCATCAAGGTTACGCTCACCAATGACAAGTGTGTAAGGTACACCAAGTAATTCCATGTCGTTAAACATAACACCAGGGCGCTCTTTACGGTCATCAAATAGCACATCTAGGCCTGCATCTTTTAAACCTTGATATAGGTTATTAGCAATATCAGGAATACGATGCGATTTATGCATATTCATTGGCACAATTGCTAAATCGAAAGGAGCGATAGCTTTAGGCCATGTAATACCGTATTGATCGTTATTTTGCTCAATAGCTGCAGCAACAATACGTGATACACCAATTCCATAACAACCCATAGTCATTATTTGGTTTTTACCTGATTCGCTCAGTACACCTGCTTTTAATGCTTCTGAGTACTTAGTACCTAGTTGGAAAATATGACCAACTTCAATACCGCGCTTAATTTGTAACGTGCCTTGACCACATGGGCTAGGATCGCCTTCTACAATATTACGGATATCAGCAACTTCGTAGTTTGTTACGTCGCGATCCCAGTTAATACCGCTAAAGTGCTCATCATCTTTATTGGCACCGGCTACAAAATCAGCCATTACATTCGCAGTTCTATCAACAATAATAGGCATGTTTAAGCCAACTGGGCCTAAAGACCCTGGTTTTGCGCCAATGGCAGCAACAATATCTGCTTCGGTTGCCATTTCAAGTGGAGAATCAACCAGTGGATGCTTTTCAGCTTTAAGTTCATTTAGTTCATGATCGCCACGCAGTACTAATGCAACTAGGCCGCGTACGCCGTCTTCATTAGGAGTACCATAAACCACTAATGTTTTAACACCGCGATGGGGTTTTACGCCATAGTGTTTTTTAAGCTCATTAATTGTTTTAGCATCAGGCGTTGGGAATGCTTTTAACTCTTTGCTTGCTTCTGGGCGAGCTTCAGTTGGCGCTAATGCTTCGGCTTTTTCAATATTAGCGGCGTAGTCGCTGGCATCACTAAAAGCAATGGCATCTTCGCCAGATTCAGCAAGTACATGGAACTCATGCGATACACTACCGCCAATAGAGCCTGTATCTGCAATTACTGGGCGGTAATCTAAGCCTAAACGTTCAAAAATATTACAGTAGGCTTTGTGCATTACTTGATACGTTGCATCTAAACATTCATCGGTTAAATGGAATGAGTAGGCATCTTTCATAGTAAATTCACGGGCACGCATAACACCAAAACGTGGGCGACGTTCGTCACGTACTTTAGTTTGTACTTGGTACAAAGTAATTGGTAGCTGTTTGTAGCTGTTAATTTCTTTACGAACAAAATCGGTGATCACTTCTTCATGGGTAGGGCCCATGGCAAATTCACGATTATGACGGTCGGTAAAGCGCATTAACTCAGGACCAAACTCACTCCAGCGGCCAGACTCTTCCCATAAATCAGCAGGCTGAATAACAGGCATAAGCATTTCAATTGCGCCGGCTTTATCCATTTCTTCGCGTACTATGTTTTCTACTTTTCTTAGCACACGTAAGCCAGAGGGAAGCCAAGTGTATAAACCCGAAGCGACGCGACGGATCATTCCGGCTCTAAGCATTAATTGATGCGAGACAATTTCCGCATCGGATGGCGTTTCTTTAAGTGTAGCGAGTATATATTGACTAGTACGCATGTTTTTTCCGAAATAGAGTGATATGTTCTTTTAATTAAGGCGCTCAGTTTACCAGCGGTTGCATTGACACTAAAGCGCTAAGTGATTTTTTATCGAATTTTATAGCCATAGCAGGGCTTTAAAGTTAGCTTAACTGAGCTCAATATGAGTAACCAGATGATGAGAATCAGTCACTTGCCAAGTAATATTGTATTCATACAAATTCATACCATAGCTTTGCACGCCTTGTTTTTGCTTTTTGTAGGCAGGGCGCGGATCTTGTTTTAGCACATTACTAATAAACGCTTGTAGCTCAGGATAGTGACTTTGTTTATTTATAAATTCTAAAGCTTGCTGGCTAAATTCAACACTCATTTGTGTTTCTGGACGCGTATCAGCAAATCCAGCGCTTGCATCGGGTAATGAGTCTGAATAGGGTAAATAAGGTTTTATATCTACGATGGGTGTGCCATCAAGTAAATCAATACCGGCGAGCAATAACGCCAACTGGCCGTTTATATACTCAATTCCCTCCAACTTTACTGCACTCATGCCAATAGCATTTGGACGAAAAGTAGCACGAGTAGCAAATACGCCTTTACGCTCATTACCGCCAAGGCGCGGCGGGCGAACCATTGCTGAATAGCCTTTATCTGCAGTTTCATGAAAACGAAATAACAGCCAAATATGGCTAAATTCATCTAATCCGCGAACAAACTCTTCACGATTAAATTCTTTGGCAAAAATCAGTTTGGCTTTAGCCTCGGGTACTAATCTAGGTTGCCTAGGAATGGCAAATTTTTGTTTATACGGAGATTGAATATGGCCAATAGCCGAAATTTGATAATCGCTCATAATGCTCGGTTATAGAAAAAATAGAGCGTTATTCTACCTGTTATTAATGTTGCTGGCATTAGCTTAATTTGGGGATATTTTGTTTTTAGACTAACAGGTTTAAATGTGAAATAAAAAAGGTAAGGCTAAAAATAGCCTTACCTAATGTTTTAACAATTAAGCTATTATTAAAACATGTATTGGAATGATACTGACGCAACATCCATTTCTGGATCAATATCATCTTCTAATTCATAACGCTCATACTCTAAACGCACTTGCATATTGGTTGTAAATGCATATTCAATACCTGCACCGTAAAACACGTCGCCGCCATCTTGAGATGCGCTGATGCTGCCAACCGGTAGCTCTTGAGTAACGTCTGCATCCCATTCAAACCAACCACCTTTTGCATAAACAGAAAAGTCTTCAGTGATCGGCGCTGCAAAACGTGCTGCTAACGATACGCCATCAATTTCAGCTTTGCTGTCTATATCACTCACTTCATCAAAATTTAGATAGGCAAGCTCAAGACTTAAATGTTCATTAAATTGGGTACCAATGTAACCTTTTAACATTTGCGCGTCGTCATCAAAGTCGGTGTCGTTTTCGCTATCTTCAAACTGAAATGAATATTGGCCATAACCAATACCAGTGTAAATACTCGGAGAGTCCATGTCGGTAACATCAGCTTGTGCCGCTGAATTAAAACCCAATGTTGCTAAAGCAAGTGCAGAAAGAGAAAGTGTTTTAATCATTATATAGCTCCTTTAAAAAGTAATATCGATGAATTATTTCATCAAACGTCGATTTACTAATTGCAGTGAGCGTGCCAAGTATTATTTAGCCTAATATTTAGTCTTTATGTGTGTTTGTTAAGCTGTTATGGTGTTTTTGGCACGCAAAACAATCAGGTGTTCAGCGTGCAGTTAATCCATAAAAATTAAAAAATTGTAGCTTTTACAAGTTGTTGTAGTTTCTACATACCTATAAAAGTAACTAAATTAAACTTTATCTAATAAGTTTTCTGTTTCGATGGCTATTTGCTTCATTTTAATTGCGTAGTTCTCAAGCTTTTTGTCTTCATCGGTAACCGATTTAAATTCTGGTACCGCCACTGGGTAACCCGTTTCATCCATAGCAACAAAGCTAATAACGCAGTGATTGGTTTCAACTAGATTTTGCGTTTTCGGGTCGCCACAGCGAACTTGAATAAAAATTTGCATGCTGGTTTTGCCGGTGTGTGCAATTTTTGCTTCAACCTCAACAATTTGGCCAACTAAGATAGGGCGGCTAAACTTAACGCCTGCAACCGATACCGTTACACAGTAGTGGCCGCTCCAGCCCGCAGCACAGGCATAACCCGCTTGGTCAATCCACTTCATGACCACACCGCCATGTACCTTACCACCAAAATTTACATCGGTTGGCTCTGCTAAAAAACGAAAAATTACACTCGACGACGCCATAACACACTCTCATTCATTCATATTACTTAACAGCATAGCGCAAAAAAGGGGCCGAAGCCCCTGCAATTTAGGATAAGTTTATAATTTCTATAGAAAGGTTGTTACATATTGGGATAATTAGGGCCACCAGCACCTTCGGGAGTTACCCAGGTAATATTTTGGCTCGGATCTTTAATATCACAGGTTTTACAATGCACACAGTTTTGCGCGTTGATCACAAAGGATTGCTCGCCTTCTACTTCTTGTACTTCGTAAACGCCGGCAGGGCAGTAGCGCTGTGCTGGCTCGTCAAATTTAACTAAGTTAACGTTAATCGGAATTGATGCATCTTTTAGTTTTAAGTGACACGGCTGCGATTCTTCATGATTAGTATTAGATAAAAATACTGAAGAAAGCTTATCAAAACTGAGTTTGCCATCAGGCTTAGGGTAGTTAATTTTTTCAGCTTGGTTAGCGTCTTTTAAAGTTGCATGGTCAGGTACGTTATCTTTAAAACTAAACGGTAGGGCACCCTTAAATATATTTTGATCAAGCGTGTTATATGCGCCGCCTGCAAATTTACCTAAGGTATGCATAGCAGGGCCAAAATTACGAGACTGATACAGCTCTTTAAACGCCCATGACTTTTTAAACTCATCGCTATACTGGGTTAAATCAGTATTGGCTAAATTGTTTTGTAGCGCATTAAAAATAACTTCAGCGGCTATCATGCCTGACTTCATAGCCGTATGGTTGCCTTTAATTTTTGCAAAGTTAAGCGTGCCTGCATCACAGCCCACTAGCAAGCCACCCGGGAAGTGCATTTTTGGTAATGAATGTAAACCGCCTTTAGCAATAGCACGTGCACCGTAAGCAATGCGTTCTCCACCTTCAAGCGTATTTTTGAAAATAGGGTGATGTTTTAATCGTTGAAATTCATCAAACGGGCTTAAGTGTGGGTTTGAGTAATTTAAATCAACAATTAACCCCACAACCACTTGGTTGTTTTCGCTATGATACATAAAGGCGCCACCGCCAGTGTCGCCACTTAATGGCCAACCGGTTCCGTGTACAACTTTACCCAATTGATGTTTAGATTCATCAACTTGCCAAATTTCTTTAAAACCTAAACCATAATGCTGTGGTGAACTTTCATCGTCTAAAGCAAACTGATTGATCAGTTGCTTACCTAGATGACCGCGACAGCCCTCAGCAAATACTGTGTACTTAGCGCGTAGCTCCATACCTGGCATGTAACCGTCTTTTTCATTGCCATTTTTATCTACACCCATATCGCCAGTAATGATGCCTTTTACAACATCATCTTCAATAATGACTGAATGCGCACTAAAGCCTGGAAATATTTCTACTCCAAGATTTTCTGCTTGCTCTGCTAACCAGCGACATACATTACCCATAGAAACAATGTAGTTACCCTTGTTATGAAATGTATTTGGTGTAGCAAAGTGAGGAATTGAGGTTGCTTTATGTTCGTTGTTAAACCAGTAAATCTCATCATTTATCACTTTAGTCGAAACAGGAGCGCCGAGTTCCTGCCAATTTGGCAGTAATTCGTCAAGTGCTTTGGTTTCAAAAACGGCACCTGATAATACATGTGCACCAACTTCTGAGCCTTTTTCAACTACACATATCATGCACTCTTGTTGTTTTTCTTGTGCTTGCTGCGCGAGTTTAATTGCTGTTGAAAGCCCCGCAGGACCTGCCCCTACAACTACAACATCAAATTCCATGGTTTCGCGTTCAATCATAATAACCTCTTTATCTATGACGGACTCACCTTTGCATTATTTGGCAAAAAGTAAGCTAAGCAACCTGTTTCTTTGTTATGCAAATTAATCGTTACAGGTTGTGAATAGTTTAAGGTTATTTTAGGTTGACGTTTACGTCAACAGGAAGTAGTCTGATTTCATAAAATAAATAGGTTGACGTAGACGTTAGCTTATAGGTTTAAATAATTATGGAGTCCCTATGAAAGTTCTCGTACCAATAAAAAGAGTGATCGACTACAACGTAAAAGCTCGCGTTAAACCTGACAACAGCGGTGTTGATTTAACTAACGTTAAAATGGCCATGAACCCATTTTGTGAAATTGCTGTAGAAGAAGCGATTCGTTTAAAAGAAGCGGGTACTGCAACTGAAGTAGTTGTTGTTACTATTGGCGCTAAAGCCTCTCAAGAACAATTACGTACAGCACTAGCTTTGGGCGCAGATAAAGCGATTCATGTTGAAACAGAGCAAAACTTAGAGTCCCTACATATAGCAAAATTGCTTGCCAAAGTAGTTGAACAAGAATCGCCTGAACTGGTTATTTTAGGAAAACAGTCAATCGATTCTGATAATAATCAAACAGGTCAAATGCTAGCAGCATTGACCAATCGCGGCCAAGGCACGTTTGCTTCTAAAGTTGTTATTGAAAATGGCAAAGTAAATGTCACTCGTGAAGTAGATGGTGGTTTACAAACCGTTGCACTTAATTTACCCGCAATAGTCACCACCGATTTACGTTTGAATGAGCCACGTTATGCGTCGCTACCTAATATTATGAAAGCCAAACGTAAACCGTTAGAAGTTATTGCGGCTGATTCGCTAGGTGTAGATTTAGCCCCGCGTATTGAATTGGTTAGTGTAGAAGAGCCTGCAAAACGTAGCGGCGGGATTATTGTTGAAGATGTTGCACAGCTTGTAGAAAAACTTAAAACAGAGGCAAAGGTGATTTAAATGAAAACTCTTGTAATTGCAGAGCACGATAACGGTGCCTTAAAACCAGAAACCTCAAAAACGATTAATGCCGCTAAAAAATTAGGCTTTGACGTAGATGTATTATTAGCAGGCATAAACCTTGGCGCCATGAGTGAGTCACTCGCGAGCATTGAGGGTGTTGCGAATGTTTTACTTGCTGATAATGCAGTTTATGAGCATCAACTTGCTGAAAGTATGACAGATCTAGTGTTATCACTTGCAGATAGTTACAGCCATATTGTGGCAAGTGCAACTACTACAGGTAAAAACTTTATGCCGCGTGTTGCCGCATTATTAGATGTAGCGCAAATTTCAGAAATTATTGATGTAATTGACGCTGATACATTTAAACGTCCAATTTACGCGGGTAATGCTATTGCAACGGTTAAATCGCTCGATAGTAAAAAAGTGATCACAGTACGTGCAAGTAGCTTTGATTTACAAGGCGAGCAAGCTCCAGCTAATGTAACCGCTGTAGATGCAGTCTCTGATTCACAGTTAAGCAGTTTTGTTAGTGTTGAACAAACTGAATCAGAGCGTCCAGAGCTAACGGCTGCAGATGTGGTTATTTCGGGTGGTCGTGGTATGCAAAATGGTGAAAATTTTGCATTATTAAATGGCATTGCCGATAAACTCGGTGCCGCTATTGGTGCATCACGTGCAGCGGTTGACGCGGGCTTTGTGCCTAACGATATGCAAGTAGGGCAAACAGGTAAAATTGTCGCGCCTAATTTATATATTGCTGTGGGTATTAGTGGTGCCATTCAGCATCTTGCAGGTATGAAAGATTCAAAAGTTATTGTTGCCATTAATAAAGACCCTGATGCGCCAATATTCCAAGTAGCTGATTACGGTTTAGTTGCTGACTTATTTGATGTTTTACCACAGTTAGAGCAAGCACTATAAAGGAAAGCAATAAACCGCTCCTAAAGTAACAAATTCTGATTTAAAGCCGCCGTTTCATTATTGATTCTGCGGCTTTTTTAATTCAACAACTCCACTTATCTAAATTACTTGCGATTTAAGTTTTTTTACTACAAAGTGACAGCGTTGTCATTTGTAGAAATACAAATTATTAAATAGGAGCCAAAATGACAAGGTATAAAGCACTTGATGCTATGCGTGGGCTAACCATAGCGTTAATGATACTGGTAAACACTCCGGGATCGTGGTCCCATGTGTATGCCCCTTTACTTCATGCAGATTGGCATGGCTGTACCCCTACGGATGTAATTTTTCCGTTTTTTATGTTTATTATTGGCTCTGCGATGTTTTTTTCGTTCAAAAAAACTAACAGTGCAGCCAGTGCTAGCCAAGTATTAAGACTAGTTAAACGTGGAGCAATTATATTTGCCATTGGTCTAGCTTTAAATATTTATCCCTTTACTACTAATATAGAAAACTTGAGAATATTAGGTGTACTGCAACGTATAGGGATAGCCTATATTTTAGCGTCTATCTGTGTGTTGTTTTTAAATAGGCGAGGGGTGTTAACGCTATCGGTTATTATCTTAGTTGCTTATTGGTTATTACTGTTAAGCGTTGGCGCTGAAAACGCTTATACACTCGAACATAACCTAGTTAGAGCGGTTGATATTGCCGTACTAGGTGAGTCGCATTTATGGCAAGGCAAAGGGCTCGCATTTGATCCAGAAGGGCTGATCAGTACGTTACCCGCTGTGGTGAGTGTATTATTTGGTTTTGAAGTAACGCGCCTGTTAACGAGCACAAGTTGCCAGTGGGCAAGCATTAAGCGTTTATTAGTTATTGGTGTAGTTGCAGTTGTTATTGGGCAATTAACCTCAATGGTGATGCCAATTAATAAATCACTTTGGACTAGTAGCTTTGTTATTTACACATCCGGGATTGCCTGTATTGTGTTGGCATTTTTTGTTTGGCTTTGCGACATTGTTAAACCTGAGCGCCTTGTTAATCCATTAATTGTGTATGGATCAAACCCACTGTTTATATATGTATTATCGGCTGTGTGGGTACTGAGCTATTCACTGATTAATATTGGCGAGCTAAACTTAGGGGATTGGATATATCAGCAACTCGCCTTAGTTATGAGCGCTAAATTGGCATCGTTCACCTTTGCTTTATTGCATGTTATTGGCTTTTGGGTAATTTCGAATATACTTTATAAACGAAAAATATTTATAAAAATTTAGTATTTATAACAATTTGCTTCCCTAAGCGGGAGGCAAATTGTACAAGTATTTATGCACATGAATATATCAGACAATAAAAAACCAACCCGCGGGTTGGTTTTTTATTTAACGTTACAAAGCTTAGCTTAGTAAGTTGCGCTGCCTTTAGTACGTGGGAACGCAATCACATCACGTACGTTACCCATACCGGTAACATAAGCAACTAAACGCTCAAAACCTAAACCAAAGCCAGAGTGTGGCACGCTACCGTATTTACGGAGGTCGCGGTACCAGCTGTAATCTTCTTTGTTTAAGCCCATCTCTTCTAGACGTGCATCTAATACATCAAGACGCTCTTCACGTTGTGAACCACCAATGATCTCACCAATACCTGGTGCAACTACGTCCATAGCTGCAACAGTTTTGCCGTCTTCATTCTGACGCATGTAGAATGCTTTAATATCACGCGGGTAGTTTTTAATAACAACCGGTGCTTTAAAGTGTTCTTCAGCCAAGTAACGCTCGTGCTCAGACTGTAAATCTACACCCCACTCAACATCGTACTCAAATTTCTTGCCACACGCTTTTAAAATCTCTACAGCATCGGTGTAGTCAACTTGGGCAAAGTCTTTTTCAACAAATTCTTCTAAACGGCTAATGGCTGTTTTTTCAACACGTAATGCGAAAAATTCCATGTCGTCACGGCGTTCTTCTAATACGGCTTTAAACACGTACTTAAGCATGTTTTCAGCAAGTTTTGCGATGTCTTCTAAATTAGCAAACGCAACTTCTGGCTCTACCATCCAAAATTCAGCTAAGTGACGAGATGTGTTAGAGTTTTCTGCACGGAACGTTGGGCCAAAGGTGTAAATTTTTGACATTGCAGAAGCGTACGTTTCACCATTAAGTTGGCCAGATACCGTTAAAAAGGCTTCTTTACCAAAAAAGTCTTCACTGTAATCAATTTCGCCTTTGTCTGTCATTGGCAGATTTTGCATATCAAGCGTTGATACACGGAACATCTCACCTGCGCCTTCACAGTCACTTGCAGTAATAATTGGCGTGCTGATCCAGTAAAACCCTTGCTCATGGTAAAAGCGGTGGATTGCTTGTGCTAAACAGTTACGGACACGTGTTACTGCGCCAATCATATTAGTGCGAGGGCGAAGGTGAGCGTGTTCACGTAAATACTCAATGCTGTGGCGTTTAGCCGACATTGGGTAGGTGTCTGGGTTTTCAACCCAACCTAACACAGTTACTGAGTTAGCTTGAATTTCGAAAGATTGACCTTGTCCTGCTGATTGTACTAATACACCGGTAACCGACACAGAACAGCCTGCTGTTAAGCTTGTAACTTCATCATAATTATTCAGTGAATTAGGAACTACCGCTTGAATAGGATCAAAACACGAACCGTCATGAACGGCTAAAAATGATATTCCTGCTTTTGAATCGCGGCGTGTACGGATCCAGCCTTTAATGGTTACTTGGCTGTCTACCGCAACATTGCCTTTTAATAGCTCTGAAATCGCTAAATGGCTCATCTTCACTCCAATGATATAAGTTGCCTAACTATATAAATTAACTGTGCGTTACTCGTGCTATTTAGCATTTGAGGTCACTGCACTTGAACCTTGTATAATACCTAGTAAAGTAAAATAAAAAAACTGTTGTGGGCAACTCTTTAAAAGTTTTTAGTGGTACGTTGTTTTTTTAACCAATTTTTACAGTTAAATAACCACTATTACCATTTGTTGCTCTGAAATTTCATCAATTTGTGGCATTATTAGCAAATAAACCGAATTGACGTATTAATAAAAAATGGATGCTATGAAACAAGTTTTTATTTTACGAGGACTACCAGGCAGTGGTAAGTCATATTATGCGCAAAATCTCGCCGAGGAACTTTCCGGTGCAGATGAAAGCCAATATTTTATTTGCTCAACAGATGATTACTTTGTTAACGAGCAGGGTGAGTACCATTTTGATAAGTTTAAATTATCGCAATATCATAATTTAAACTTGGCCCGTTTTATTAATGCCTTAGCACAAGGCATTGAACTGGTAATAGTGGATAACACCAATATTAAAAAGTGGGAATTTATTGCCTATTCACAAGCAGCCATTGCTTTAGGCTATCAGGTAAAAGAAGTGATTGTTGGCGAAGTGAAAGATAAATCAATGCAACACTTATACGCAAAACGCAATAGCCATAACATACCGTTAAAAACGATTAGTAAAATGGCTTACATGTTTGAGTGGTAATTATTAAATTTTAGCTAATACGTCTATATCAGAGTGTGTAATGGCATCTAAATGAGCGGTGATTTTTTCACTGCTCCAGTCCCACCATGCAATCGCTAGAAGTTTATTAATTGTCGCATCATCAAAACGCTTTTTTATCAATTTTGCAGGGTTACCGCCAACAATGCCATAGGCGGGCACATCAGACGTTACCACAGATTTACTTGCTATAATGGCACCATCACCGACTTTTACTCCTGGCATAATGGTGGCGTTGTAACCTATCCACACATCATTACCTATTTCAGTATCTCCCTTAAAAGGTAAATCACCTTGTTGAGGTGCAGATTTTTCCCAGCCATTACCAAATATAAAAAATGGATAGGTAGAAAAGCCGGAGGTTTGATGATTAGCCCCATTCATAATAAAAGTAACGTCTTTAGCTATCGCACAAAACTTACCTATGATAAGACGGTCCCCGATAAAATCGAAATGGTAAAGTACATTTTTTTCAAAGTTTTCAGGGCCACCAGGGTCGTCGTAATAGGTATAATCACCAACGTCTATATTCGCAGAGGTGATAAAGTTTTTTAAATAACCTACTTGAGGAAACCCTTCCATAGGTGATGGATTGTTTGGATTTGGTCCGTTCATAGTTTCCTCCAAAGTAGAATATATAAAGCGCTAGCTTTTAAATGCCGCCAGTGGATGAGAGGTACTAAGCGATACATGTACGTTATCACCAGGATTTACCACTACTTCATGACTCACGCGACTTGTAACCACAGTACCACAGGCTAGTTTTATGGCGCATAATCTGCTGCCGCCTTCAAAGCGTACCCAAATTACTTCGCCATTATTTCCTACACTGCTTTGTACTAATAATACATCATCTGGACGAAGTAACACCTCTACCTCACCGTTTTCACAGTCAACACCATGAGCGGGAACATTACCAATATCGGTAAGTGCTTGGCCGTTATTCAGCGTTCCTTTTATAAAACTAGCTTCACCTAGAAAGCGTGCCACAAAGCGATTATTGGGTGCACTAAAGCATTGCTCTGGGCTATCAATTTGCTGTATTTTTCCGCCTTTTAGTACACCCACGCGATCGCCCACCGAAAGTGCTTCTTCTTGATCGTGCGTTACCCAAATAGCGGGTACGCCGGCTTCTTTAAGCGCATTACGTATATCCCAACGTAGCATGTCTTTTAAAGCCGCGTCTAAGTTTGATAGTGGCTCATCAAGTAATACAAAGTCTGGCTGGTGGGCTAGGGTGCGCGCTAATGCAACACGCTGTTTTTGTCCGCCAGAAAGTGTAGCTGGTTTTTTATGTCTAAACGCATCTAAACCGAGTAGCTTTATCCAATGATCGGCAGGGCTGATGTCTTTAAGTTTAAAACACACATTTTGCTCAACCGTTAAATGGGGAAACAACGCAAAGTCTTGAAACACCATACCCACACTGCGTTTTTCAGGGGCTACAGTATGCTTTGGTGTAGCAGTCCATTTAGCAACTTTAATTTCGCCGTCGCTAATTGGTAAAAGCCCAGCTAGGGCTTGTAAAATAGTACTTTTACCACAACCTGTTGGACCAACAAGCATTAAAATTTCGCTTTCACCTAAAGTGAAATTTAAGTCACTAACAACACGATTACTGCCATAATCTATAGACAACTGACTTACAGATAGCATTTATATAAATCCTTAATGTTCAAACTGGTTGCGTTTCTCGCCAGACATCATAATAGCTAAAGCCGCCGCAGAAATCACCACCAACAATAAACCAGGTATTGCTGCGCGGCCAAAATAACCGGCTTCGTAAACACGCCATAAATACGTAGATAAGGTTTCAAAACCAGTTGGACCCAATAATAGTGTGGCTTCTAATTCACGCATCGACTCTAAAAATACTAAAGCAGCACCTGCAATAATACCCCGCATAGTCAGTGGTAAAGTAATACGTGTGAAAGCTTCACGTGGGCTTGCGCCTAACACACGGGCTGATTTTACTAAGCTTGGATCAAGGTGCTCGGTGCTGGTACGCACAGAGCCAACCGCAAGTGGTAAAAAACGTAGCATATAAGCAATGATCAATAAGCCCAGTGTTTGATATAAAAATGGCAGTTGTAAGCCGCCATACACAAGCGCTGTGCCCATAACAATCCCCGGAATACCAAAACCAAAGTAAGTAACGCGTTCCATCACTTTGCCTGCTTTTCCGGTTAAAGCAGCATGCGCCACAGGAATAGCCACAATAACTGTAACAATAGCTGCAATGGCTGAAGCGTAAGTAGAGTGCCATGCAATACTAAAATCAAACGAACTGAAACCATCACGCACTAGCCAAAGTGTAAATACTGCGAGTGGTAAGCCAATAGCAAGTAATAAAATTGGGGCAAAGGTGGCAAACATCGCGCCTAATTGCCATTTTTTTGGGAATAAAATAAGGGGCCGGCCTTGGCGTTCAGACGCAGTTTTAATTTGCGATTCAATCATTAGTAAAAAGCCAACAATTACCATTAGCTGCATAGACAGCATAGCCGCACGGCTCAGTTCAAAGGCGTTATATTCTACGTAAATAACACGAGTGAAGGTATCTAGACGCATCATTGCCGGTGTACCAAAGTCAGATAACGTATACAAGGCAACGAGTAATGAGCCCGCAGCAATACCATTTACAACACGGGGTAAAATAACTTCAAACACGCTTTGTGTCATCGACATCCCCAATGTACGCGCTGCATTGACCATGCTCGCATCAAGACTAAGTAGGGAGGAGCGGGTTGTCATCATTACAAACGGGAAGGTATACAAGGTCATTACAATGGCGGCGCCAGTTAAGCCATACATAGAAGGGGTTTCAAAACCAAGTATGTTATGTATTTCACCACCAGGGCCAAATGCAGCGTAAAGCGTAAATGCCCCTATATAACTTGGTATAGCTAAAGGGGCGGCAAACACCACCAGCCAAAACTTTTTAAACGGCAGCTGCACATAGGCGCTAATAAATGCCAGTGGCACACCAATTAAAATTGAGCCTAATACGGTTAATCCCATTAACGACAGGGTATTGCCTAAAATAGTTAAATTATGACTATCAAAAAAAGAGCTTGCATCACTGGCAAGCGTTATTAAAACAAAAATAGGGGTAAGGGTAACAAGCGCTGCAAGCAGCGCCATAGGATAAGATGGTGGTATTCGCATTATAAAACGCCGCTGCTGCGCATTAAGTCAATAGTTGGGCGTAAGTCAGCCAACTGAGTTAAGTCTATTTTTGGTGGCGAAATACTGGTTAATTTAGGCAAGCCATCAGGTTGCTTTATGTCATTTACTAGCGGAATTTCATACGCTTCACTCGCTAAATAACTTTGTACTTCAACGCTGAGTAAATAGCGCATAAAGTTAGTTGCTAGTGGGTCGTCAGACAGCGATAAAATACCAGAGGCATTCACTAAACAACCGGCATCTTGCTCTGTAAATGCAAGATCAAGTTTAGCGTCGGGCTTACCAGACTTCAAACGTAACGTGTAGTAGTGATTAGCAAAACCAATATCTACTTCACCACGTTCAACGCCCATTACTACACCGAGTTCGCCAGCGTAGGTTTTTGAGCGTTTTTGCACTTTTTTAAGCCATTTAGCAGTTTTATCATCGCCTTCTAAAATTCGCATAGCGGTAACAAACGATTGAAAAGAAGCATAAGCTGGTGCCCAACCAATACTTAAATCACTGTCGGCTATTTCCATAATGCTTGTTGGAATTTGCTCTTTGGTTAAACGCTCAGTATTAAAAGGCAAAGTACGTATACGACCAGTAACAGGTGCCCACTCATCGTATCTAAACTGTGGCTGTAGCTGTGCAGATAAATCACTAGGCATAGGTTTAGCAAGCCCTGCATCGGTTACTAAACCAATAGCGCCCGAATCGACAGCCCAAAATAAGTCTGCACGTTTAACACCCGCTTTGGCTTCGGCAACAATCGTATTAGCCAAAGCTGCAGTTGGACCGCGTCGAATAGCAAGATCTAAATCCGGGTTCTTTTTTTGAATGGCTTGTAAAACGTTTTCGTATAAGCCACCTTCACCACGTCCCAAATAAAGGGTGAGTGCGCCTTTCAGTTTAGGTAATGTATCTACCGACACGGGGTTGGCAATATCAGCGGCAAACGCGCGTGAAAGAGATAGCGGCAAAGCGCCAGCTACCCCTAACGCAGCTAAGCCTTGAATAAAGGTTCTGCGTTCCACTTAAAATACATCCTTACGTGATTTTTCTGCTTTTTCAATTAGCGTTTGTGCACGAGTTAACTTAGTTTGCATATCAACAACCACTTCACGTACTTGATTTACTGTTTTATTACCTGAAATAGCCTGCGGTAGGGTTACGTTAAAGTCTTTTTCAAGAACTTCTACTAAGTTAGCGTCTTGCTCAATGAGTGTGCCTTCTACACCTTCAAATAAATGCAGGTAAGTATCGTGAACTATGCTGGTTGCTTCATCGCTTAAACGCTCTGCGTATTTAGCGACCACTCGGTCTAATTTGTGTTTAATTTCATCAATGGTCGCGCTTTGCGTCATTTCTTTTGTTGCTGTGGCTTTAACGCTTTTTAATAACCCTTTTTGTTGAAACTGAGCCGCTAGCTTAACTGCGCCTAGGCCTTGCCATAAAGCATTGTTCATTGCTTGTTGCTGCAAACGTACTTCTGAGGCTGGCTTTTTGTTATCAACAGCCATTTTTATGCCATATAAACCTTGCCAAATAGAGGCATATACAGGGACATAATTTGTTTCTATGGCGCTGTGAAATTTAACCGATTCCCAGTACTCAATTAAGTCATCAGTATTAACTACTTTAGCGCCTTTTTTCTCGTAATCGCTTACTAGGGTATCAACCTTTGAAACCATCCACTCAACGTCTTCGTTGTAGGTTTTTAAATTAGCTTGAAGGTGATTAACATGCTCACCAATTGGGCCGTTAGCAAGTGCCGGTTGCGCAAAAATCGCAGAAGCGAGTAAAAAAGTTGCACTTAATTTCTTGGCAGGCTTAAGTAATATTTTCATAGCAAGTGAGTCCATAAATGTTATTGTAAATGATAGTCATTATCATATCCCTAAACATCCCTTAGATCAACACACTAAATCAAGCCAAAGGGTTAAATTTACTAAACTTTACAGAGGAATAATAACTAAATAGAAATATCAATTTAATTTTAACTTTAGTGGCTAAAATAATTAACCATCTATACGTAATGTTTACCCTTTATGGCGTTATATATAGCATCGCAAAGCTGTTTAATACTGGCATCGTCACTTATATACGGTGGCATTAAGTAAATTAGTTTACCAAATGGGCGTATCCACACTCCTTGGCTAACAAAATAAGCCTGTATTTTAGCTACATCTACTATTCCTGCCTCATCTGTCAGTTCTACCACGCCAATTGCACCTAAAGTGCGCACATTAACTACATCAGTAAGTGAGCCACACTGATGTAATTGTTGAAGTGCTTGGTTTATTTCACAAATTCGCTGTTGCCAATCTTGTTCAAGCAATAAGTCTATACTGGCACATGCCACAGCGCAGGCGAGTGGATTGCCCATAAATGTAGGTCCGTGCATCAAAACACCGGCTTCACCTTCGCTAATGCCTATCGCTATTTTATCGGTCGTTAACGTGGCTGATAAGGTCATGGTGCCGCCGGTGAGTGCCTTGCCAATACAAAGTATATCTGGCTGTACATTGGCGTGCTCTACAGCAAACATTATACCTGTACGGCCAAAGCCTGTGGCAATTTCATCACAAATGAGCAATACATCGTATTGAGTACATAACTTGCGCACACAGGCTAAATATTCAGGATGATAAAAGTTCATTCCTCCCGCGTTTTGTACTATGGGTTCAATAATAAAGGCGGCAACATGCTGGTGGTGTTTTAAAAAATAGTGTTCTAGTTCATCCGCCTCGGCTTGATTAAACTCGTCATGAAATTGGCTAACAGGTGCAGGTACAAATACATGCTCAGGTAAAAAGCCAGAGTACAAGCTATGCATAGAATTAACCGGATCGCACACACTCATGGCCGCAAAGGTATCGCCATGATAGCCCTTAAACGGAGTCATTAACTTTTGTTTAGTATTAATGCCTTGGCTTAACCAATACTGCAGCGCCATTTTAATCGCTACTTCAACACTTACCGAGCCGCTGTCGGCTAAAAATACTTTATTTAAATGCTCGGGCGTTATTGCTACTAGCTTTTTACAAAGCTCCACTGCGCTGTAATGGGTAATGCCGCCAAACATTACATGGCTCATTTTATTGATTTGCTCTGTCATCGCATTATTTAAAACGGGATGATTGTAGCCATGTATTGCGCTCCACCAAGAGGCCATACCGTCGATGAGTTTCTCGCCTGTTTCTAGGTGTATAAGGTTGTGATTGGCGTTTGTAACAGGATAAACCGGAATTGGTTGAGTCATTGATGTATAAGGGTGCCAAATGTGATTTCGGTCAAAATCAAGGTCTATTGTGTGTTTTGTGCTCATATGTAAACTTTAGCTATATGGGTTTCGTTGACAATGGTACGACAATACGTATTCTAAGCCAATAACACCAAGAGCAAAAAATAAAAGAGAGTATTATGGAGCTTGCAACAGTTCGCCACGATTGGACCCATAGCGAGGTTAAAGCCTTATTTGAAATGCCGTTTAACGATCTGCTTTTTAAAGCCGCGACCGTACACCGTGCTAATTTTAATCCTAATCAGGTGCAAATTTCTACTTTACTATCAATAAAAACAGGTGCTTGCCCTGAAGATTGTAAATATTGCCCGCAATCAGGTCATTATAAAACCGACCTAGAGCGAGAGCGCCTGCTAGAAGTAGAAAAAGTAGTAGAGCAAGCACGCCTTGCAAAACAAAAAGGCGCCACCCGTTTTTGTATGGGCGCTGCGTGGTCAGATCCTAAAGATCGTGATATGCCGTACATTTCAAAAATGGTTAAAGAAGTAAAAGAGCTTGGCCTTGAAACCTGTATGACCCTAGGTAAGCTTACCAATGAAAAAGCCCATGCGCTGAGTGATGCAGGGCTTGACTACTATAATCATAATTTAGATACCTCACCTGAATACTACGAACAAATTATATCTACCCGTACCTTTGCAGACAGACTAAACACTATTGATCATGTGCGTGATGCCGGTATGAAAGTTTGTTCTGGCGGTATTGTCGGTATGGGTGAGCAACCCAGCGATCGTTATGGGTTATTAATGCAATTGGCTAATTTACCGCAGCAACCAGAAAGCGTCCCTATTAATATGCTAGTAAAAGTAAAAGGAACACCGCTTGAAAACGTAGACGACTTAGATCAGTTTGAGTTTATTCGTACTATTGCCACCGCGCGTATTATGATGCCGCACAGCTATGTACGTTTATCGGCAGGGCGCAGCGCAATGAATGAGCAAATGCAATCGATGTGTTTTTTTGCCGGTGCTAATTCCATTTTTTATGGTGATAAACTTCTTACTACTGAAAACCCAGAAGCAGATGCCGATATGCAATTAATTAAAAAGCTGGGTATGAACCCTGAAACGGCCGAAGACTATTCAGATGAAGCCGTTGCTGCGTCGTTATCTTCTAAAGTGGCCGATAAAGCCAGTTCAGAATTGTTTTATCCTGCTTAACATTGTGTATTGCTATGTCATTTGATTTTATAAATAGCCATTTACAAGCGCGCCAGCAAAGCGCGCTCAACCGCAAACGTTATGTTATTGAGCAAGCCAGTGCGCGTGAAATTATAGTTGATAATAAACACTATCTTAATTTTGCTAGTAACGACTACCTAGGCTTTGCCGATGAGCCCACTGTGTTTGAAGGCATGCAGAGCTTAGGAAGTCATAGTTCTGCTTTAGTTACTGGCTATCAAGGTGCGCAGCAACAGCTCGAAAAATACTTATGTGCTCAGTTGGGCTATAACAATGCCATGCTGTTTAATTCGGGCTTTAGTGCTAATAGCAGTGTTATAAAAGCGCTATTTCAAGATAAAGCCATTGCTCAACAAAGTGCGATTTTTCAGGATAAACTTAATCATGCGAGCTTAATCGACGGCGCATTGCATGCAAACGCAGCACTTGTGCGCTTTAACCATAACGACATGAATCATTTACGTTCACGGCTCGAAAAGTCCAATGCTAAGTATAAATTGATCGTGAGTGAGGGTGTATTCTCGATGGATGGCGACCAAGCACCTTTAATTGAGTTACTGAGTTTAGCTAAAGCACATAACGCCTGGTTAATGATAGACGATGCGCATGGCTTTGGCGTACTGGGTAAATCGGGTTTGGGAAGCTGTGAGCCACTTATAGCGGCAGATAATTTGCCAGATATTTTAGTGATCACCTTTGGTAAAGCGGTGGCAAGTAGCGGGGCGTGTGTATTAGGTTCAAGTGAATTTATTGATTACATGCTGCAGTTTAACCGCGATTACACTTATTCGACTGCAATGTCGCCATTTATTGCTTTGCATACATTATCAAGAATTAAAACCATACGTGATGCTAGCCACAAGCGTGCCAAATTAAACGCTAATATTGCTTTATTTAAACGTTTAGCCAATGAACACAAAATTGCCTTAATGGATTCAACAACTGCCATTCAACCCCTAATTTTAGGGTGTGCCGAACAGACCTTAAAAGCCTGTGAGCAGCTCAAACAGCAGGGAATTTGGCTAACCGCTATTCGCCCGCCCACGGTGCAGCATAATACCTCAAGGCTTCGCGTTACCTTAACCGCCGCCCATACCGAGCAAGATATTACAACATTGGTAAATTGTTTAAAAAAGGCCATTGCATGATAAACGCACAAGCTGCAAATACGAACTCGCGTATAAAGTCACCGTTAGCTTGTTTAGCTGTTAATAGTTTAAAGCAGGTAACGCAACGCAGGTTTTCAACGGCGGCAAACCAATATGTAACTCATGCGCATGTACAAAAACAAGCCGCAATCGATTTAATTAAACTCATTGAGCTTGATGCGAGCACAAAGCACAAACATTGTGTTGATTTAGGCGCTGGGCCGTTAGTGAATACCGAAGAGTTACAAGGAATATATAAACAGGTAATTGCCATGGATTTAAGCCTTACCATGCTTAAAAATAGTGCAGTAACCGCACCGCGTATTTGCGCCGACATGGATAATTTACCCTTTCAACAAAATAGTATTGATGTGGTATTTAGTAATTTTGCAATGCAATGGTCGGCTAATTTTGAAATGCTAATGCATTCATTATATTCAGCTTTAAAGCCCGGTGGGCAGGCGTACATAAGTACGGTGGTAGAAGGCTCACTACATGAAATAAAAACGGCGTTTGCCGCGCTCGATTCGCATAGCCACATTAATAACTTTTTAAGTAGCGATAATATAAACCAATCGGTCAAAAAGGCAGGGTTTATTGTTAATAACGCGGCAGAGGTTATTTATACTGATGAGTTTACAAGCCCGCTTAAAGCGATTAGTTCAATTAAAGCCATTGGGGCAACGTCGCAAAATAAAGCAACGCAACGCCCTGGTTTATTAACTAAATCGGCGCTACAAAAAGTATGTGCGGCGTATCCGCTTATAAACAACCAAGCCCATGTATCTTACCATGTGGTATTGTTATCATTAGAAAAAGCAAAAATTTAAAGGTAAGGCAATGCAGCAATTTTTTATTACCGGTACCGATACCGACGCTGGTAAAACCCACGTAACTAGTTTGCTATTAAAGTTACTCGCCCAACATAAGCAGCGTGCAATAGGTTTTAAACCGATTGCATCAGGGTGTGAACTTGCGTTTGATCAGCTCGTGAATGCCGATGCCTTAATGCTAATGGAAAGCGCGACTGTGAGTGCTAAATACGACATTATTAATCCGTTTGCTTTTGAGCCCGCCATAGCTCCGCACATTGCAGCAGAGCAAGTGGGAGTAACCCTAAGCGTTGAAAAGCTACTTACCGCTTATAAAAATGTGAAGCAACAAGGTGCAGACTACCTGCTAACAGAAGGTGCGGGCGGCTGGGCATTGCCAATTAACGACAACGAATATTTATATGACTGGGTAAAAGCAGAGCAACTACCCGTAATATTAGTAGTAGGGATGAAACTAGGCTGTATAAATCATGCATTACTCACTGCAGCACATATGCAAAGTATGGGTGTTAATTGCATTGGCTGGATTGCCAACCAAGTTGATGCCACGATGGATGAATACCAAGCAAACCTAGATTCGCTTAAAACACGTTTACCATTCCCGTTGCTTGCTATAAGCCCCTATACCGAGCAAACCCCTAAATTACAAATTTATAAAACTCTTCTTACTGCACTTGCTATAAATGCCTAAACTATACTGCTTTGTAATTTTATAAATATACAAAGCAGTATATATATTAAATACACCGGTTTAATAAATATGTTTAGCGCCTTGAAATACACACCCTGTATGCATATATAACGCTAATTACACAGTGCTATTGTTACTAAGGAAATAACAAATACCATGACCCACCCATTTATTAAGAACTACGCTTATAATACACAGGTGAAGGCAGAATCAGATCTACCAAAAAGTGCTCTGCCTAAAACCCGTGTAGGTATTTTAGGTGGGGGAACTGCAGGGGCAACAATTGCGATTCGCCTTGCGGCATTAGGCATAAAAACGACTGTATTTGAGAAAAAAACGTCACTTATTGACGGCCCTCCTATGTGCCATCTGCACGCCGGTGGTAATTTATACCGTGAAATTCCAGATCAAGACTGTATAGATTTACTCAAACAATGTATCGATATTTTACGACTATATCCTTACAGCATAGATGTACGCCCAACTGTATTTGCTGTGCCAACGCGTGATGATGATTCACCGGATGATTTACTGCCAAGGTTAGACAAGCTTACTAATGCATATAAAGACTTAATTGAACAAGATCATAATAATAAAGTTCTTGGCGAGCCTGATAATTACTATCAGCTTTATAGCCATGAGCAAATGATAACCTTGAGTAAAAAAGAGCAGGTTACTGAGCCTAAAACGCAAGATGAGTGGATGATCCCCGTTGCTAAGCATTTAAACTTAAACAAAGTAAAATACCCACTTATTGTTGTTCAAGAATACGGTTGGAATATATTTAGATTATCAGCAAGTGCGCAACTTGCGCTTGCCCAGTACGAACACGCTAACGTGCTTACCAGCACAGAGGTAAAGCAAGTCAGCAAAGTTGAGCAAAGTAGTGCTAACAATCAAATGCCAAAATGGAAAATTGAATACCAAAACAACCAAAGCAACACGACCCAAACAGCAGAAGTAGATTACCTTATAAACGCCTGTGGCTTTCAAACCGGTATTGTTGATGACATGGTAGGCGTAAAGCCCAAGCGTATGGTCGAATTTAAAGCCTCATACATTGCACACTGGCAAGGCGCTGGCGGGAAAATACCCGAAATTATTATTTATGGTAACCGAGGCACACCCGAGGGCATGGCACAATTAACGCCGTACCCTAATGGCTTTTATCAAATTCATGGTATGACTAACTCAATTACCTTGTTTAACGATGGCCTAGCAGATACAGCCGAGCAAACGGCACAGCCACAACTGCCTGCTAAGTACTTAAATTATATAAATAATGGTTGGGATCAGCAGGTGCTAAAAGCACGTGGTCAAAAAGCGATTGATTATGTAGCTGAGTTTGTACCAGCATTTAAAAACGCTAATACGCAAAACAATGCCTTGTTTGGCGGCCAACAGATCCCAGGCGAAGACGACACCTTGCGCGTTGCCGACGTAAGTTTATATTCGCATATTAGCTACGCACGAGCTGAAAATGTAAAAGCGTCATCAACTTTAATCGCTGCTGACGAAATAGTAGCTGAATTTATAAAGCTTGGTTTAATTTGCACAGAACACGACAGTAATAACCACCGTAAGCATCACCAATGGGCCTACCTTCAGAACAGTCGCAATGAAGATATAAGTAAAATTGCACAAGTACTTGCAAAAGAGCGAGGCTTCCCCACAGATATGGCAAATGTTAATCACGGTATATAAAAGCGCATAGTATAAAAATGGAATAACTTATTGAATTATATTGTTTTTATAAGTGAGTTTTTACTGTTGAACAGAAAAAATCCTAAAAAGTTTAACTTAATTAAATATATATAAAACTTTAAAAATATCCCTTGCGTTATGACATAGTTTGTCACAGAATAGCGTTGACGTTATGACATAGTGTGTCATAACGCAGTAATTGCTATGGCCGATCAACAAAAAGAAATCGCTCAGCAATAAATGTTATTTTTGGAGACCATGTATGAAACGTGTATTTTTGTTTTTATTAACTAACTTAGCGGTTATGTTGGTATTAGGTGTTGTGCTTTCAATCATAATGAGTGCGCTGGGCTTAAGCCATCGTAGCCTGGGTGGTATTTTATTAATAGCTGCTGTATTTGGTTTTGGTGGGTCGTTTATTTCTTTATATATGTCGAAATGGATGGCGAAAAAATCAACCGGTGCACAGGTTATTACTAAACCAAGTAACGAAACCGAGCAGTGGTTAATGAATACCGTTGCTACGCAAGCTAAAAAAGCCGGTATTAATATGCCTGAAGTGGCTATTTACGACAGCCCAGAAATGAACGCTTTTGCAACCGGCCCAAGTAAAAATAACTCGCTGGTGGCGGTAAGTACGGGTTTATTACACAGCATGACCCAAGATCAAGCTGAAGCGGTGCTTGCACACGAAGTATCGCACGTGGCTAATGGCGACATGGTAACGCTAACGCTTATTCAAGGCGTGGTTAATACCTTTGTTATTTTTGCCGCAAAAGTGCTGGCGGGCATTGTAGATAATTTTATAAATAGCGATGAAGAAGAGGGCGGCAGCAGCTGGACTTACTTCTTATTCGATATGTTATTCCAAGTATTATTTGGTGTATTAGCCAGTGTGGTGGTTGCCCATTACAGCCGCAAGCGTGAATTTGCAGCCGACAACGGTGCAGCTCAGTTGGTAGGCGCAGATAAAATGCGTTCAGCCCTTGAGCGATTAAAGCAAAACCACCCATCGCAATTAGAAGGCTCAATGATGGCCTTTGGTATTGCCAGTGGTAAAGGCATGGCTGAGTTGTTTTCATCTCACCCACCGCTTGATGCACGTATAGACGCACTACGCAAGTAATTACGTAAATTAGTAAATATACAAAGCCAGCTTAACAGCTGGTTTTTTTATACTTGCAATACTTGCAATCTAGTACCTTTTATGCAAGCTTAATGTGGAGTACAAAAAACACTCATTAATTTTTTATTTGTTATAAGCTCTCTAATATAAGGAAATAAATATGAAGTTACTTAAAGTATTAGTCGTTGTTGCAATTGCTTTACCAAGTGTTGTTTTAGCTAATCAGCATGTAATTACAGCAAACAAACAAGTTTTCTCTTCGGATAATAAAACCCAAACATATATAGGTGACGTACACCTTTCATTTGACTATAAAAATAAATTTCAGACCACATCAAACAGCGTTAGCTTTAACAATGGCGATACAGTAATGGAAGGAGAAGTAGTTATCACCTTTAATAATATTACCGCAGTAACTGATAAAGTTACTTTTTCTGAGTCTGATTCAGGTGTTTTAGCTAAAATGGATGAAGTGACTTTTACTTATAAGTAATTGTTTATTTAGAAACACAAAAGCCAGCTTGTTTGCTGGCTTTTTAATATTCTGTATATGGGTTATTTACCAAAAATAATATCGGTAATTCCCTCTGGTGAGAGTATTTCAATCCAGTAACCGTCTGGGTCTTTAATAAAGGCAAGGCCTTTCATTGAGCCGCCATCTGGCTGTTTTACAAACTCCACATCGTATTTAGCAAAGCGTTCGCACGCTGCATATACATCAGGTACGCTAATACCAATATGGCCAAAGCCTTTTGGTTCTTCATTACCACTGTGATAACCGCTAAAGCTGTCGTCGTTTTCAGTGCCCCAGTTATGGGTAAGCTCAATCAGCGCAGGGCGGCGAAACACCCATTGAGTTTTTTCTTTATCATCGCCTTTTGGCATATCTTGCTCATAGCCTAAAAAGTACAAGGTAAATTCCATACCAGGAAAGTCGTATTTACCTAATAGTTTCATACCCAATACGTTTTCATAAAATGCCAGCGACGGTTTTGGATCTTTAATACGCAACATAGTTTGCTGCATCACATAGCCCTCAGTGGCCTGTGCAATTTGCTCTGGAGATTCGTTATAGCTAGACATGAGATAATCCTTAATAAAATGACTGAAAAACCTTAATGGATTTAAAAAGGCAGGGAATACGAACATCATAATCAACAGCGGCAAAAATTAAAACCACCTAGCTAAATTACCAGCCAGTGAGCTGAATGTTTTATAAGCGAAAAATGGCATATTTAGCGGTACTGTTTATTTATACAGTAATGGTGTTTTGTCCAATATTACTGATCTCCACCATTTTGGGGTATCTCTGCATTTATGAAGTATGAGCTGTAGTTAACTAGTTGTTTACAGGTGTTTATTTGAGGGTTAAGATAAATGCAATGTAATATATGGACATTTGTCGGTTTATAAAACGACAGTTGTCGTAGACAAAGTTGTTAAATTCACACGGAGTATTAAGTGACAAGCCAACATTTCGCTGCTGCCTTATTAAATGCATGGAAGATAGAGTCATCTAAATCTAGATTCTCTGAAGTGCAGCAATTCCGCGCATTGATGCGGAGTTTTGGTTCCTTGAACAAATCTTTCAAACTAGAAGAGTTTCACGGAATGAAGCATCAAGTTGTATTCAATGGCCAAGGAACTTGGGGTCGGCCTTCAGCTAGGTGTGAAATTTCCGACCTTTTGATTGTATCTTATAAAACCAAGCCAGTATTTGAAGCTAGGGCTACATTGCTTCAAGCTAAAAAATCTAATGAGAAGCACCCTAATATTTGCTCAAGCTGGCCGAACAACATCGCTCAGACGAGTTTCAAAGCTAACTTAGAGCAATGGGATTTGTTATCAAGACGGCCTGACGTACTCCCATATCCACCTTTTGAGTGTAAGCCGGATATTCTAAGTGGTGCTATTTTGCCATCTGTTGGCTCTCTCGGCATATTTCATAAAGTGAAAGGAACAGAATACGACTTCTTCTATATGTCTGCTGATATGGCTGAGCCTTTGAGCGCCCCAACTCGAAAGCATGCGAAGCTAAAAACTAAAAAAGGCAATCTCATCAGAACCATCAGTGGATATGAGGAGTGTGTTTTCACATGTTGTTTGCCTACTTTTGCAGAAGCGTTATACAAGTTAAAAATTGGCACTCCTATTCAAAAGGATAATCCCGTAGATATCAAAGATGAGAGGTATCGGAATTCATTTAGAGGATGGCTCAAATCAGTTCTCTATAGCCACCTTGAAATGACAAATAACAACTCAGAATTAGCGAGAGAGTTGCTAGAATATCTGCCATCAGATCAAGGTGGAGGTTTTATGATGGAGCCACCGGCAACCATTTTGATAAACTGTGATGCTAATGAATTTAACAAAGCAATGCAGCGGACAAGCCGGTGATTGCGGCGTTAACTGCCTCGATAGTTGAGAGAAATATATCTAAATGAGCTTTCCTGTTTGGACACAAGTGATTACACAGATCGTTACAGCCGTGACTGCTGTTGTAATGGCTGTATTGGCGTACCGAACATATCTTAGAGCACCAGAGCAGGAAGAGACGGAACCTGAGAATGCCTCGGATAATCAAGCAGAGGATAGTCTTCGGGAAATTCTTGTGTTTAGGACATCTAAACAGAAAACTTGGTTGGCGGTTACAGAGCAAGGCCTTTCCTGTCGAATTGATGACAATAGACCAGGGAAAGGTGGTCCTCAATGGGTTCTTTCAAAAGCCGAAGCCAAGGCGATTCTTGGCTCAGGAGCCTATCATGTGAATCCCGGTTACAAAGCAAGAACTGGCACATTCACAATAGGGCCACGCCGAAACTGGCTTTATACCAAATCGCTTTTTCCAGAGCCGGACTATTTAGAAACTGTAGTGAAAAAGTTGCTCGAAAATGCCAGCAGTTAACAAGGCCAATCACGGCGACAGCTATTCCGTTGCGGCTTCGCCTCCACTAAAAAGCTGCGCGTGTTGGCGGCGTTAGGTAACTATGGATGGTCAACCTTCTTAATCAAGCATTACGAAGCAGAGATGTTAGAAAACTCGTAGAACCTCATTTGCACGAAGTTGTTTGGGATTCTGGCGTTGATGAAACCAGCGAGTGGGTAATGGCTTCATTTGAAGATCTAACTCATATCCAAAAATTGGAGTCTTGGTTAAATAGCAAAGAGATTTCGGATTCCATCGAAGTCATTTTAACCGATACTGCTTGGTCTGAACTTCAGCAAACAACTTGGGATGCTCTGCTTAAGAAACCAGACGATTACTTTAATCAAAAACATATGCTTGTAGTTGCAGCAGATAGCTCTTGGATAATGGAGTATACCCCACAACAGATAATTAGATTTGGGCGTTGGGTAAAAGTTACCTGCCGAGTTTGAATTGGCAGTTAATTGAAACGTGGACGGTGTCCACTTTATCGGGTGAAGATCACAAAAAACAGTTGGGTATTTTCACTCCGTTCAACATTTTAGCCAACAATTTTTTGCACTCTTAGTGCGGCGTTGTTATATGTAAATCAATAAGTAGGCATTATGCAGCTATAAACACTAGAAGAATTGCAAGCCAATTAATAAGGTGATTTCTGAAATTGATACAAATGAATTCGATGATGACCTTGTTAGGCAGTTTATAGAGCATCGTGTTATTTCATTAGCTTTTGGTGTTCACACGTATTCAGAAATGATTGTACGTAAGGTTGTGACAAAGGAAGAAGAGAGCAAGTTTAACAAGAACCTTAGTGTTTATAATCAAATTGAAAGCACACTAGCTCAAAGAGCATATGAGTATTCTACAGAAGAGTTGTTTAATCAGCTTGTCGCATGTAAGAAAATTTTGGATGCTAACATTCAAAATTAAAAAATATAACCAGGTAATCAAAGACCGCCCACAAAAGGGCCTGAGGGCTGGACCTCCACTGCTGTGCAGCTCCGGCCCTTTATCTCGGCGTTAGGCATTTAAACACTCAGCAATCACAGGATAATTATCAATGGGGAATAATGGTTCATCATTTAAGTTGTATGTTAAGCATTTAGGTGCTGCGTACTTGATTTATATAATTTTAGGGATGTTTAATTCACTACTATTTAAGCAAGGTATATACAACTTTGGGGCCTTTGATGAGGTTGAGATTAAGTTCAGACTTGCTCAAACTATAGATATTATTATGTTTATAGCGGTTATTTGGGCTTCATGGGCACAGTACTTAGTTACTAAAACGATAAACAAAAATTTTGCTCTCGTGGCACTACTTTTCAGGTTTGGAGAAGGGCTTCTCGGCTTTGTCGCAACAATCATTACATTGGCAGTGATAGCAGTTTTAAAGAATCCAGAATTTTCAACTGTATTTCAAGATGAGCAGCTGCATACATTAGCTAGCATATTTGTGAAAATAAGTGGCTCGATGTGGGATGTTCTTTTAATTATCATGGGTATTGGTGCCACGATTTTCATGTATTTGTTCTACGTTTCCAATTACGTACCTAAGTGGTTGGTTCTTTGGGGACTATTCACTTATATTTCGATGGTGGTGTATGGTTTTTCAAATATTGTTCTACTTAATCCACCTCAAGTATTGAGTTACTTCATGATGCCGGGAGCTTTTTTTGAAATAACGTTTGGGCTTTGGTTGTTAATCAAAGGAATAAACATCCAACCTGATAAAAATAATGCCTAACAAGGACAAATGTAGAACCAAAGAGGTCTGTAGAACCAAAGGGGTCAAATCTTGACTTCAGACATCAAATTCATGCGGCAATCTTATAAGCTGTTTTTAAAATAAAATGCTGGTGGCTCACCGGCTAATTAATCTCTGAGTTAAATTAAGGAAAAGGATTATTTATGAAAGGTATTAAACGTATTTGGTTTACGCTAGTTGTGTGACATTGTTAATTATTTTAGGTGTAGCTACCGAGAAGTATTAGTAAAAAATGTTTAATGTAGTAATTTATTCAAGTGCATAGGCGATTTTATTTATAATTTCTTTGGTAGAAATAAATATAGTTTAAAATAGGCTGTGCGCTTTGACTGTTATTCATTACATCATTCAAATTTTATGGGCTCGTCATGAGTTGACATATTTTTGTCGCTTGAATTTGTATGTAGGCATTGATAATGTGCTCTGATAGTTTTACACTTTTAGTTAGTATTTTAGAAAAATATATTGTTTGAATTACTGGCGTCATTTAGATTTTATCTAAAATACCTTTTAAATTTAATAAATAATTTTCAATACAGTTTAGGAATGAATATGAGTGAAAGGAATTACGCAACTAAATTAGCACAATCAGATCCATTAGGTTTTTATATAAAACTAATAGGGCTAGGGCCTCACGAGAAAGATTTACGTAAAGTCGATAACATTTATACATCTTGACAGGTATCGTTGTCTATAGGCAGCTAGACCATATTCAACGGATGAAAGTAATGGCGGAGATTAATAAAGTCCGCGAAATAAATCGAAAGCTGCATGGTACTTTATTTGCTATCCCTCCACTTATAGTAGCTGATAAATTCAAGTTTAAATGGTCATTAAGTAATTCAGAATTAAAAGCACACTATGAAAGTAGTAACGGAGTATCATCTGCCTTGAGTTTTATAGGTCTAGATATGAGAACGTTTGCTGGTTCAGCACCTTTAATCGGTGAAATACTATTAGAAATATCAAAAAGCGGAGTTAAAGCAGGGGGGAAAGCAGCCTTTAACTCAGTTTCTAATAGTAAATTAACGGCTGAGTTAGCTGGTCAGGCTAAAGTTAGGACCACAACTGCAGTGAAGCTTGGGATGTTTGCCGCTCTAGTTACTGTGCTTGCTAGTGGTGTTCGAACTATGGCCATGGTCAATGAAGAAAAAGCCTTACATGAATTATACCTCAGAGGGATGATTGAACCGAAATGATAGGGCTAATAATAATAGGGTTTGCTTTTTTAGTTTACTACGGCAAAGTTAAGTATAATAAGCCCACTGGTAAAGCTGTTATTAGTGGAGGGAGTAAGACTTTGCTGCTCTATGCTTCCAGTAATGGCCATTTTTTCAGTTTCTGAGCTATTGTTATTGCTGCTCCTGTTTATTGCAATTTTATCGGAATTTATTAATATTTATTTTTATACCGTTTCAAAGGAGTTATAACGCATGTTTACTTTATTTTTTGTGGCTTCTTTGAATGTTGATTTTGCTCTTGCAGGAAAAACTTCTGCGGGCTTAATACTTTGTGAGCAGATAAATAACCAAGTCAGTGGCTCTAAGTTAAATGAGTATAACCGATTAGATAGTGAGCTTAATAGTTATTTAAACCTTGAGTTAGAAGCTAGCTCTGATTTGAGCTACAGCTTTTTCAGTGCTCAAGTTGATTACATTAATTCATTTGAATATGCTGACAAAAACAAGCCTTTAGATGATAATTTACTATCTAAACAAAAATGCCAAGATCACATAGATAATGCAAATATGTTAATTCGAAAGTTTCAATAAATTAAAAAAAAGGTCAAATCTCGACTTCAGACATCAAATTCATGCGGCAATCTTATAAGCTACTTTTAAAATAAAATGCGGGTGGCTCACTTGCTAATAAATCTCTCTGAGTTAAATTTAAGGTAAAAGGAAGTTTTTATGAAAAGTATTAGACGTATTTGGTTTTGGTTTACGCTAGTTGTGTGCCCATTGTTAATTATTTTAGGTGTAGCTACCTTTGCACAGTTATTAGGGCAATACATGTATTCTGAGCAATTTAGTTTTTCGTCGCTGTCTAGCTTTCAAATTGCATTTATTGGTGGTGGTGTTTGTGCTTTTTCTGTATTTTTAAGCACGTTAAAAGAGGTAAAAATACGCTTTTTTGCAAAATAAGGGGTTAATAGAAAAAAGGGGATCTTGTACCTCTGCAAATAAGCCACTTAAACACTTGTGATACCTTCCAAAACGCCAATTCAAACAACAGCAAACCCTCTTTTTTATATTTTATGTAAATCGAAGTAACCGATTGAACCAAAATAGCAACTCGGCTATGGTTAATGCATCAATTAAAATAAATTTAAAACGACTTAATCTACAGGTTCGTTATATGCAATTCAGATTTATGAGTATTATTCAAAGGTTCGTATGGAAAATTTAGTTGTCATTAGGGAAGCGAAAAAAGTGTTCACCCATTTATTTTTGAACTTTCGCCTCATTTAGCTGAAGTTGCTCAGCTAGATTGGCATAGTGACGAAGCTATTCAAAAAATGCAAAATGATTACATTTCAAAAATGCTTCAAGAAACAGCGAAACCAAACATCACCTTTATCGCTGAGATCAATAATATTTCATTGGGTTTTATTCATGTACGAACACATGTGGATGGAATTTCAGGTGAAACTTGTGGAACTATACCGCTTCTTGCCGTATCACCAAAATCGCAAGGTTTGGGCTTAGGTAAACGTTTAATTGAACAGGGTGAAAAGAGGGCTAAAAACTTAGGCTGTAGGTTGTTACATCTAGAGGTCTTTGCAAATAATAAGATAGCGGATAGCTTTTATCAAAATATAGGTTTTAAGCCTAAAACTGTTCATATGATAAAACCAATATAGAGGAATTTGCATATAATAAGTTGCTAACACGTAATAATAACCATTATTTTGCGCTTAACAATGCCTTAGTTTGCTTTAAAAATGCTGAGCCCAATTCAAACACGGGAGTTATAAAATGTCATCAGATAAAAAAGACAAAACTAAATCAAATAAAGTTGGTGCTGGCATAGCGCTTGGTGTTGGTGTCGGCTTAGCTATTGGCGCTTCAATGGGTAATATTGGTGCAGGGTTGGCAGTTGGAATAGCGTTAGGTATTGCTTTTGGGGTTAGTATGCAAAAAAAAAGAAGACTCTAAAAAAGATGACAAATAGATATTATGTCCAAGCTAATTAATAAGAGTGTTAGGTTTTGAAGAAAGATTATGGACATGAAATTTATTTGGATATTGTTACTATTTTTAAGTTTTAATGCACTTGTAAATAGTGACGCTAAGCCTATTAAACTGATTTAGAAAACTAAATTAAACTGATTCAGAATAGGCTGGATTTCGTCGATCAAATGGCTTTCGCAAGCAATTCAGATATAAAAGGCTTAGAAAAAGCAGCCAAAGATAATGCACTCACTTTGATTCTATTTGCTTTTTTTTGTACATGGTGGGCTAAATCAATCGGTAGAAGTGCATTAGGCTGGTTCCAGTATTTCAGTAATCGCTTTTTGTGCTTGGCAGCGCCGAGCAAACATCAACTACTGTAAGAGCTACTCGCATAGAGTCTAATTTATCTAATAATTACTTTAACTACATAGAGCGGGTATTTCTGTGCGTGAGATTTAAGTTTTACAACGATATTTACTTAGTTAAGGCTGAAACTTGTTTTATATAGTCATGAGAAGCTTACTCCAGAGCTGATTAGTAAATTATGTGACGCAATTTCAATATATTAATTATGGGTGTCACTTTATGTTTTTGTTTAAAACATCATGTGCTAAATTTATTACAGCTATATTTACAGGGAAGATAAAATGACAAAGCGATTACGTTTTTTATTACCATCAGTATTATTTTGTTTTGGAACAAGCGCGCTAGCAGCTGAGCCGGTTTTATATTACGGCGGAGATATTCTCACTATGGAAGGAGAAAAGCCGCATTATGAGGAAGCTTTAGTTGAGTCAGAAGGGCGGATTGTTTACCTTGGCAGCTTAGCGAAGGCCAGAGAAAAGTTTGACAATCTACAAAACAAAGACCTTCAAGGGAAAACACTTTTACCCGGTTTTTTGGATGCCCATAGCCATATGTACAATACGGGTTTAATTGCGCAATTGGCAAATTTATTACCTCCTCCCGATGGCCCCGGTGCAAATTTTAATAGTTTAGTGACAACAACCAAAAAGTGGATGGAGTCTGCTGAAGGGAAATTCATTATCGGAAAATTTGGTTGGGTGTTAGCTAATGGATATGACGATTCGCAGCTTAGCGAAAAACAACATCCCACTAAAGATGTTCTAGATAAAATTTCGTCTAAATACCCAGTGCTTATAATGCATCAATCGGGTCATCTAGCAAGTGTCAATTCAAAAGCTCTAGAAGTGGGTGGCTACACAAAGGATACCAAAGACCCCAAAGGCGGTTTAATTAGGCGCTTGGCCGACAATAGTCCTAATGGCGTGCTTGAAGAAGCGGCTTTTTTTAATCTATTACTGCCTATTGTTGCCACTAAATCTGATGCTGAAGTACAACAAAGGTCCATTGAGCTTGCTCAGGTGGAGTATGCTAAAAATGGGTACTTAACAGCTCAAGATGGCCGAACCACAGCGGATGCAACTTCGGCATTAGAAAGAGCAGCTCGTGATAAATCGCTATTCATTGATGTTGTTTCATACCCTGACATAGTTTGGAATAAGTCAGCTGTTAAGCCCGAATTTTATAATTCAGAACGCAGTTATGTTAATCGATACCGAATTGGAGGTGTTAAATTAACTTTAGATGGTTCACCACAAGGAAAAACGGCTTGGTTATCATCACATTATCATATGCCGCCTGAGGGTAAACCGCTGGACTATAAAGGTTATCCTATCATGAGTGATGAGATGGCCATTAAACATATAAACACTGCGTTTAAAAACAAATGGCAGATTATTGCTCACACCAATGGTGATGCAGCGATTGACCAATATATTAAAGCTATTAAAGTGGCTAAAAAAAGTTATGGGTATGATGATCACCGTAGCGTGATGATTCACGGCCAGACTTTACGTAAAGATCAAATCCCGGATTTAGTAGATTTAGGGATCCTCCCATCGTTGTTTCCTATGCACACTTTTTACTGGGGCGATTGGCATGTAGAGTCTGTTTTGGGGCACCCAAGGGCAGATTATATTTCGCCATCACGAGATGTAGTTGAAGCTGGTTTAACGGTTACTTCTCACCATGATGCCCCTGTGACATTTCCAAATTCAATGCGAGTGCTCGATGCAACGGTTAATCGTATTACGCGTTCGGGTAAAGTATTGGGGCCGGATCAACGTTTAACGCCTTATGAAGGGTTAAAAACATTAACGCAATGGGCTGCTATTCAATACTTTGAAGAAACAAGTAAAGGTACGCTAGCTGAGGGAAAGCTCGCGGATTTCGTCATTTTAAGTAACAACCCTTTAAAAGTGGAACCACTTACTATTAAGGATATAAAAATAGTGCAAAGCATTAAAGAAGGTCATGTTGTATATTCAAATTGATATTCAACATGAAACAATTTTAACGTTGAACTATACGACGGCTTTAGTCGCCGTCGTATTAAACCTCAGCCTTGAGATGCAACAGTGAAGTTTGAGATTTAATGAATATTTATAAAACTTCTAACGGTTAATTCTTGTAAAAACTTGTCCCTTTTTTGTTTGCTTTTGAATTCATATGCTAATTTTTAAATGCTCGGTTAAGCGAATAATAATCAAATTTAAGGGTTGAAAATGAAAAAATGTACTAATTTATTGTGAGAATGCATGTAGCGGCTTATTTTAGTCGCTATTTTTTTGGATAGCGCGTTAAACATATACAAATAAGGAGATACGATGAAACTGGCAATGTTGATGTCGTTTATGTTTTTTTTAATTAGTTGTTCGAGCTTAGCGACCAATAGCAAAGAATTAAGTAAATCTAAGCAAACTGAAGAGTTTATTACTCTTGTCAGTCATGCCAAAACCTATGACCTGTCTCATAATTGGGATGAAAATTCCCCAATAGCGTCCGTTAACCCAAAATACTCAATGGCACTTAATGCAAACCATGCTGATACACGTGGTACATTTGGTGATAACAATCAGCTCTCATTCACCTCAGAAATAATGCAATGGAGTGGTCACCATGGAGGTCCTACTATTGATGCGTTAGGTCATATTGGTCGAGATGGTTTACTGTATGGTGGAGTAGATGCGGCGCAAGCGACCAATGATCGCAGAGGAATAGGACGCAGTGGTGTAGGGAGTGACTTAGGAATTGATCATTATCCTGTAAACTTATTGAGTAACCGAACGGTATTACTTGATGTGGCTCGCTTTATTAACGGTGACGATACCCCATTGGCTGCAGATTTTGACATAACGGCGTCACATTTAAAAAGAACAGCAAAATCGCAAGGTGTAAAAATTAAAAAAGGCGATACTGTGTTTATTAGAACGGGGTGGGGGCAATATTTTGCTAATAACCCACAGCAATATATTGCAGAACATGCTGCAGGCGTTGGTTTAAGTGGTGCACAGTTTTTAATAAAGGCTGGTGCAAGTGTTGTTGGTAATGACACCCTTACTTTTGAAAAACGCCCACCTATTGCTACAGAACCCTCATTTCAGGTTTTTCCGGTACATATGATGTTATTAGCAGATAACGGTATTTACATAATAGAAAATTTGTTCCTTGAGGAGCTAGCTAAAGAAAAAGTCTATGAGTTTATTGCCATTGTGCCGCCGCTTAAAATACGTGGTGGCACTGGCTCGGCATTACGCGTATTTGCACTTACAAGTAACTTATAGTTGAATAAAGAGTAAGGTTAATAGTGGTTACTGTTTTTATATACAGTGGTATCGTTTTTTGAAATAAGAAACATACACAAAGAGTATTTTTCTTTATCATGATAAAAGTACTGGCTGTAAAATTAACAATACTTATATGGACGACTCAAGGATGAACAAAGGAATATTAAAATCGTGGAATGACGATAAAGGCTTTGGCTTTATTAAATCAAGCACACTGCAACACGATACCTTTATACACATATCGTCGCTCAAACATATGAGTCGTAAACCTAAAGTGGGTGACATTATCTATTTTGAGGTTGCGACTGAGCCTAACGGTAAAACTAAAGCTGTAAATTGCCGTATTGAGGGCGTACTAGCACAACCACACATAAAAGCTTCATCAAGGCCGGTTAGAATAAGTAAAACCCCAGGTAAGAACTCACCTTTAATGAAACTTATAACACTTGGTATTATTTTTAGTATTGGTTTTAGTGTGTATAAAACCGGTTTTTTAAATACCAAGCAAACACCAGTCGTAACTAATGCTAACTTAGAGTCATTTATGCCCGCGAGTTCAAGCTCACTTAATAAAACACCACCAACATTTCGTTGTGATGGCCGCCAACATTGTAGCCAAATGACCTCGTATGCAGAGGCATTATTTTTTATTCAACATTGCCCAAATACTAAAATGGACGGTGATAGAGATGGCGAGCCTTGTGAACGGCTGTTTGGAAATAGGTAGTTTTTATATTGGGGTTATTAATAAACTAAAAATTAGTTGATACCTGTTAAGTGGAATACGATTTTTAGTAATACAGTTATAAATAGCTGGTGGATTAAAGCCATTTATCATGGAGGTTGTTATGTTTAAAGTAATAATTGGATGTGCTGTTATATTTTCGTTTTTTTGTATGTTACTCGCCACCGCACCTTTTACGCCTGCAATATCAGGATCATTTATTATGCTGTTATTTGCAGGAGCTATTGGTTACAAGGGCTATTTGCAATCAAGTTTGATACTGCTGTTAATTAATACGCTGGCGGTTATTGGTAGCCCAGCTACAGATATAGGCAACACTAATACATTACTGTTTTTACCAATATTATTTTCAATCTCATTTGGTGGTGTTTTATTAGGCGTAAGAAAGTTAACTTTAAAACACGTTTTGTAGACGAGAGTTTTGCCCACGTTTGAGGTAAAAGCGCTTTTTAGAATAAAACTTTATTTAAGTTGAAATGAAGTAGAAGAGAAAATTTAAGTATCAAAAAAATGTTTCAGTTACATTATATATTTTATCAAGAATGAAGGCGGGAGTTATTGACTTCAAGCATCCAACTTAAACGAATTTAATATTGGATTTATGGGCACGTCAACTAGCGTTTACGCAAAAAGAGTCGGCGATTTTGCAGATGCAGTAAAAGATTATCAGAAGTCACTCATGGAATACCGTCAAGCTGTTAAGAGCAAATCCCCAATAAAAGCTGCAGCTAAACAAAAAGCAAAGCTTGCTTTTGAAAAAATGCAGAACAAGTTTAGATTGGAAGTGAAAGCTGTCACTAGTCAAATTAATTCTAGGCGCGGTACTCCAATAAGCAACTTCAAAAGAGGGGCTGATATAGCTAGAAGTAGTCGAAGTGTTGCAAAATTAGACTTAATAAATCCTATACATGCCGATAACGTTGTGAAGTTTACTAAGTATGCAAAGTTTTTAGGTAATGGCTTAGCCGTTATCGACTTTGGAGGTCGAGTAGGAAATATTCATAATTCTTATAAAACAGATGATAATTGGGAACGAGAAATGTTTATTGAATCAACTAGTTTTGTTGCAAGTGCAGCTACAGGTATTGGGGTTGTAAATGCTGGGGCTGCAGTTATGACTTTTCTAGTTGTGGCAACGCCAGTAGGTTGGGTTGGCCTAATTGTTGGTGGGGCTTTGTTAGCAGGTGCAGCTGCTGGGGCTTCAATAAAGGTTAACAAAATTGTAAAAGAAGATGCCGGAGGGATATATGATTATATTATGGAGCAGGTTAATAAATTATGAGTGATAGAGAAATTTGGGTCGCTATATTAATTATGTCATCTATTATTTCTGGGATCCTTTATGTAGTTTTTGGCCAAATGACCGTACGTAAATTAAGAAAAAACCCTAAAACAAAAGATATACTCGGTCTAGAGGTTATTAGTGGTTGGGATATTATAAATGTTGCTCAAGCATTCTCCTTGCCAAGGCGTTGGTTACTTAAAATTGAAAAAAGTAAGTTTTCTTTTATGTATGCGCACTCTTCGTTGTTATTTGAAAATACAACCAAATTCGATAGATTTCTTGGATGTATCTTTTATTGGTTATTAACACTTTCGGGTCTATTTGGCGCTTTACTCGTTGTACTTAACTTATTTGGCGTTTTTAGTTAATTGGTGTAAATATTGAATTGGCTAGTTATGTGACTAGCCAATTCAATTATCAACTTTATTACTACAAAAATGATTTAGCTTTACTCATTAAAGCGCTTTAAAAATGGCTGCTATGCCTTGCCCGCCACCAATACACATTGTGACTAGCCCATATTTGCCTTGAGTTCGTTTGAGTTCGTACAAGCATTTAGTTGATAAAATTGCACCCGTTGCGCCAACAGGGTGGCCTAAGGCAATTGCACCACCATTCGGGTTTACCTTATGGGCAGGGAAATTTAACTCGTTTTCAACGCACAGTGCTTGTACTGCAAAGGCCTCGTTAGACTCAATCACATCCATATCGTCGATGGTTAAGCCGGTTTTTTCAAATACCTGTTGTACTGCAGGAATAGGGCCGATACCCATTAAAGTAGGATCAACGCCGGCTCTGGCATAACCCACTAAGCGAGCGAGCGGTTTTAAGCCTTGGTCATTTGCTTTTTGCTCTGACATAAGTACCAACATGGCTGCACCATCGTTTATACCTGATGAGCTTGCTGCGGTAACGGTTCCACCTTTTTTAAAGTAAGGCTTTAAAGTTGCAAGTTTATCGGCTGTGGTATCGGCGCGAACATGTTCGTCGGTGTCAAAAATATGCGTCCCTTTTCGCGACTTGATTTCTATTGGCACAATCTGCTCTTTAAAGTGGCCTGCACTAATGGCATTAGCTGCTTTATTATGGCTGTTTGCTGCGTACTCATCTTGCTGCTGACGGCTAATTGAATATTTTTCTGCGATGTTTTCAGCAGTTATTCCCATAGGGTTATTATCCCATGGGTCTTGTAAGGTCGTGGTAAGCTCATCAACCATAGTGCTATTACCCATTTTTTGCCCCCAGCGGTTACTTTCGAGGGTGTAGGCAGAGCTACTCATGCTTTCTGCTCCGCCAGCAAGGGTTGCATCTACATCACCTAATTGAATTTGTTGTGCCGCTTGTATGATTGCTTCAAGCCCTGAACCACATAAGCGATTAAGCGTTACAGCGTGGCTGCTTATAGGTAACCCAGCATCTAGTCCAATGACCCTTGATAGGTAAGCGTCTTTTGGGCCGTTATGAATAACTTTGCCTATAACACATGAGCTAATTTGGTCAGGGGTAAGCTGAGATCTGGTTAGTGCTTCTTTTGCGCACAGTGTGCCAAGCTCAGCGGGGCTAAAATCTTTAAGGCTGCCACCAAAGCTACCAATTGCAGTACGAACCGCACTGAGTATTACTACGCTGTTGTTTGTATTTTGTGTCATTGCTGTTCTCTTATTATTTTTATAATCATTTTTGCTGAAATATGTTTAATAGACAAAGGAGATCAATACTTCTATTAACATCAAAGCATAACTTTTAAATAAACTAAAGGCGAGGTTGGGTTGAGCTGTATGTGTTTTCTAATAAAGTAAAATAGGCGTGTGATAATTATATTTTTGTGTAAATTTATAAAATAGGGCTCTCGTTATGAGAGCCCACGGGGATTTATAAATCAATCATTTCAATATTAACAACTACATTTTTAAAACCAGCATCTTCAAACTCTTTTTTTAACTTTTCTGCACTTGAGTAATCACTAGCTGAAACACTTCGCTTACTTCTTTGGTTAGTGACAAGTGGGGTTTCATCACCAAAATAAACGCTACCAGCAAATTGGCTTTGTGCATAAAAGTGGCCTGTTAGGGTTGTTTTTTTAGGTCTTAAAACATGACTTAAATAGTATTGCATTGTTGATAAGCTTGTTTGTTGTATCATCCAAGGCCAATCCCATTTTTTATTCTCACCTGGTATATAGCGGTGTTCCCATTGATACTCAATGCTCTTTTCTTGACCTGCCCAACGGCCTATTACAAAATTAGCAGTGTCATTAGGTCTGTTTTCAGGATGGCTTAATAAAGCATTGCCTCCCCAACGCATAAAGCCATTTATTGATAGATCGTAAGTAATATCAGCATCGAATGAATAAGGATACGATATTGATGATTTAAACAAATCGACCTTAGCATTAAGCTTTGTGAATGCTGGTACATTGGTTCTTGCCTGTACAACAACACGTTCAGCTTCTGAGCCGCCGTTACTTGTTCCCCATGCTTGCTCTGCTGCTATAGTAACCGATAATGAAGTGTCTGATCCGCCAGTAACTGAAGGGGACTTCCATGTATTGGATAAGGTAACTGACTCAGAAATACTGTAGTCATTTGTTTTAGACCAATTAGTAGCTGCATCGTATTCAATGGTAACGACTGACATTTGAGCTGCTGACGTGTCATTCACTGCAGGGACTGTTAACGTTTTAATTAGTTCTTTGTCGGCAGCAACAATATCACCTGTTATTTTATATGATTCGTTATCCATCACATATTCAAAGTTAGATACGGTAATAGCTGACTTTTCATCACATCGATAACCATCACAGCTGCCCCCATTATAACCTTGTATTTTCCATCCAGAGCCCGCTTTAGATACCTCCATGTCATCACCCACATAGCTTGAGCGATTTCCACCAACCCACGCAAAACCCATTGTGTGAGCAAGATATGAAAGGGGTTTTATAAAATCCTCTTTTTGGTTTACTAAGTCCCATTCAATTTGACTTTGACTGCCAGGCGCTACTTTTACGGAGCTTAATTTAGGGATCTCATTAATAGGATCGTTAGGGTAGCACCAAGAATTTACAGCAGACCCTTGTTTTATTTCACCTGCGTAGCCAGAGCCCATAATAACCCAGCCATTAGCTAATCCCGTTATTTGCCACTTACCCATTTTGTTAGTAAGTTCGTTTCTGTAGGTTTGCGCTTCAGCCTTTGTAATTAGTCTATTATCAGCTGAGCAAACTCCAGCACCTAAGCTTTCATTTTTAAGTTGATCTGGATAAATTGCAGTTGTATTAGCACTTACAAAACTTGTGTGTGACAACAGCAATAGAGGTATTATTTTTTTCATTAAGTTACATCCTTTAAAATCATATTTTAATTAGGCCCTAATTAAATAATCTAATTTTGGACCGATTTTGATTCTAAAGAACTCGCTATATTTTTATAGAGTGTTAAATGAAAGTTGGTTTTTCAAAAATATTAGTTGCTTAAATATTACAAAAATTCATTAAGACTATAGTGCTATTGTAGCTACATTTTTACCCCCTTGAGAGAGTACTCTAAAAAATCGATTAGATAGCGTGTGCTTTTTGGGATTAATTTATCAGGCCATATCAGGTTTACATCTCGTTTAATAGGCTTGAATTGCGTTAATACTTCAACCAAGCTTTCGTCTTTTATATGCGGTAATAAACAATATTTTGGACCATAATAAACACCTCTTCCTTCAATGGCAGCTAAGGCACACATTTCTATATCGTTGGAAATAAAGTTGGGTTGAGGTTTAAAAATTACTTTTTCATTTTTATTTGCTTTAAAAGACCAATTTTCGAATGGCGAGCACGATATGTGGGGGAGTTTAGCTAAATCGTCAAAATTACTTGGTATGCCATATTGCTCAATTAAACTCGATGAGCAAGCTAAAACAAAGCTCATTTGGTTAATGACTTTACATATATTTTGTGAGCTATCTAATTTTCCGATTCTAATAGCTAAATCAAACTCGGTGGCTTTTAAATCAAGGCGTTCATCTGATAGCATCATATGAATCTTAATATTTGGATAAAGTAGGGTGAATTGATTTATAACGCCTGAGAAGTACACACTCTTTATAAAGTTTTGCGGTGCTATTAATTTAATTTTACTCACTTTATTTTCACTAGAGTTCTTAAAATTGCACAGCGTACTTTGTAAACCCTCTACGTGAGCTAAGCAATGGCTATAAAAGCTCTTTCCTGGCTCTGTTAATCGCAAACTTCCTTTTTCACGATAAAACAACGCTAAAGATAAGTCTTCTTCAAGTTTTTTTATTTTTCTTTGTAAAGTGGGTAAAGGAATATTTAACTTTACTGACGCTTCATTAAATGTTTTGTAATCATTTACTTTTATAAAAAGCGCGATTATATCAAGCAAGGTAAATCTCCTGTATAAATTTGAGGTATAAAATCGTATTTAGTACTTAATTATTGGTTAGATTCATAAAACTAATCATTTATTTAAAGTACCCATTAGTCCCTTTTGTGGCAACAAAAATTTTACCTTTGTATTAAATGATTTAGTTACTCGTTTTAGGATAGGAAGTACTGAAGGAAAGTATTAGTAATTTTATAATAAATAACTCATTAGAAATAATTAGTAACATTTAATCAAACAATACAATAGACACGTAATAAGCTAGGTATTACGATTAACAAACTCAATAAAAAACGCTATAAAAAGCAGAGAGTTATTATGGAAGGTAAACCAATAGATAAGAGTGTATTCGATTCTTTTTTTGGGGAATATTCATGGATGTTTAAGGCTTGTAGCATTGTTGCTTTTATAATGTGTGTATATATCAGTTTTAATACTAAAGAGTATATATGGACGCTACTTATTAATGGCGATTTAAATTCTACTATGTTGGTTATGATACTCGGTTACTTATCTGAATTTAGATATCGCTTTATTAAAGAATCAAGAAATAATTGATAGCTACTAATTTAAATCTAAGGTACTAGAGATGAATATATTTATAAAATGGTTGATTTTAGCTGCATTAATTATTGCCGCTATTGCTTGTTATTCTTATGGTAGCACTACTGGCTTATTTATTTTTATTATTGCGGGCTTTGTTTTTGAAATGGCGTTTTGGTTTAAGATGTTTCCTATAAAAAAGAAATCGTCATTGTAGAAAGCTATTTAACCGTCTTGAAAAATAAATTTTTTTAGTTAGCGAGATAAGGGAATAAATAAAAAGGCTGCATTTTTTACAGCCTTTTTGGTTTTTATAAACTTAGTGAGTAACTCTATCGCCCCAAATGTCTTCTAGGCGGCTATCACGACCACAGCGCCAGCGATAGGTATTATAACGAATAGGGTTATTTTTATAGTAATCTTGATGATAACTTTCTTTGCCCTTTATCGGGTAAAAGGTTTTCGCATCAAGAATAGGGGTTACCACTGTTTGCTTAGTAAACTCACTAATAACGGCTTGTTTAGATTTTTGAGCTAGCTTTCGCTGTTGCTCATTAGCTACAAAAATTGCGCTACGGTAGCTTGGGCCTTTATCGCAGAACTGGCCTTTGGCGTCAAAAGGATCAATGTTAACCCAGTAATGGTTTAAAATATCTTGATAGCTTAATACGTCAGTGTTGTAGGTAACCAGAACGGCTTCGTAATGACCGCGATGATTACCATTGTAAGTAGGATTTTTAATTTCACCGCCAGTAAAACCTGAGATCACATCGGTTACACCTTCGAGTTTTTCAAAGTCACTTTCCATACACCAAAAACAGCCTCCTGCTAAAATAGCTTGTTCGGTTTTAGCATGAGCAAATGAGCTAGTCAAAAGTACGGCAGAAGTGACTGCAAATACGAGTGTTTTATTCATAAAAATTATCCACCTAGTGTGTGAGTGCGTAAATGCTTGTTATAGTAGACCCGCTAACTGTAAATACTCTTTCATTGTGTAGCAGGTAACTTGTTTTAAATTCGCTTTATATAAAATGGACTCTATAAATGGAAACCAGTAATTCGCGTACTGAATTAACCACACTTTTGCAAACCAATTTTGCTTCTTTAGGCTATAAACTGCCAAGCGCTGATGAACTCGTTTCTCATGACCACAATGCCCAATACCATGGCTATGCATTTACTTTAAACCAAAAACGCATAATTTACAGAAAGGCTAAAGTTACACCCGACAGACCTGACGCTTTTTTAGCACTATGGAAACGCCCAGCGGATTGTAGTAATTCTAAGCCAATTCCTTTTACCAATGAGTTTGACTACTTATTAGTAGCGGTTTCAAGTGATGGATTAACCTCTAGTAACAACCAAGTAGCAAATTCACAAAGTGGTTTATTTATATTTCCGGTTGAGTTGTTAGTTAAAAAAGGCATAGTGAGCTCTTTAAACTCTAAGGGTAAAACAGCTTTTAGAGTGTTTCCACCTTGGAGCGAAAGCAGAGCCTTAAAAAGGACTAGCACATTTAGTAATTCTGCTAAAGTTACTCAGCGTTGGCAATGCGATTATTTCTTAAAGCAAGATCAAAATAAATTAATAGATTTATCTAAGTTAAACAAAATTTTAGCTAACGCTGTTTAAATTTGAACTATTAAGCCACTTTACCAGCATTGTTTTATATAGGGTTGTTTACTAAAGTGAGATCATACAGTCATACGAATAGTAGGTAAGATATGAACCAGTTAACCGAAAAATCAATTAGTTGCCCTTACTGTGGCGAATCCATAGAAGTATTAATTGATGTGGCTGATATTGATGAGCAATACATAGAAGACTGCCAAGTGTGTTGTAAGCCTATTTCGTTTGTCGTATTTGAAGATAACGACGAACTTAATGTAAATGTATACAGTGAAGATGAGGCGTTTTGAATATTTAGTGAAAGTTGGTGAACCGAACTTTTACACAAATCTAAGCTGAAAATTCAGTAACTTTAATTTTTCTTAATGATATTGGTTGTATATGATACCAAAGTGTTTTAAATGCCATGCTAAAATTTCATTATCGTGGTTTATTCTATCTTTAATGTCGACTCGTTATAGATGTATTCGTTGTGGCTCATTGCATGAATTCACAAATCTTCACCGCTATTTAGGCGTATTTTTTGCGGTACCGCTAGTTTTTTTAGTTATTATGCTAGAAGGTTTTATAACTTCAGCTCTACTAAGAGTAATTTTGTTAATTTCTGTTGCTATATTAATCATGATTTTAATACCTGGGCAACACCAATTAAGTGAAAAAGATAATTTGGAAATTAAAAAAAGGAATAGTAACTGATTAGCAAAAGAGTGGTTCTAGTTTTAATGAAAACTTGGGCGATAATTGTCAGAAGGCTGTAAATACTTTCAGCCTTAAGATAACATTCAACTTGATTAGCTTTGCTGCTGTTCACGCGCTAATTGGTTAGGCAGCAACTCCTCCACAATTTCTCTCGCTGGTAAGGTGTAGCGTACGCCATCAAACATAACCGATGTGAACTCATCAATATTAGTAATGCCGGTAAGGGTCCAACCTTCACCACGTTTTGGGCAGTAAACAGTAGTAGTTGGTTGTATTACTTTAAAATTGTCGCTCATAGTTTATCTTAATTAATGCTTGTGAATACGATATGGTAAGTTAATAATGACGTTCTATAAAGTGCTATTTAAAGCGCGTTTATTTTATTTGGCATAGGCATGTTTAAAACGATAAAATTACCCCGCGTTACCTTGCGTTTAATTACCCACAAACATGGCGCAGCGCTATTAACAATTTTAAATAATCCCCTCGTTTATGAGTTTAACGATTATAAAACGCCGCTAAATAAAGAGCATGTTAAGCAATTAATTCAAGATGATATATCGAGTTATTATCAAGGGGAAGGTGTTCGGCTTGCGATTGAACATAATATGTCTGGCGTCTTAATTGGTACTTGTGGTTTGTATAACATTAATAACCAAACTAAAACTGCTTATTTGGGCTTTGAGCTTGATCCTTTTTATTGGCAACAAGGCTTAATGCATGAAGTACTTAAAGGTTTTGTCAGTGAGATACATCGCTCTTTGAACATTGAACACCTATACGCAGAAATTCATGGTAAAAATGTACGCTGTTATAACTTACTCACTAAACTCGGCTTTGTATTTAACCAGCAAATTAGTAACGGTGTATGGCATAAGCAATTAACTAAAATGGATGGCGCATGAGAATTAAAAAAGCGATTATTTTAAATATGTTACTTACGGCTAGTGTATTTGGGCTTGCAATAACTGGGGTTAGCTATTATCAAAATGATATTTCAGAGTTTGTTGATGTAACCCTAGATTCGAAAGTGCTTAAAGAGTCACGAAAAGTATTTATAAGGTTACCCGGTAGTTTTGACAAAAATAAAGCGTATCCACTTATTATAAAAACAGATGGTAATTTTAATCTAGCTAATTGGGATAAAGCCTTAAAAACATTAAATCATGAAAGTATATTAAATGAGTCTATTTTAGTTGCTATACCAAATCAGTTTTTTACTGATACTAGAAATCGTGATCTTGTGCCACCTTATGCAAGGAAGGACGTTAATACAAATCCTCGACCTAAACATGAAAGTTCGCCTGAAATTTTTGGTAAGGCTGATTTGTTTTTAGCTTTTATAGAGCAAGAGTTACTTACTTATTTAGAGGCCAACTACACATTAACTGAAAATCGAATTTTGACCGGATTTTCAGCCGGGGGCAGCTTTACTTTATACACGCTGCATACTAAACCAAAGTTATTCAATGGTTACTTTGCATTTAGCCCAGCCGCTTGGTATGACGATATGACAGTGACTAAGCGGTTTGATACATTTTTAAAAACAAATATAAATTGTATAAAACAACCGACATTTTTATATATCACTGTCGGTGGGGCAGAGCACTCTTTAATGCTAGGTGCATACAATAATTTAGTTACTAGTTTAGCAAAACATCCAAACGACTGGCTTAAGTGGGGAAGTACAATTAATAATAATGCTGAACATAATCAAAACCCTGCACTGAGTGTCGATAAAGCACTGTTAAATTATACGGCGTTCTTGAGCTCGCAAATTAACACGCCTTCTGATTAATTAATGACGGTGATCAATTAAATATAGTTTGCATTGATTTTTATTGCTTTACTGCTGGAGTACCCACCCAAAAGAACACATCATACTTTGTTTGATTTAAAACAAGTCTTAGCAATAGGTGAATTTTTTAAAATATAATCAGGAAGGGGGGAAATTGGTGGCGTGTATTGGGCGTTTTTTTAACTTATATCTACGCGTTTTATTAAGTGAGTTATGTAGGAACAGGAAAACCAAATTAAACAAAGCAACAATGTAATTATTTAGATGTTCTAAGTTAGACATTTTAATTGCAGCTAACATCGGGTTTTCCATCAATGGTTCAGTAATACACAGACTTAAACTCTAGCTTTTTATAATTGACATTACAACAATGCAATTTTGTTGCTCAGTTGTCTCAGCATGGCTTCTGCATTTGGTATCTCGTCGTTTAAGCCTGTGATCAGGGTCATAAAATAGCAGTCCATCATCACACTTGCTTTTATTTCATCAAATTCTGGTTGTTCACTAAATAGTAGTTTTTTAAATTCATCCATTTGTGCTTTAAAAAAATCCTCACGCCAAATGATGTCGCTAATTAGTAATTTGCTAAATTCACTGTTTTCACAATAAAAGGAATATAGAGGGTGAGCGTAGTGGCGTAATTTCAATCGAGGAGGGCGCTGAGTATCTGATTGCTTTGCTTGCTCGATAATAACTTCAATTTGTTGCTGCATACCTGCCATAAGCAGATCAATTTTATTTTCAAAATGACTAAACACAGTACCAACTGCCACATTAGCTGCAACAGCAATTTCTCTTGTCGATGTGTGGTCATAACCTTGTAGTAAGAAAAGCTCCCATGCTGAAGCTAAAACTTTATCCCGTGTTTTTTCTTTTTTACTCATACTATTCAACGCTTTATATTTTTGTTAGAAGTTGGGCCTAAATCAGCACTTGATTAATTGAGCGCGCTCAATTAAATTTATGAGCATGCTCAATTAATCTAAAGGTGATACATGGAGTTTATCAAACGTGTTATTGGTTATGTACTTTTTATTCCACTTATTTATTTTTATTCTTTTATTCTCGGCCCAATCCTAAAAGCCGTTTTAGTCCCAGGTGGGGTTGTGTTTTTGTGGCTTATTTTAGGGCCAAAAGAGGGGACGCGTGCGTTAAAAAAAGCATTTAAGAGAAAGTAGTTAAGCCTTCTGCAAAAACAATAAAAAAGCCCTGCTATTTTGCAGGGCTTTAGTCAGTTTAACTTTGCAAATTTAAGCTTGAAAGCTCAACAGGCCATTAAAGAACGTATCTAAAACCAAAAGCAATACCGTCATCTTCCGATTGTTCCATTTGTGCTTGCTGTTGCTTATTATCACTTTCAAAATCACCAAAGTCTTTACGCGCTTCTACATAAAGTTGGGTGTTTTCATCTATTAAGTAATGCACTCCAATAACAGCAAATTGACGCTTAAATACATCGTTAGGATCGGCGTTAAAGTTTGGTTGAATTACGTAGTCATCACCTGCATCAAATAAGTTGTAGGCAATAAATGGTCTAAAATCGTTTTCAAAACGATAAGACACAAATGTTTCAATACCAATTGCATCTTTAATTAAACGACCAATGTTATCTGTGTCGTGGTTTTCGTTTTTATTGATATTAGCAGCTACATATAAACCTGGCGCATCAATATTGCCCCAAATAACACCGGCACCGTAAATTAAATCGTCAACTGAACGGGTTGTTCCGTCGCCATAAGTTAATTCAAACTCGCCACGGTTAATACCGGCAGTCAGTTTTAGCTTATCAGTCACGTTATAAGTTACTGCACCGCCAAATGTATAGTTAAATTCAACTTGTTGCGCCGCAGTATCGCCTGACTCAAAATTAGCCTGGCATTGTGATTCTGTAATATCACTTACATCACAGGTATAAAATGCGCTATTTTTTAACTGAGTTTGTACACTAAAATCAAAATCACCGTAACTATTACGGTATTGCAATGTTTTATCGCCACGTCCCGTACCATTTACAGCACCGTCGTCTTTGTTGTAGGTATATACACCTGCGGCATTGCCATCCCAAACATAGCTGTAGTTAGTTGCATATACTACGTCAAACCACGCCCCCCATTGTTTACCAATAGTAATTTGGCCGTATTTGTCGTGTTTAAGTCCTGCATAACCTAAACGATTATACAAAAATTCATCTTGAATTGATTCAAAACGGTTGTTGTATACAATATCGCTACTGCCAACAGGGTTTACACCCCATTCAACTAAAGCCATTGCTTCCCAGCCGTTCTTTAGTTGACGTTTAAAATCAAAATTAATTCGTGAGGCACCATTAACCACTTCATTTTGACCTTGAGTATTAATTACTCGCGCATCTATATAGCCGCCAATAGCGACTGTATTTTTTTCATCCTTAAATACTTCAATTGCTGAAACACTCGGTGTTGTTAAAACACCTGCAATCGCGAGCGATACTAATTTTATTTTCATTGTGTGTGCCTTGCCTAAAAAAGACGTTTTTATAATTACTAAATTCGAAGTCGTGCAGACTAGCAAAGCAATAAAAGGCTCAAAAGTGAAAAATTATCAACGATAATTAATACAAAATACGCAGCTTGTTCACTTTAAGTTAATGCTGTATTTATTTTGTAGCCGTATAAACCGCTATTTAATTTTGGAATAAGACATTAGGATTAAATGCAGGAGGGGGAGAGTTGAATTTTTTTCATAGTTGCTACTATCGGCATAGGTAGAGCTAAAACTCTAATGCTATAAAAAACGTTAATATAGCCGTATTAAATGTTAATAAAAGTAAAATGCGACCAATTAGCGATTTAGTACGTTTAAATTATTTATTTTTCTGTAACGGTGATTGTTTTTTTATTAAACATATTTTTACCGCGTTAACAGCATAATAGTGAATTTCACTTCGCTTTTTTGCACATTTACTCGTTCATCTCTTTGGCTGTTTTAATCCTTCAATAGCTAATAAACAACTACTGTTTACTTTAGGTTGTGCTTTAAACTTTCATAGAAAAAAACGCTGATTTGGTTTAAACTGCGCGCAATTTAAATACTTCAGTCTCCCTTGGAGGGTAGCGCTATTATTAGTACAGCTAACATCACCATGCAATTTGGTGCTAAACCGTTATTTGAAAATATCTCAGCTAAATTTGGTGAATCAAACCGCTATGGTTTAATTGGTGCCAATGGTTGTGGTAAATCAACGTTTATGAAAATTCTAAGCGGTGAGCTTGAGCCATCATCGGGTAATGTAAGCACAGATCCTAATGAACGTGTTGCTAAACTAAATCAAGATCAATTCGCTTACGAAGAGTACTCAGTGATCGACACTGTAATTATGGGTCACAAAGAGCTTTGGGATATTAAACAAGAGCGTGACCGTATCTATAGCCTACCTGAGATGAGTGAAGAGGACGGCATGAAAGTAGCCGATCTTGAAACTGAGTTTGCTGAAATGGATGGCTATTCTGCTGAGTCAAAAGCGGGTGAGCTATTATTAGGTGTTGGTATAGCGACAGAGCAACATTACGGTCCTATGTCTGAAATCGCACCAGGTTTTAAACTTCGAGTGTTATTAGCCCAAGTGTTGTTTTCAGACCCTGATATCATGTTGCTTGATGAGCCTACCAATAACTTGGACATTTACACAATCAAGTGGTTGGAAGATGTTCTAAATCAACGTGACTGTACTATGATCATCATTTCGCATGACCGTCACTTTTTAAACTCGGTATGTACACACATGGCCGATATTGACTACGGTGAATTACGTATTTACCCGGGTAACTACGATGAATATATGTTCGCAGCAACCCAAGCTCGCGAGCGTTTATTAAGTGAAAACGCCAAAAAGAAAAGTCAAATAGCAGAACTACAACAGTTTGTATCGCGCTTTTCTGCTAATGCTTCAAAAGCAAAGCAAGCAACTTCACGTGCAAAACGTATTGATAAAATTCAATTAGACGAAGTGAAAGCCTCGTCACGTCAGTCGCCATTTATCCGTTTTGAACAAGAAAAACAGTTATTCCGTAACGCGCTTGAAATGACCAGCTTATCGCAAGGCTTCGAAGAAACTTTATTCTCAGGTTTAGAAGGCTTAGTTGAGGTAGGTGAACGTATTGCCATTATTGGTGAAAATGGTGTGGGTAAAACAACATTATTAAACACCTTATCAGGACGCTTAGCACCTAAAAGCGGTGAGTTCAAATGGTCTGAAAATGCTAACATTGGCTATTATGCACAAGATCATGCCGATGAGTTTGAAAAAGACATGAACTTATTTGAGTGGATGGAGCAGTGGCAGCAAGAGGGTGATGACGAGCAAGTGGTTCGTAGTTTCTTGGGTCGTATGTTGTTTTCACAAAACGATATTAAAAAATCTGTAAAAGTTATCTCAGGTGGTGAGCAAGGTCGTATGCTGTTTGGTAAAATCATGATGCATAAACCAAATATCTTATTAATGGATGAACCGACGAACCACATGGATATGGAATCAATTGAAGCGCTTAACTTAGCACTTGAAGCGTATGAAGGTACCTTGATGTTTGTGTCACACGACCGTCAGTTTGTATCATCAGTTGCTACCCGTATTTGGGAAATTAAAGACGGTAAAATTATCGACTTTAGAGGAAACTACAGCGAATACTTGGCGAGTAAAGAAGCATAACAGCAAGTATTTTCAGCATTTAAAAAAAGCCATGTTTAACATGGCTTTTTTATTGCCTGCTGGTCGCATTACTGCGGCATTTAAGTATATAATACCCGCCATAAAACCGGACATAAGTCCGCTATTTTTAAAATACATTACTGAGGAGTATTTATGACTGTTGGCATTATTATGGGTTCTAAATCAGATTGGCCAACCATGGAACACGCTGCGCTGATGCTAGAAAAATTTGGCATTGCTTATGAAACTAAAGTGGTTTCTGCTCACCGCACTCCTCAATTACTTGCTGATTACGCAAGTTCTGCAAGCGAACGAGGCATTAAAGTAATTATTGCAGGCGCAGGTGGGGCAGCCCACTTACCGGGTATGGCTGCAGCGTTTACATCATTGCCTGTTTTAGGCGTTCCAGTTAAGTCAAAAGCGTTAAATGGTGTTGATTCATTATTGTCTATTTGCCAGATGCCTAAGGGCGTTGCTGTTGGCACATTGGCTATTGGTGAGCCTGGTGCAGCTAATGCCGGTTTATTGGCTGCACAAATATTAGGCTGTCAAAACCCTGAAATTTTCGCCAAAATTGAAGCGTTTCGTAAAGAGCAAACCGACACTATTCTAGCTAACCCAAATCCTGCAGAGTAATAATGACTATATTAATTTTAGGTGCTGGGCAGCTTGCGCGAATGATGAGCCTTGCTGGCGCACCGCTTAATTTAAATGTGGTTGCTTATGATGTTGGCAGCCAACAAATTGTGCACCCGCTAACCAACCAAGTGTATGCAACCACACTTGAGCAAGCTATCGATGATGCAGATGCGATTACCGCTGAATTTGAACATATCCCCGATGATGTATTAACGCTTTGCTGTAATAGCAATAAGTTTTATCCAGGTAAACAAGCAATAAAAACCGGTGGTGACCGTTCGCTTGAAAAAGCTTTGTTAGATAAAACCGAAGTAGCTTGTGCCCCATACCAACTTATTACTGAAAAAGCGCACCTTGAACAAGCAGTTAAAACATTAGGCAAACCGTTAGTAATAAAAACCTGCCAAGCTGGGTATGACGGCAAAGGACAGTGGCGTTTAAAATCAGATGATGAGATAAACACTATTTGGGCTGAAATGGCCGACTTTATTGCCTCAGGTACAGAGCAGGCACCGCACACAATTATTGCTGAGAAAATGATCCCGTTTGATCGTGAAGTCTCTATTATTGGCGCGCGCGACAAAGAGGGTAACGTTGCAATTTATCCACTTACTGAAAACCAACATACCAATGGTGTATTAACGCTTTCACTAGCCGGTAAAGATAATAGTTTAGTTGAGAGCCAAGCAACCTCAGCATTTACCCGTATTGCTAATGAGCTTAATTATGTAGGTGTATTGGCCATAGAGTTTTTTGATGTTCAAGGTACGTTATTAGTTAACGAAATTGCCCCTCGCGTGCATAACTCAGGGCATTGGACTCAGCAAGGTGCTCATTGCTCGCAATTTGAAAACCATATGCGTGCTGTTGCAGGGTTACCTTTGGGTAATACGCAAATTAAGCAACCTACTGCTATGATCAACGTCTTAGGGCAAGAAAAAATCCCAAATGAGGTTTTAAAAACAGCGGATGTAACCAGTCACTGGTATGGTAAAGGCGTTAAGCCCGGTCGTAAAATGGGGCATATTAATGTTTCGGGTGAGAGTTTACAGCAATTAGGTAACCGCCTAGCTGAACTTACATCATGCTTGCCAGAGCAGGATTACCCAGGCGTATTAGCTACTAGCAAATCGCTATTATAAGTTAAAAAATTAAGCGGTAAGTTGAATTCAATTTATCGCTTTACCTTCTAAAGGTTTCTTTTTAATGATCCACCCAAAGTTTCGTACTATTGTGTTTGCTTTTTTTATGGCACTTTTCATGTCAGGGTTTATGTCATTTGTTATTTCAATATTTAATGTGGGCATGGTCGATAATATTGTAACTATATGGCTTAAAGCCTGGTTATTTGCTTTTTGCATTGCCTTTCCTACAGTTATATTTGTTGCCCCCGTTGTCCATAAACTGACTAATAAACTTATTCGGGCTTAAACTATGCTGATCGCTAAACTGCATAAGCCAACATTCATATTATTACTCACACTTTGTATGACTCCGTTTATAGGAGCAGGAAGTGCATTGGTATTAGGCGCCATATTTGCCATTACCTTAGGCAACCCGTTTAGTGAACTTTCTCAAAAAGCCAGTAAAGTAATGCTCAAGCTTGCTGTTGTAGGCTTAGGCTTTGCTGTTGATTTTAATGAAGTAATTGAAGTAGGGCGCAGCTCATTAGTATTAACAATTGTTAGTATTACTGCCATAATCGGGCTTGGAGAGATTTTAACCCAAGTTTTTAAGCTTAATCGTAATACAGGCGTGCTAATTTCATTTGGTACCGCTATTTGCGGTGGCAGCGCCATTGCCGCTATGGCACCGGTCATAAAAGCTAAAGATCACGAAGTCGCTGTTGCCTTAGGGATTGTATTTTTACTCAATGGAGTGGGATTATTATTATTTCCCGCAATTGGGCACTATTTTGAGTTAACCCAACAGCAATTTGGTTTGTGGGCCGCATTAGCCATTCACGATACTAGCAGCGTAGTGGGGGCATCGGCTACTTATGGTGCAGTGGCACTGAGTATTGCCACTACGGTAAAATTGACCCGTGCGATGTGGATCATTCCTTATACAGCGGTTGCGGGAGTGTTTATGCGCTCTGATGAAAAGGCGAGTATTCCTTTATTTATTGTGGGCTTTTTATTAGCCGCATTAATTAATACTTATATGCCGTCGTTTTCATCGACATGGGAGCTTATTAATAGTGCAGCCAAGCAATTATTAGTGGTTACACTGTTTTTAATTGGCAGTGGTTTGTCACTATCGGTTCTTAAGCAAGCAGGTATAAAACCATTTTTGATGGCAATTACTTTGTGGGTTATAGTCAGCAGCACTATTTTATTATTAATTATAGATGGATTCATATAATGAAACGTAATCTGAGTATTACAGCAATCAGCAGTGTGTTATTTGCTGTTTTTTCTAGCAGCCCTGTATTAGCTGAATCGCTACGCGTAGCAACCTTCAATGTTAGTATGGATGCCACTAATTACACCGCAAAAAATCAACAAGTAAAAAGTGATGCATTGGTAAACGCACTGCGTTCAAATCACCAACAAATTAAAAATATTGCTGAAATAATCCAGCGCGTCCGCCCAGATGTAGTACTACTCAATGAGTTTGACTACATTCCAAAAGAGCAAGGTATCGAGTATTTTAAAAGCCATTATTTAAATGTAGGGCAAAATAATCAAGCAGCAATTGATTACCCATACGTTTACATTGCCCCCGTTAATACTGGCTTAGCAACTGAGTTTGACTTGGACAATAACGGCAAAAAAACTGGGGTAATGGGTGATGCACAGGGCTTTGGTTTTTTTGAAGGCCATTACGCAATGGCGTTTTTATCTCGCTACCCGATTGATTTTGACAACATCAGAACCCTGCAAACCTTTAAGCACAAAGATTTACCTAATGTACAAATGCCGGTTGACCCAAAAACTAATACCAATTGGTATAACGATGAAGAGTGGAATACTTTACGTTTAAGCTCTAAATCTTTTTGGGATATACCCGTAAAAGTAAACGATAAAGTAGTCCATATGCTAGCGTCGCACCCAACACCACCTGTGTTTGATGGCGAAGAAGACAGAAACGGTATTCGTAACCATGATGAAATTAGGCTTATTGCCGATTACGTTAATAACGAAAGTTACCTTTATGATGATAATGGTAAAAAGGGTGGGCTTGCAGCAAAATCGCGATTTGTGATTTTAGGTGATCTAAATGCCGCACCTGAAGGTGATAAAAAGCGTACTAATACTACTGATCAAATACTTAAAAGCCCATTGATTAACGCTGGTTTTATTCCAACCAGTGAGGGCGCAAAAGAGCAATACCCGCAAGCTTATGCTAAAAACTATACCGCTAATTGGCAAGCACGCGTTGATTACGTTTTGCCTTCAAACTATGGGTTAACCATTAAAGGTGGTGGTGTTTTTTGGCCGAAAAAACAAAGCGAATTATATCGTTTAATTAAAGATAGAAATGCATCAAGCGACCACCGATTAGTCTGGCTTGATTTAACGATTGAATAAACGGGTTACTCACCCCGATATCAGCGTTGTTTATCTTAAATAATTGCAATTATAAAGGTGCTTCTGCTTAAATATGGTTAATTATAATAACCGTCAAGAAGCACTATGATTTTTAAATTCTCATCTTCTAAAACACTTGTTGCAATCGCTGTTGCATCAAGTGTTATGTTAGCGGGTTGTACAGCAACCGCTACAACTTCTACTGACTCATCTATTCAAACAAATACCACCGTTGCTATTGTTGTTAACACGCCCGCAGATTTGGGCGATTCAAAAATTACCCTTGAACAAGCGATGGCTCACCCTGATTGGATTGGACGCCAACCGCAAAGCGCTTTTTGGAGTGCAGATTCAAGTACCATCATTTACGCGCGTAAGCAGCAAGGTAGTGAGCTAAGAGATTTATTCGCTCAAGCTGTAAACTCACAAACAGCAGAGCAAGTGGCACTAGAAAAATTACACAGTGTTGGTTCAAGTAAAGCTGTTTTTTCAAACGATAAATCACTTCAAGCTTATGTGTTTGAGGGTAATGTATTTATCAAAAACGTAAAATCAGGCGCAATTAAACAAATTACGCAAAGCTCTGCGACAGAGTCAAAACCACAATTTTTAAACGACGGTAACTTAGCGTATCGCCAAGGTAATATCTTTTTTAAAGTAGATTTAACCACAGGTTTAACCCGTGAAATTGCCAACTTAAAACTGTCTGATAAACCACAAGGCGTAAAAGAACCATCAACTTATATTGCCAAAGAGCAACATAAGCTGATTGATTACATTGCACTACAGCACAAAAATAAACAAGACAAGCATGCGCGTAAAGAGCAAGTAAAAGCTAATAACAGCTCAATTGCTAACACCCATTATTATTTAGGCGATGGCAACACGGTTGATGAAGCCGAGCTTTCTCCAAATGGCGATGCGTTAATTGTTGTAGTACAAGAAAAAAGCTCATGGCGTGGTGAAGGCGATATTATGCCTAATTACATCACTGATGATGCGACGATAGAGCCTAAAAAAGTTCGCCGTCGCGTAGCTGATTCTAAAGAGCAAACCTCAGAGCTTGTTTATATTAACCTTGCAGATCAAAGCCAAACCACATTAGGCTTTAATACCTTACCTGGTTTTGATGAAGATGTACTTGCTGAGGTTAAAAAAGAAAACTTCGCCCGTGAAGGTAAAACCTATAAATCTAAAAAACAACCTCGTGGTATAAACGTTATTTCAGATTGGGGTTGGAATCAATCACCGATCAGCTGGAACGATGATGGTAGCCAAGTAGCGATTATGCTTGAAGCATGGGATAACAAAGATCGTTGGTTAGCTACTGTAGATTTTGAAAATAACAAACTTGTCTCTCAACATCGACTACATGACGACGCATGGATTGCGTATGCGTTTAACGACTTTGGTTGGTTAAATGATTCCAATACTTTGTATTACTTATCAGAAGAGTCGGGCTATAGTCAACTTTATAAAAAGCCACTTGATGGTAAAGCCACTGCGCTTACCATGGGTAAATTTGAAGTATCTAATTTAACCCTTACTGATGACAATAGTGCTATTTACTATAAAGCGAATATTGAGCATCCAGGCCTTTATGAAATATACCGCGTTAACCCACAAACAGGTGATAGCGAGCAAGTAACAGACTTAAACGGCATGACGGATTACACTTTAAGCCCTGATCAGTCTAAGTTATTATTAAAGCACTCTAAAATTACCATGCCGACTGAACTTTATGTGGCTGAGGCTAAAGCAAACACAACGGCAACTCGTTTAACTAACACGGTATCTGACGCGTTCTTAGCTAAAAAACTAACGGCGCCTAAAATTGTTGCTGTACCTTCAAGCCATACAGAACAGCCAATATACGCCAAAGTTTATTACCCAGCGGATTACCAAGAAGGTGAAACAGGTAAAAACCGTAAAGCGGTTATTTTTAACCATGGTGCCGGTTACCTGCAAAATTCACACATGGGTTGGTCTGGTTACTTTCGCGAATTTATGTTCCATTCATTACTTGCCGATGAAGGTTACGTAGTGATGGATATGGATTACCGAGCATCAAAGGGGTATGGCCGAGATTGGCGTACTGCTATTTACCGCCAAATGGGAACACCTGAAACACAAGATTTAGCTGATGGCGTAAAATGGATGGCTGAAAATGCTAACGTTGATACTCAAGCGGTTGGTACTTACGGTGGTTCATACGGCGGATTTATGACCTTTATGGCGTTATTTACCGCGCCAGACTTGTTTCAATCAGGTGCTGCGCTTCGCCCTGTGACTGATTGGGCACATTATAATACAGGCTATACTTCTAACATTTTGAATCACCCAGATGTTGACCCAATTGCTTATGAGCGTAGTTCACCTATTTACTATGCAGAAGGGCTTAAAAAGCATTTATTAATAAATGCGCCGATGGTTGATGATAATGTATTTTTTCAAGATTCAATTCGTTTAGTACAGCGTTTGATAGAACTTGAGAAAGAAAACTTTGAAACAGCAATCTTTCCAGTAGAGCCGCATGGTTTTGTGCAGCCTTCGAGCTGGTTAGATGAATACCGTCGAATTTATAAGCTGTTTAAAGAAACACTATAAATAGCGGTAAGTTAATAAAAAAACGCCACAATGTGGCGTTTTTTTATTCTTTATTTTTGCTGATGAATTTAATAATTAAAGGAACGCCCAACAATGCGCCGCCAATCGCGCCAATTAAATGTGCATCAACAGCCACCGTTGAGTTTATCAATGCGCCTATATCAGCACTAGGGCCATTTATTTGTTCAGCGATTAGCTTTACCCACACACCAATAAACAACACATAACCCGATTTAAGTCCAACAGTGATATCTTTTATGGCTCCCCAAATGATCACGCCATGCAAAACTGCACTAAGCCCTGTGTAAATTGTAATTGTGGGGCAAAACCAAAAAACACCTAAGCCACACCAAATTGCCAATGTGGCAATATTAAAGCTATATCTGCTTGGGGATGTGTACTCACCATGCAATAACCAAATAAGCGCGATACCGGCACAATTCAGCCCTAAGTGCGCCCAATTGGCATGTACAAATTGGCTGGTAAACAAACGCCACAGTTGGCCTTGTTCAATCAGTTGACGATTAAATTCAAGTTCGTTGTTTATACCCAGCCATGCTAAGAAAGTACTTAATACAATTAAACATAAGGGAGGGAAAACATAGCGCGGCTGAAGAGGTAAATTAAGCATTTAGCGATCATTTTTATATTTATTTTTGCATATTGTGCCTGTTTAACTTTAAGATGCCAATTATCTTCCATGCAATTTAAGTTTATTAAGTGATTATGAATTTTAAGCTCAACTGTTTATTCGCACTGACTCTAAGTGCCTTGTCTTTTCCTTTGTTTGCACAAAACGCTAGCACAATTGAAACACGTGAACCTGAAGCGGCCACAGGTGTTGTACATAAGCAATTAGTGGCTGGCGATAAGTACATGGTAGCCGCCGCTAATCCGTATGCTTCACAAGCAGGTAAAGCCATTTTAGCGCAAGGCGGCAGTGCGGTTGATGCCGCTATTGCCACCCAATTAGTACTTACATTAGTTGAGCCGCAATCATCAGGTATTGGCGGTGGTACCTTTATGATGTATTACAATAAAGCTAATAATAAACTCACCAGCTTTGATGGCCGTGAAACCGCGCCGAGTAATGCCGATGAAAACCTGTTTTTAAATAAACACGGCAACGCAGTAAAATGGATTGAAGCGGTTGTAGGTGGGCGCTCTGTAGGCGTACCCGGTATTTTACATGCATTTGCCAGCGCTCATAAACAGTATGGCACCTTACCTTGGGCTAGCTTATTTAAACCTGCAATTACCCTTGCTGAGCAAGGGTTTGAAGTATCGCCTCGATTACATGGGTTACTGGTTAGGCAACTAAACCCAGGCGTAATGAGTATGCCGGTGATTAATGAGTATTTTTTCCCTAATGGCAAAGTAATTGAAGTAGGTAGTATTAAAAAAAATCAGCCATTAGCTAATTTATATAAAGACATTGCTTCAAAAGGGATAGATGCGTTTTACAAAGGCGATAACGCCAAAGCTATGGTAAAAGCAGTACAGCAGTCAAAAATTGCGCCTGGTAAATTATCTGAGCAAGATCTTGCTAATTACAGCAGTAAAGAGCGTGCACCCGTTTGTATAAAATACCGAGTTTATAATGTTTGCTCTATGGCGCCGCCAAGTAGTGGCGGTATCTCAGTACTACAAATTTTAGGCTTGCTTGAACACAAAAACATGGCAAACATTAAAGCCAATAGCGCAGAGGCAATTCATTACTTTAGCCAAGCGTCACGTATTGCGTTTGCCGATCGTAATAAATACATTGGCGATCCTGACTTTACCCAAGTACCTACTCAAGAGTTATTAAATAAAGACTATATTGCCACCCGCGCAAAATTAATTACTGAAAAAGATCAAAAAGCATTGCCAGGCAACCCTGTTGATCACTTAAGCTATGCAAATGATGATTCTTTTGAATTGCCCTCTACCTCGCATGTATCAATTGTGGATAGCAAAGGCAATGCTGTTTCAATGACCAGCTCTATTGAAATGGCGTTTGGCTCAACAGTGATGGTTAATGGTTATATTTTAAATAATCAGTTGACTGATTTTTCACTTTCGCCACGTAAAAATGGCAAATTAGTGGCCAATAGGGTCGAAGCGCATAAACGCCCGCGTAGCTCAATGTCACCGGTGATGGTATTTAACCAAGATGGCAGCTTACGTTTAGTGGTGGGCTCTCCTGGTGGGAGTCGTATTATTGATTATGTAGCGCAAGTGGTTATTGGTGTTCTAGATTGGGATTTAAACGCCCAACAAGCCATTAATCTACCGCGTACTACTAATCGTAATGATTATACTAGCCTTGAGAAAGGTACTGAGCTTGAAGCGCTTGTACCGGAGCTTGAAGAGCGCGGCCATGATGTACGTGTTATTGACCTAAACTCAGGCTTGCATGCGGTAGAGGTAAAAAACAACCGTTTGTATGGCGCTGCCGATCCGCGCAGAGAAGGGATGGCGTTATCTGATTTAAGTAATAATAAAGCCTCATTTAAATTTTAAACCATGTATAATAAACAGCAGGTTTGCTGCCTGCTGTTTTAAATGTAACAGATTAATAGTTAATAACTATTTGGTTGAAAATAGCATGTTAACTAACGTAAAAAAATTAGCAAACCTAAACATAATTGGCACTGTTGTAACCATTAAACAAAGCACGCACATTATTTAATGCGCGTTTAACGTTTTAAACCCACATCAGGCAGCTAACATATTCACCAAATATGAGTGGCTTTATACTAAAGTAGCGCTTGTATTTGTACATTTTCAATGGTCTGACAAGCTTAAATGTCATTGCAATTTAGCCTTTAACAATGATAATGGCAGATCATTATTTAAGATTCAGTAAAGCTTGGAAATATGACTACAAATACCGATCCAAATTATCTTTATATTCCTTATTCTGGCCCAGGCCTAATTGAAACCCCATTATTGAATAAAGGAAGTGCATTTAGCCAAAAAGAGCGTGAAAACTTTAATCTTGCTGGTTTACTTCCACCTCGTTACGAAACAATAGAAGAGCAAGTTGAGCGTTGTTACCAACAGTACTCAAGTTTTAATGACAACTTAAATAAGCACATTTATTTACGTGCCATTCAAGACAATAACGAAACGCTTTACTACCGTTTGGTACGCGATCATATTGAAGAAATGATGCCTATTATTTACACCCCAACGGTGGGTGATGCCTGTGAGAAGTTTTCTGATATTTATCGCAGTGCACGTGGTTTGTTTATTTCTTATGAAGATCGCTTTCAAATTGACGATATTTTACGTAATGCCACTAAAGGTAAAGTTAAAGTTATCGTGGTTACCGATGGCGAACGTATTTTAGGCTTGGGCGACCAAGGTATTGGCGGTATGGGTATTCCAATTGGTAAGCTCTCTTTATATACCGCCTGTGGTGGTATTAGCCCAGCGTACACATTACCGGTTATGCTTGATGTAGGCACGAATAACGAAAAACTATTAAACGACCCAATGTACATGGGTGCACGCCATAAGCGTATTGCGCAAGATGAATACGATGAGTTTTTAGATTTATTCATTAAAGCGGTTAAGCGTCGTTGGCCAAGCGTATTACTGCAATTTGAAGATTTTGCACAACCAAATGCTATGCCATTATTAAAGCGTTACCGCAATGAAATTTGTAGCTTTAATGATGACATTCAAGGCACTGCATCGGTTACTGTGGGTTCATTATTAGCAGCGTGTCGTGTTAAAGGTGCTAAACTTTCGACTCAAAAAGTTGTGTTTGTAGGCGCAGGATCTGCAGGCTGTGGTATTGCTGAACAAATTGTTAGCACTATGGTGGCCGAAGGTATCAGTGAAGCACAAGCTCGCAGCCAAGTATTTATGGTTGACCGTTTTGGTTTATTAACTGATGGCATGGAAGGCTTACGCGACTTCCAACAAATGTTAGCGCAACCAACGAGCTGCCTAGCCGATTGGACTTACAGCGGCGAATACGCGTCATTATTAGATGTAATGCACTGTGCAGAACCAGATATTTTAATTGGTGTATCAGGTCAACCGGGCTTATTCACTGAGCAAGTTATTCGCGCTATGCACGCAAACTGTGAAGCACCTATTATTTTCCCGTTAAGTAATCCATCTAAACAAGTAGAAGCTTACCCAGAAGATGTTATTAAATGGACTGATGGTAAAGCGATTGTAGCTACAGGTAGCCCATTTGAGCCTGTTGTTTATAACGGCGTTACTTACCCAATTCCTCAATGTAATAACAGCTACATTTTCCCAGGTATTGGCTTAGGTGTAATTGCTGCTAAAGCAACGCGTATTACCGATGCGATGCTAATAATGTCGAGTGAAATGTTGGCAGAGTCATCACCATTAGCTAATACGGGCAAAGGTAGCTTATTACCTGCGCTAACAGAAATTGAAACACTAAGTAAACGTATTGCATTTGCAGTCGCTAAAAAAGCAATTGAAGAGGGCGTTGCTCTTGAAATTTCAGATGATGCTCTGTGGGCAGCCATCGACAGAAACTACTGGTTACCGAAGTATCGTAACTACAAGCGTTGCAGCATTTAATGCTTCATTACTAAAAAACAGGCTTTTGCCTGTTTTTTTATGCTTGTTCATCGGCAATTAACCACATAAGGTGTTAACTAAGGCAATCAATTTAAAAGGATAGACCTATGAAAACACTTTCGATTTTAACGGCTGCTTTGCTAAGCACGTCAGCCTATGCAACTAATGCCCCTGAAGAGCCTCATATCTATGTAAAAGGTGAAGCATCGGTAACGACTATGCCAGATCATGTTTTATTAACAGTGGGTATTACGGAAATAGATAAAAACTTAATTGCCGCAAAAAAACAAACTGATACTACGATGGCCAGTGCAATTAGTTTAGTAAAAAAACTAGGCGTAGCTGATGCAGATATTAATGCTGGTCAAATCTCAATCTATCGTGATAATCAATATAACCGCGAAACAGGTAAGCAAGAGTTTACCGGGTTTAAAGTATCCAGAACGCTTACAATTAAACTCTCTGCGATTAATAAATACCCTGAGCTTTTACAAAGTTTAGTTAATAACGGTATTAATGAAATTAGACAGACGCAGTTTTTAGCGAGCAACTATGATGAGCTGCACAAAAAAGCACAAAAATTAGCTATTAAACAAGCTAAAGCAGCGGCAAAAGAGTTAACTGATGATTTTGATGTTGAATTGAAAGGCTTATATAGTGCGTCTTTAAGTCCGCTTGATATGCCATCAGTACCTTACATGCGCAGTGAAAAAGTAATGATGGCTGATGGTGCACCGAGTAACTATGTACCCGATGCATATCATGCTGGTGAAATTACAATAAGCGCATCAAGTTACGCAATTTATTATATTGATTAAGCTCTTATAGGTGGGTGGCGCTCAAATCGTGCCACCAACTGCTTTCCTTGTGACTCACTAATACGCACAATGGCATACAGCATATTACTAATCTCTTGACGATCGTATTCGTTAACTATGTGCTGATTAATATCATCAACAATAGCATTTAAATAATTAAACACACTGTTTCGTGCATCCACATTCTCATTAGCAATAAATAAAATATTTTTAAATGCTTCAATAACGTTAGTCATTACATAGGCATCGGCTTTTGCATAATTGCGTAAAGGGGTGAAGTTATCATGAAGTAGTTCATCAAAACTTGTTTCATGAAAGTACAACAATGGTTGCTCATCTTTTTCATAGCATGAATAATTTATTGCATTAATCTTTAGTCGTTCTATTAATAATATACTCAACATATCAATAGATTTAACGGCAGTACCCGGATCGTTTATTCCTGGGCTCATAGCTTTTACGGCAATTTCTGATATTTGTGTTAACCCATAGCGGTAATGGTCGCTAATGTATTCTTCTATATAAAAAATAAAGCAGTCTAAAATTTTCTCAATCAACTCTTCGTTCTCAGATATGCCCTTATTACACTTTAAAAACGGGTAACCTTTAACTGTAAAATAACCTTGCTTAACCGTAATAAACAGCTCAATATTTTCATCTGCTAGTAGGGCACATAATTTATTAGAATGAACCCCTTTGTAGTAACCCTCGGTTGTACTGTTTATTGAATGCCAGTTTGAAAACTCGGGAAAGTTATCCACGGGGTTTTCGTCTTGCATCTTGATAATGTCTTGAATTTCTTTTTTTGTTTGCCTAAACAAGCCATTTAATACGTTATCTACTTGTATTGCTTTTGAAATAGAATGAATAAAAAATACAAATAACCCTAAAGATATTAACCCAAAAACAAGCGCAAACAACACACCAAGAGCAGGAATAGCGGTATTACCATTATCGAGTTTGTTGATATTTATCAGCATTATTATTGAATAAATAATACTACCCAAATAAAAACCTAAAACCATTTGGTGTGATTTACGGGTAATGAGCCCAGGAACAACTCGAGGTGATAAGCTTGCACTGGCTGAATTTAATACCACCATCACCATAGAAAAACTAAATACTGTTAACGAAATAATGCTGCCAGCGAGGGTGCTTAAAATGGTACGTGCGTTTTCTGCGCTATCAACTAATATAAATGAAATTAGTGATTTAAGTTTCTCAATAGGGGCTAAGTACTCGACTGACATCGTCAGCACAGCAAAAAATAAAAAAGCAACAGATAATAAAGAGGGATAAAACCCAATACTGTTAATTATTTCGCGGTAGCTATTGGTTATTTTTGTTCTTAAATACATATTATCCTTACTTATTACGATACCAATCTATAAATCACTCTAGCATATTTGATACTAAAGTAAGTGATTTTACAGCTTAAGTTATGTGTTATTATTGCTTAAAAATTTAATGGAAAAATACTGTGATTATATCGAGTTATGCGGCTTTACTGGCACTATATTATATTTACCTGAGTATTAATGTTGTAAAAATACGCAAGGCTGAAGGCATTTCACTTGGTAATGGGAGCCATCCTGCGCTTGAACGTGCAACTCGAGCTCATGGGAATTTTATTGAGTATGTACCAATTAGCCTAATTTTACTTTTCTTATTAGAGTATCAAGGCTTAGCAAGTCATTATATGCATGCACTTGGGGGTTTGCTATTTATAAGCCGTGCACTTCATGGCTCAGCTATTAGTACTAACAATTTGAAAGCACGTGTATTAAGTATGATGATGACATTTGCTATTCTTTTTGTAAGTTCCTTAATTTTATTGTTAAGTCGATAAATAAAGATGCGATTCGCTATTGTTTTTATAAACTTATGTTTTGCCACTTCGTTGGTGTCATTTGTATGGGCAATAGAAAATGACAATAGCAATCAAAGTATTGATGGTTTAAATTATGTTTATCCTAAAACGATGCGAGTTGGTGAAGATGAAATTCTTTATCCGTTAGTTTTATTGAGAACGGCCTTACAATACAGCGGCGCAAAATATACATTAAAAGCATCGAGTATTTCTATGCCTCAAAGCCGCTCATTAAAACAAATTATACATAATGATGAAGTCAACGTTGCATGGACCATGACTTCACAGCAGCGAGAAAAAGAGCTATTGCCCGTAAGAGTGCCTATTTTTAAAGGTTTATACGGGTGGCGTTTACTTGTCACTACACAGAATAAACAAAAAAAATTATCAAGCTTAAAAAAAATTGATGACTTTAAAGGTATCCACTTTATTCAAGGTCACGACTGGCCAGATACTCAAGTTTTATTAGATAGTGGATTAACGGTATCAACATCAATTGAATACAGCTCATTATTTAATATGTTAATAAAAGGCAGAGGAGATGTATTTCCTCGATCGTTGCTTGAGGTTGAAACGGAGCTAAATACCTTTAAAGGTGATGCAAAACTTACAACTCTTCCTCAGTTAATACTGCAATACCCAAGTGCAATTTACTTCTTTTTTAGTAAAGATACGCCCGAGTTGGCCTATGCAGTTGAAAATGGCTTAGCGGTCATGCGTAAAAATGGCGAGTTTGACCGCTTATTTAATGCGTATCATCGCAGTGCCATTGAGCACGCAGATATTAAAAACAAGATTATTATTAGATTAGAAAACAAAAACTTACCCTTATTAACACCACTTGATAATACTTCACTTTGGTTTTCAGAAAAAGACATGTAAAACCCCATGAAACAAAAAATATTTATTATTGGCTTACCGCGAACCGGTACCACCAGTGTATGTAATGCATTTTTACATTTTGGTATACCAACTGCTCATACTGCATACACTACCGCCTGTTTTGATAATGCGGTCGCAATTGCAGACACCCCCATATTTAACGATTTTAAAGTATTAGATAAATACTATCCTGGCGCAAAATTTATATATTTAGAGCGAGAGCTTACTGCATGGATACCATCAATAAGACAGCTTTTACAACGAATGCACACTAATTTAACCCGTGCAGATGGTGGCTTTAACATTCATTTAAAGCGCTGTTATTTAAATACATTTAAAGACTTTTCACTAGAGAATATAAATAACGACCAGTATTTAACTGATTGTTATAACGTACACATTAATAATGCTAAGGCTTATTTTAGTAATCGAGAACAAGATTTTTTAGCGATAGATATAGCTAAACCTAACAGTTTTAGTCATCTTTGTGATTTTTTAAATATTACCTCTGAGTTAAATGGCTTTGAAAAAATGAATATGGGGGGTAAGGTCACCGCGTGGAATGATATAAAACATCCATTAAAAATTGAATCGACAGCGAAAGGGCGGATAGATAAACTTTTACCTTATGAGACACAAATTTAAACCGCGAGCAAAGATTTTTATTTTTAAATACGCTAAAATCCACGCATTATTTTATAAGTTGTATCCATATGTTTGAATTAAAATACCACACGCCATTTGAATGGACCGAAGTTGTTTTAGCCGACTTTGAAACTTTTTTACAAGACCACGCTGCTGCTGAAAAAAAAGCATCGGGCATGGCTATGTCTATGCTTTCACATTACCCTGATAAGCGTAAATTAGTTAAAGCTATGACTGATTTAGCCTTAGAAGAGTTAATTCATTTCAAGCAAGTGCTGAAATTACTCATTGAGCGTGATACTAATTTAGGTGACGATAAAAAAGACCCTTACATTAAACAAATTCGCGCACACTTTAGACATGGACGCGATGGGTTTTTAATGGATAGGCTACTCGTTGGCGGTGTAATTGAGGCGAGGGGACACGAACGTTTTTCTTTAGTTGCCGAAGCCTTACCAGAAGGAAAAGAAAAAGATTTTTATGTTGCGATAGCCAAGTCAGAAGAAAAACATAAAAACCTATTTGTTGAACTTGCTTACGAATACTTTGATAAACAAGAAGTTGATGAACGTTTAGAAGAGTTATTAATAATAGAAGCAGAAATTTGTAAAAATATACCATTTACTGCTGCTCTACATTAATACCTAACCACGGCATGTTGACATCAAGTTAGCATGCCAATATAAGTACTTCCCTCTATTGTTATGAAAAATATTGTTTAATAACGCATAACTAGATCAACTTAACTGCACTTAGTTAACACTGCCTAACAATAAACAGCTATTATCATTTTAATGTATAGCTTGCTTTAAGGACGTGAACCGATGCAACCAATTAATCATATTGCCGTGCTTACCTCTGGAGGTGATGCTCCAGGGATGAACACCGCTTTATTTGCCATCGTAAAAACCGCTCAACAACAAGGCATAAAAGTGTCAGGCGTTCGAAAAGGATATGAGGGTTTAATTGATAATGATTTAGTGACACTTGATTGCAAAAACCTGCAACAAAGTATGCACTTGGGCGGTACCGTTTTAAAAACCGCACGTAGTGAAAGGTTTAGAACTGAGACAGGCAGACAGCAAGCTTTAGCTACAATTGAACATAATAATATTGATGCATTAATTGTCATAGGTGGCGATGGCTCTTTTAGAGGCTGTTTATGGTTATCACACATAACCAATATCCCTTATATTGGTATTCCCGGCACCATAGATAACGATATTGCAGGCACAGACTACACCTTAGGATTTGATACGGCAGTAAACACATCAATGCAATGTATTGATAATATTAGAGATACAGCAGAATCTCATAATAGGGTGTTTGTTATTGAAGTTATGGGGCGTGATTCCGGATATATTGGCACTTATGCCGGTTTAACCTCTGGTGCCGATTCAGTATTGATCCCTGAAAATGACAAAGATATCGATGATTTATTGCTAAAGATTAGCGATTATCATAGCGAACACGCATTTATCGTGGTGGTATCTGAGGGGGATGAAAATGGTGTTGAATATGTATGTGAAAAAATAACTGCCGTAAATTCAAGTATAGATTTACGTGTAACTAAGCTAGGGCACTTACAGCGCGGCGGAAACCCATCGGCTGCGGATCGTATGCTAGCAATAAAATTAGGCGTACACAGTGTTAAGGCTTTATGTGCTGGAGAAAGCGCTAAAATGGTGGGTATTTTAAATAACACAGTTTCAAATACTTCTATGCAAGATGTTGTAAAACAACATGTTATAAATGAAGAGCTGCAAGGGCTGTTATCTATTTTTTGCCGCTAACGACTAATTAAATAGGAGTAATGAACAATGCGAGATAATAAAAATTATAAAATGACAATTATTAAAGGTATTACAATAAGTTTTTTATTAGCCGGTTCAACAGTCGTATTGGCCAAAGATGATTGTGCAGATTTAACGGGATGTGCGAAAAAAGCCTGTGAAGTTAACCTCGAGTTATTAGCTTCAAAACGCCAAGGTAATTCATACAAAGTTGCAGGTCTCAATAAAGCACTTAATAACATAAACGCATATTGTACCAATGATGGATTAAAAGCAGAGTTACAACAAAAAATAGATGATACAAATTCAGAAATTGAAGAATATAAAATCGATCTTAAAAAAGCTAAGCGCCAAGGTAAGCATGACAAAGTTGAAAAGTATCAGCAAAAGCTAAACGACGAAACTAAACAGCTTAAGCAATTAATTGATGAGCTAAATAGTTTGGTTGATTAAAATGTCATTACAGAGTTTTTATATTTAATAAAGTAGAGCATTTTATTGAATATAAATATTATGCGATAAAAGGGCTAAAATACCGTGTTTGTAAGTGACCTAATTGCCGACAGTTAGTTTGATTAAGTATATTTCTATCGCATTTAACATAATATAAATTATAGGTAGTAGTATTTAAGTGCATGTGCGGCGCTCTATTTTAATAACTTCAAGCTCACTAAGTCCAATACTAGACGGTATCGGACATTGGATGCATTTAAACGACTATTACGGTAATTCATAGTTATCACCTTGAGGTTCCTTAATGCTTGGCTTAATATTAAACCATAAGCCGTAAAAAATGTTGAAGTATTCATATGGAATTTGTACGCCCACTCGAACCTATTTTAATCATTGATGATGTTAAACAGATCCGTGCTGATTTAAGCCAAGTGTTAGCCGGCTTAGGTTTTGATGACATTATTGAGTGTGATAATTTTGATTGTGCTAAACCCTTACTTAGCGAAAAATCACCCAACGTTATATTTTTAGATGTTGATTTACCTGATTCTGAAAGCATCGAAATTTTAGAGTCGATCAATAACGAGCACCCACATGCTCATGTGGTTATGTGCTCAGGCCATAATAGTTTTGAGACCGTACAAAATACTTGGGAACTTGGCGCAAAAGAATTTATAGCCAAGCCTTTCAACGCGCAAAAAGTTGATGCCGTAATGAAACGTTTAGAACTGATAGATTAAAGGACATTATGCAGCACCTAGTTACCACTATTATTGATGACCTATCTACCGTTATATTTGGCAAGCAACAACAAATAAAATTAGCATTAACCTGTTTGTTTAGCGAAGGCCATTTACTAATTGAAGACTTACCAGGTATGGGTAAAACCACTTTATCGCATGCATTAGCTGCTGTTTTGGGTTTGTCGTATCAGCGTATTCAATTTACTAGCGATTTATTACCCGCTGATATTATTGGTACCAATATTTTTAATAATAAAGAACATAGTTTTTCATTTCATAAAGGCCCAATTTTTAGCCAAGTAGTACTTGCTGATGAAATAAATCGTGCGGGTCCTAAAACCCAAAGTGCGTTATTAGAAGCCATGGAAGAACAACAAGTGACCGTAGATGGAGAAAAGTACCCGCTCCCTACTCCGTTTTTTGTTATTGCTACTCAAAACCCTTTATATCAAGCAGGGACTTATCCGCTGCCAGAATCGCAATTAGATCGTTTTTTAATGCGTATAAGCTTAGGCTTTCCACCTAAAAACGCTGAAAAAAGATTACTATTAAACAATCAAAAGCGCGATTACTCCCAATTACCACAGCGAATTAACCAGCAACAACTTAAACAAATACAAGAATCTATAGCTAATATTACGCTAAGCGCTGCGGTTATTGATTATATAATTGAATTAGTGACTTACACACGTGAGGCTCAATCGTTAGCTGCTTCGCTTTCACCAAGAGCCAGTATGGCGCTGGCAAAATCTGCAAGGGCATGGGCCTATATTGAAGGTCGAGACTTTGTTCTACCTGAAGATGTACAAGCGGTATTTTCTAGTGTGTGCCAGCATCGATTAGGTTTGCATGGTGAGTCTGGCAAAAACCAAATTGCAGACATTTTAAAACATGTTTTAGTGCCCGTTTAGATCAATGGGTATTTTAAAATTAAAACGCCCTACTTTTATTCATGCTATAAAAAGTACAATTTTAACGACTTTATTAAAAAATAAGCACAAAAAAAATAGCATCACTTTAACGCATAATACTATTTATGTTTTGCCTTCCACACTGGGTGTATATTTTACGATTGTTGCACTATTAAATTTTGTAATGGGAATTAATTATCAAAATAATTTAATACTGTTTATGGCGTATTTAATGTTTGTGATTATTATTTTTGCCTTGTTGTTAGGTTATAGCAACGCTAAAGGCTTAACTGTCAGCTTTAAGAATACTATTGAGAGTTATGCGCCACAGCCACCTCAATTAGTGTGGCAAATAAAATCAAACGACACATGTCAGTCAATCACCTTAAGTTATCCCAATAATTTAGAACAAGACTGCTATATAGAGAGTGTTAAAGCCGATACCATACAATGTCAGTTACCATTGCCTTATTTAAAGCGCGGACGCTATTTACTAAAGCCAATAAAAATTGCTAGTAATTATCCATTTGGTTTGGTGAGTGTATGGAGCTATATTCAACCAGATCATACCGTTTATGTTTACCCTTCAATTATTAAAACACCAAATCAAAAACAATTAAGCCAAATGACTGCTAATGATGATGAAGGAGCTGAAAAACATCTAGGCGATGACGAATTTGAAAGTTTAATTACCCATTTGCCAGAAATGGGGTTGCAGCGAGTTTCGTGGAAACACTACGCAAAAACTCAGCAATTATTAGTAAAACAATTTAGTGATTTTAAATCTGCCGATACACAATTTGACTTTAATTTAATGACAGGCGATACCGAGCAACGCTTAGGGCAATTGTGTTACCTAGTATGCCAAGCGTTTGAAAGCGACATTAATTACTCGATGAAATTGCCCAATAAATCCATAGAAAATGGATCAGGTAAGCTTCATCTGCAACGCTGCTTACAAGCCTTAAGTAATGTAGGCGCTGATTATGAATGAGATAAAAAATCAACGCGTTATAAATTTTTCTCTGTCATTTATTTACTTAGGTTTAGTGAGCTTTTTTATAGAACACTTGCCCCTACCCTTTATTATTATGCTTAGCGTGTTATGTGGTTGGAATATTTATTTAACTCTTAAACACAAACAAAAGCCCAATGCGTGGCTGGCCAACGGACTCGCTGCAATAGCATTAATTATTATGCTCAGCAGTGTTGGCTTTAAAGATACCGTGGTGCTGTTTGTTGCCATGCTTTTGCTGTCATGCGTTTTTAAATTACTACAGGCAAAAACAAAGCAGCATTATCAATTGATCATCACCCTCACATTCTTCTCACTTTCAGCAGTGTATTTGTTTAGCCAAACTATTTTTACCACTTTAATTATTAGTACACTGTATATTTTAAATTTTGCTGTACTTGGGTTACTTGAATCTAGTCATAGTTTAAAACTGTCATCAAAACAAAGTGCTAAACTAATATTTCTGGCTTTTCCTTTGGCAGTTGTACTCTTAATATTTTTACCAAAACTTCCTGCATTTTGGCAATTCCCTGGCCCTAAAATGGCACAAACAGGCCTATCGGAACAAGTAGACCCATTTGATATTGCAAAGTTATCAAACTCCGATGAGTTGGTTTTTAGAGCGAAGTTTGATGATAACTCAGTCTCTACCCCTTATTATTGGCGCGCTATTGTACATGATGAATTTGACGGTAAAACTTGGAAAACATCTTCGTTTTTAAAACAAGCAATGATGTTACCAAGCCAAAATAGCAGCAATGGAAATACCACTCAATACTCAATAATTGCTGAGCCAGCAATGGCTGATTGGTTATATGGGCTTGGCTATGCCAGTAGTAACAATGAAAATGTAGTTTCCAATTCAGTGGGTTTACTGCGTAAAAAACAATATAAATCCAAAGTGTTACAATATTCTGTTAGTACTAAACCATTATCGACTAAGAAGCTTAATAGCGTAGAGCAGCTTTTTTATAAAACGCTTACTGTGAGTAATAATCAAAAAAGTTATCAACTTGCGCAACAGTTAAAAAACAGAAGTGCTAACGCTGATGAGCTTTTTAATAAACTGTTAGATTATTTTTCGCAAAATAGTTTCAGTTACACTCTTACGCCAACACCTATGCGCGGTGATGATACGCTTGATCAATTTATGTTTAATAATAAACGTGGCTTTTGTGGTCATTATGCCAGTGCAGCTGCCTTTATTTTTAGAAGTGCTGGCGTTCCAGCGCGGGTAGTAAGCGGATATTTAGGCGGAGAGCATAATCAAAACAATGACTATATTACCGTTCGTCAATACGATGCGCATGCTTGGGTTGAGGTATATACTAATGCAGGCTGGAGAATATTTGATGCAACAGCGGTTGTTGCGCCCGAACGATTAAATGGTTCTTTATCACAGAGTGCTGCATTAAATGATGAATTTAAAAATAATATTAATTTTGGTTTAGTTAGCTTAAGTAATTATGCTGCCATAAACTGGCTTCGCCTTGAATTAGAAAACCTCGATTATCAATGGTCTAGTTGGGTGCTGGGATTTGATAAAAATAAACAACAAGATTTATTAGCGTCCCTGTTTGGTATCACTTATGTTTGGTTAGTACCGCTTGGAGTTATTATTGTTTTAATTTTAAGTTTTAGTGCTTATTTTATTTATATGAACCGCCCCAAGGCAACAACCAAACAACCTCCGCTGGTAAAAGAGTATTATCAAATACTCAGTTGGGCTAATAAGCACACTATAAACTACCCTAAAAATGCTACGCCTATTCAAACATTACAACACATTAGTCAACAAGCCCCCTATGCAGAGCAACAAATAACCACCTTTTGTCACTTATTTGAGCAAGTGCGCTATGCAAGGCAACCATTTACCAAAGAACGTAAAAATCAGGCTAAAGATCTGATAAAATTAATTAAATCTATAAAACAGAGAAATCTATGAACGCAGTTATTATAGGCGTTATTTTAATGCTGGGACTCACTTTGGTCCGCGTAAATGTGATTGTTGCAATGACAATAAGTGCGCTTGTTGCCGGATTAACCGCAGGCATGGGCTTAAAAGAAAGTATTGATGCTTTTAATTCTGGCTTATCATCAGGCGCCGAAATTGCTTTAAGCTATGCGATGCTAGGTGCATTTGCCGTCGCTATCTCTAAGTCAGGCTTAACGCGTATTTTGGCTGCTAAGTTACTCGCTAAAGTAAATGCTCAAACAGGCTCTAGTGAAACCATATTAAGCTACTTTATTCTGTTTATTATTTTGATTTGTGCTATTTCTTCTCAAAACTTGGTGCCGGTGCATATCGCTTTTATTCCCATTTTGATCCCGCCGCTGCTTGTTGTGTTTAATAAACTGCGATTAGATAGACGTGCCATTGCTTGTATTTTAACCTTTGGTTTAGCCACCTCGTATATGGTGCTGCCGTATGGTTTTGGGGGTATTTATTTATACTCAATATTACATAAAAACCTAGTTGATAATGGCCTTGAGATTGTTAATACCAGTGTCCCTTTAGCAATGATAATTCCAGCTATTGGTATGTTTGTCGGCTTGTTGATTGCCCTATTTATTAGTTATCGAAAACGCCGTGAATACACAAGCACAGCATTAACTGTGCAAAGCCAACAAGCTGATGTTGAAAACCCAAAAAAGGTAATGCTAGTTGGTTTATTTGCCGTGCTTGCATCACTCATTGCTCAAAATGCCAGTGGCTCAATGATATTAGGTGGCCTAGTCGGGGTGGTTATATTTAGTGTATTTGGTGTTGTTAAGTGGGAAGAAAACGGCGACGTATTTAGTAAGGGTGTTGCCATGATGGCAATGATTGGTTTTATTATGATTTCAGCGCAAGGTTTTGCTGCGGTAATGAAAGAAACCGGACACGTTGCTAGCCTAGTCCATAGCAGCGCCGCCATTTTTGACGGTAATAAACCCATAGCAGCCGCAGTAATTTTATTGGTCGGCTTATTTATAACTATGGGCATTGGTAGTTCATTTTCAACTGTGCCAATAATTGCCACTTTATTTGTGCCTTTATGTTTAGAGCTAAACTTTTCTGTTATGGCAACCGCTGCGCTTGTTGGTACTGCAGGCGCATTAGGCGATGCTGGCTCCCCTGCCTCTGACTCTACGCTAGGGCCAACATCAGGACTTAATGCTGACGGACAACACGACCACATTTGGGATTCGGTTGTGCCAACCTTTATTCACTTTAATATTCCGTTATTGGTGTTTGGCTGGATAGCCGCTATGGTTTTATAATTATTTAAAGGCGTGCATTGCACGCCTTTTTATTAGTCTCATTTATTACTTTAATACGCCCTCCTCATTGAAAAACTAATACTTTTTATCTTATTCAATTGCTAAGTTGCCCATAAGATAAATATAGTATGATGTGTTCTTTGTGGTTAATAATATAAGCACAAATCATGGTGCTTATATTGTTTTTACTTTAGGTGTTATAACTCAAAACCATGCAGCATTTTGTCACACACGACAGGTGTTGGCCTGTGGTTATCATCAACAGCAACAAAGGTAAAGCTGCCTGTAATAGCTGAGTGCTTGTTATCTTTGTGCATAGTTTCTAGAAATATTTCAACATCCACTTTTAAACTGGTATTCCCCACATGCGATACCTTTGATATCAATTCAGCAAATGAACCAGCAGGAATAGCTTCTTTAAAATCGACTCTATCTGATGAAATAGTTACTAATGGTTTACGGCAAAAACGGGTGGCAGCTATAAAAGCAACTTCATCCATCCATGCTAATGCGTCACCACCAAATAGCGTATTATGATGGTTAGTACGCCCAGGAAATACGGCCTTAGTTACCGAAGTGGTCGAATCTTTTATACGTTGCGCAATAATGGCTTCGCGCTCTACTTGAGTCATAATCTCTACTTTTTGTTAGCTAATGTGTCTTGCATTAATAATGCAGGGTCAAGGCGTTCACCTTGCCAATTAAATCGCCAATCTAAATGCGGCCCAGTTACACGGCCCGTAGCACCTATTTCAGCTACCTTTGTACCTTGTTCAATCTTCTGCCCTACTTTTACATCAAGCTTACTTAAATGAATATAAGTAGAAGTAACCCCATGCCCATGATCTAAAATCAAAGTACCACCAGAGTAATATAAATCTGGTTCAGCAAATACTACCGTCCCGCTGATCGGAGCATACACAGGTGAACCTGTTTTGTTTGCTATATCTAAACCAAAGTGTGGCCTGCGAGGTTCGCCATTGAAGTAACGTTGGCTACCATAAACACCTGAAATGCGTCCTTTTGCAGGCCTAAGTACTGGCTGTAAAAAGTATTCTAAATCAGAGTTAACAGCCCGTGCTTTTCGTACTGCGATCGCTTCACGGCTAATACGTTCACTTACCGCTTTTGGCGGCGATACGTATTTTTTAGCAACACCGGTAATTTTATCTATATCGTAATCGCGAAGAGTAATAACTAAATCTTGGCTGTGGCTTTTACCGGTTTTATCTACCCAGCTTAATGTATGTACAGGTTTTGCATCACGGCCAAAACCAAATACAAATAACCCATTATCAGCAAGTTTTAACGACTTACCATTGAGGGTTACCGACTTAGCGTTATCTAATTGCCCTGTTACTAGGCCGCCTTGAGTTAAATGCCCTTTTAGCTCAAGCGCTATAGCACTAAAGCTAGTTGATACAATTAACGCCGAAACGAATAAGGATTTAAGCATAACTAATCGACCCCTTTCCAACACCTTCATAGGCGATAATTTTGACGTCTTTTTCTGGGTGCTCTAATTTCACTTGGCTGGCAATATAGTCAGCAATACATTCTACCGTGGTATCAATTGGTAAAATGTCGCAACGTGATTCACTAATAGCCATTTCAAAGTAACCTTGCGCCGCAGTATACGCAAAACAAACATCATCACTTTTAGCTGAGATATGTTTTAATTCAGAGGCGTTTATTTGATCTTCGCTAGATGCTAAGTAAATATCACGCCATTTATCAGCCCACTGTTTTTGCAAACGAGGCATAGAAATACCGCCAAGGCTTATACCAATTTGTGAGCGATGACCATGAATAATACGCTGGCAATTACCGTCATGCTTTTTAAGGCCATGGCTATAGTGGTAATAAAAGCTCTGATTGTGCTCAGGCTTTAACACCAACTCAATCTTTTCAATATTATCAGGAAGCTGTGGCAGTATTGTGGCAACTAAGTACTCTGTTACTGATTCAACGTTAATCTCATCAGTATCTATTAAGCAATATGCTTGATGAGGCGCACTCATTGCAAGGTGCTTGTTATCAGCAAATGTACAATCTAATGTTTTGTGATCAGCAAACTCGTTGATGCTGCCGTTTATGTTGTTAGGAACAGCTAAACGGTGATCTATACACTCATCAATAATGCCTTTAATTTGCTTTTTAACTAAGCCAAAGTCTAAAACCATAGACTCTTCGTTTAGTTTGCCATGTAAAGTCAAATCAACAATCCAACTTTCGCCAACTGCACCGCGTTTATTGCATAAGTAAGAAAAATCAATCACAGTGAGTGAGTTAACAAAAAGGGTCATAAATTTCCTTTAAACTGATTAAAAGTCAGTCCCAATTATAATGATTTCTGTTAGTAATTGCGCGGTTTAATCATACTAAAATCAGTTGCATTTACTGATTGCTTATAATTAAACCATTTTTTAACTGCTCCGAGTTGTTTAGCGTACAAGTGTACGCTAAAGTACGGGGCAATTTCTAAGCAAAGATAAAGTGTTATGGAACCTAAAAATAGCTATACAAAAGAAGATTTGATCCTTTGTGGTCAAGGTGAAATGTTTGGTGAAGGAAATTGTCGTTTGCCAAGTGACAACATGTTAATGATGGATCGTATCATTTCAATTACCGATGACGGTGGTGAACATGGTAAAGGTCAAATAGTTGCAGAGCTAGATATCGATCCTAGCCTTTGGTTTTTCGACTGTCATTTTAAAGGCGACCCAGTAATGCCTGGTTGTTTAGGCTTAGATGCTATGTGGCAACTTGTGGGCTTTTTCTTAGGTTGGTCTGGTGGTCCTGGTCTTGGTCGTGCACTCGGTGTAGGTGAAGTTAAATTTACCGGTCAAATATTGCCAACAGCTAAAAAAGTAACCTACCGTCTAGACATGAAACGCGTTATTAAGCGTAAATTGTTTATGGGTATGGCTGATGGAACCGTAGAAGTAGATGGCCGCGTGATCTACGAAGCAAAAGATTTAAAGGTAGGCTTGTTCCAAGATACCAGCGCGTTTTAAGTTTAAAACACGCAACAAAAAGGCCTCCATTTGGAGGCCTTTTTGCTTTAATTCGTTATGAGTTTATGTTTTATACATATTGCGATTTTCTATTGCCTCGCGCCAACCACCAAGCCACTCAGACTTAGGATCAACTTGTTGATAAGGGCAGTGCTCTTTTGAGCGACCAGCTAAACCTGCTTTAAAACCTTGAGAATGAGCTCTTTCTAAACGATCTCTTTTCTGTCTCTTCATCGGTAAAATCCTCACCTTTATATTTATATTTTTGTAGCATAAAGTTCATCTACATTTAATAAATAGCCAACAAAAATGTTTAATTCAAACACAAAATACAATTAATTTGTTTGACTTTAACTAAGCTGCTGATGCAATGATAAATTAATTAAAAAATAAATTTACTGCTCAAACTTAATCAACTTTAACCTATATAACTTTATTTAAATGTTCCGACATATCGGCTCAAAAACACATAAGTGTCATATTTGTGACTGGCAACATAAGCTAAAGTTCCTCATTAATTTGTAATCGAAAAATGAACAGATTTCGTTGTTTTAAAAAGATTGCAAATAAACACTTGATTATTTAAAACCGATCGGTCTAATATAAGTTATGAATAAAATATCAGCAGTTACAAATAGGCGTGGCCGCCCACCCAAAATAGCCAGAGACAACGCAGACACTAAAGCGTTGCTCCTTCGTGTGGGATTAGAAACCCTCACTGAGTTTGGTTTTAGTGCCACAGGGCTCGACACCATATTAAAAAAAGCCAAAGTCCCTAAGGGCTCGTTTTATCATTACTTTAAAAATAAAGAAGCATTTGGCTTAGCTTTGGTTGATGCGTACGACACGTTTTTTATAGCTAAACTTAAGTTTTATTTAGAGCAACCTGAAGTACCGCCCCTAGAACGCATTGTTAACTTTACCCAAAGTGCTATAGCTGGGATGCAAAAATATGATTACAAACGCGGTTGTTTAGTAGGCAATTTAAACCAAGAACTCAATCATTTAAGTGACGAGTTTAAAATACGCCTAATGCAGAGTTACCATGCTTGGCAAGCACAGTTAACACAGTGCTTAGACTTGGCTCAACAGCAACACACTATTAAAGCTGATATTGATACCACACAAATGAGTGAATTTTTTTGGATTGGTTGGGAAGGCGCAGTAATGCGAGCTAAACTAACACAATCAAGCAAGCCACTGACTTTATACACAGAAATGTTTTTACGCACATTACTCAAATGATGCATTTTTTATTATCAATTTAAAGACGATCGGTCTAAAAGGAAATCTAATGAGCAATCCTATTAAAGCTATTGTTATAGACAAGCAAGACGACGACTACAGTGCCAATTTAAGCAGCATAAACAGTGATGATTTACCAAACGAAAATGTATTAATTGACGTACTGTACAGTACCCTAAATTACAAAGATGGCTTAGCCATTACTGGCAAAGGTCCTGTAGTTCGCAGCTTCCCTATGGTACCTGGCATTGATTTAGTGGGTACAGTTACTAACAGCGACAGTGAAGAATTTAAAGCTGGCGATAAGGTGATTTTAAATGGCTTTGGTGTTGGCGAAAAACATTGGGGTGGCCTAGCCCAAAAAGCGGCTCTTAGCAGCGATTGGTTAATTCCCCTACCTGCCAACTTATCAGCTAAACAAGCTATGCAAATTGGTACTGCCGGTTACACAGCAATGTTGAGCGTGATTGCCCTTGAAAAACAAGGGATCACCCCTGACTCAGGTGAAGTGTTAGTCACCGGTGCCAATGGTGGCGTAGGCAGTTTTGCTATTTATTTACTAAGCCAGCTAGGTTATCAAGTAACCGCAGCAACAGGTCGCATGGAACAAGCTGACTATTTAAAATCATTAGGTGCAACTAATGTAATTGATAGGAACGAGTTTTCAAACCCAGGTAAACCACTGCAAAAAGAACGCTTTGCTGCTGCCATTGATTCTGTAGGGAGTCACACACTTGCTAATATTTGTGCCTCACTTAAATACGGTGGCGTAGTAACAGCTTGTGGGCTTGCACAAGGTATGGATTTGCCAGCGTCTGTTGCGCCATTTATTTTACGTGGTATTTCTTTAATGGGTATTGATAGCGTAATGCGCCCTAAAGCGGACCGTGTTGAAGCATGGGATCGTTTAGCATCCCTAGTTAGTAGCGATTACTTAGATAAAATTTCGACCGAAATCACACTTGATCAGGTTATTGAAAATGCTGAACAGCTCATGCAGGGCCAAATTCGTGGTCGTGTTGTGGTTAATTGTCAAAGTTAAGCATTTTTGCTATTAAACTCTCGTTATTAAATTTATAATACTGGCCGTATTTTTAATAACGAGAGAACACCTATGAGCAACCAAGAACTTTTCAGTAATAACCCACTGCAAGGCGTTAAATTAGAGCAAGTGGTTGAAGAACTGGTTGAGCAATATGGGTGGGAACTCCTGCATGCCTACTTACAACTCAACTGCTTTAAAAATAACCCTGACATTAAATCTGCGGTTAAATTTTTACGTAAAACCGAGTGGGCACAGCAAAAAGTAGATAATTTCTATTTGTACCGCCTAAAAAACTTACCACGCCCAGATGACGTACAATACGAACTGCCTCCACGAGACCGTATTATCCCTGAAGGCGATAAACCAGGTGAACCATGCGAGTTAAGCTTTTCTGATGCTAAGCGTATTCAAGAGAAAAAAGCAGCCAAGCAACGTGCCCGTACTCGTAAACAACGTTCAAATTCAAGTAACCCTTGGGGTAACTAAGCTAATTTCATAAAAGAGCTAACTTTATTGTTAGCTTTTTTTGTTTATTGAGGAAATTAATAGCCTCGGTGTTTCCAAAAATCATCTTCTGTTTTGGTCTGTTCATTAGTTAGATTAAATGTTTTATCAGCAATGACTTTTCCTGCTAATGATAAGGTCATACGCCAGTTACCTATTTTATCTTCTATAGGCTCCCACACGGTGTCGCCTAAATAAAACGACCAATCGTTATCTTTAACATATACATTCCCCTCAAAAGGCTGCATCACTTCGCCATCGGCATCTATAATACCGGGGTGATAAATACAATAATGTAGCTTTTCGCCTTTGGCTTTTTTGATATTTACTATTAGGCCAAATTCCACATCAATACACGCGGTTACCTTTGTGGTGAATTGCGTGATTTGTGGTAACGATTTACTGGCTTTGTCCCAGTTGGAATATATACCGTAACTTTCTAATGTAATTTGTGGTTTAGATTTTGCCATTTAACTTTCTATTTTTTCTTTCTATTGTTAAGCCACCAGCCTCAGCGAGTGACTTATTAATTAAGTAGTTGTTTTGGATTTTTAGGATAATAATTGCTGGGTTGCTGCTCGCATAAACTAAACTCGCGAGTATTTTTATACGGCAACTTCATAAAACCAGCGACCCCAACATCAGTTATATTAACCGCGTACTGCATGAGTTTATTTAGCAAACGTTTAAATTCAACTTCTTTACTAGCATCGAGTAATCGATAGTAATGGTGAATTTTCATCCTATCTGGTAGTGCTTCAAAAATAATACAACCCGTATGATGTATCTGGTTTAGCTCAAATACACATTTAATCACCTTTTTAGGCAGTTGCAGTTGTTCATCGGGATCTTTACCATCTTCAAAATATGAGTGCGGACGGGTTACCTCGCTGGCTTTTACATTAACCACTTCATAGTCAAGCTCAGGTAACTGGTTAAATTTGAACGCACCGGTGCCATCGCGTTCTAACTGAATTGTTTTGCGGGCATCAAATAAACAACACTTAAATAAGCCTTTTTGACTAATCGCTTGTGCCAGCATTACAGTATTATTTACCGCATCAGTAAACGCGGTGGCTAAAGCTTCATCGTGCATAATAAGTGATGACTCAACATACAAAGAATCATCTTTCCAATGAAAACTCAGTCCCCCTACTACCGGGTATTTCGCTAAGCGACTAATTGACGCTAAAAACGCTTTTTCGGTATCCCCAGTATCAAACAAAAATTCTTTGTAATACCTATCTAACTGGGCATCGTTTACATCGAGTAATTGCTGTTTATGGTCGGCTTGGCGTAAAAATTGTTTTCGGGAACTATATACAACGGTTTCGGGCTCAGGATCTTGGCTAAACCAAAAAGGAATGCGTGCTTTAGTGTCTTGCTTTGGTAGCTCTGGTAAAAATGCTTTTGCCATAGTTTCTATGTTACGCATAAAATAGTCGCCGGCTTTATCCCTTACACTACGCTCTTTTGAAAGCATGCCGTCAATTACATTCGCAAGCTCTTTTGGTAGCATTAAACTACTGGCCGGAATAGCCTGAGCGCCAAATCGACAAGACTGAGCCGATGCAAGTGCATACAACGTTGATGCAACCCCCTGCTCATCAAAACGAGGGGATGACTTTTCGCCAGACATTTGCGCATCACCAATAAAATACACATCACCCATTCGCGCGTTAGTGGTGCTTAAATCACCCGACATTAAATCCATAAAATTACTGGCAATAGGGTTACCTTGTTCATCTACTTGGGCATATACCGAGCTTCCCCAATCAACCAATGAAAGCTGCTTGGCTTTTTCATCCCACACCAAGTTAGAGGGTTTAATATCGCCATGCACAATAGGTTGAGGGCTTAATCCATTTTTATGATGGCGTAAATCAAGCAACACATTTCTCAATTTTACCGCTAAGTTCATTATTTTTGCAGCAGATAGCCGCCCTTGCTTAAGTGATACTTTTTCAAGGTCTTCACCTACTGCACGGGCCATCATTAAAATGCCCTGTTTTTTAATCCGCTCAAAGCCATAAAATTTTGGTATTAGCGGATTATCAATTTGAGACAGCATATACGCTTCGTCTTCAAGGCGATCTCGCACACTTTGTGCCAGCGTTATTCTTGAAAATTTAAACACCCACGGCAGGCCATGTTCATCATCACCCGCAAAAACAAAGCCAAACGCACCAGAGCCAATCATTTCAACATTTTTATAACCAAGTAGTGTTAGCTGTTTAATACAAATGTTAAGCCATTGGCGATGCTTTTTAGCATCACGGTGCGATAACAAATAAACAGACTGTTCTTCGTTAATATAAAAGTTGCGAATTTCTTTTGCTTTCAATGCATGTACTCAAAATAATAAGGTGTAAAAACGCCCTTCGATTATTAGTTTTATATAAAGAGATTACAATAGCTTATAGCTTTGTTTTTATCTGCAGTTATAAATATGATTGATAAAAACATAAATAATAAAAAATATTGCATCCAATATCCTGTTCTGGCCGTTGCTTAATGACATCTAGTTAAAGAATAATGATTTAAAGGACTTTAAGCGTGAAGAAACTAGCATTTATAACATTAGGAATTTTACCGTTTAGTTATGCACAAGCAAGCATAGAGAAATTAACCGTTTACGGACACAGAGATAGCCTAATTGGCGAGTCTATTAGTGCCTCAAGCGGTATTATTGGGCAAGGCGAGATTCAACAACGTCCTATGTTAAGAAGTGCAGAATTGTTGGAACTGATCCCAGGTATGGCAGTAACTCAACATAGTGGCTCAGGAAAAGCGAATCAATACTTTATAAGGGGCTTTAATTTAGATCACGGAACAGATTTCGCCACTAATATTGATGGTATGCCAATAAATTTACCTAGCCATGGGCACGGTCAAGGCTATACCGATTTAAATTTTATTATTCCAGAATCTATATCAAGCATTAATTATCAGAAAGGATCTTATAGCGCTACCCAAGGAGACTTTTCATCAGCTGGGAGCGCAAATTTTAATCTTATAGATACACTAACTCATCAACAAGTAAGTCTTAGTATTGGAGAAGATAACTACAAGCGAGCCACAGTACTCGCTTCAACTGATGTTACAAAAGGTAAACTAATGGCCGCAGCTGAGTGGCAAGGATACTCCGGTCCATGGGATGATATTAATGAAGCTGTTAATAAAAAAAACGCACTCCTTCGATATGTTGGCAAAGCATTTAATGGCGATTTTACCCTCAGTGCTATGGCCTATCACAACAGCTGGAATTCAGCTGACCAAATCCCTAAGCGCGCAGTTTCTCAAGGGTTAATTTCTCAGCTTGGCTCTTTAGATACGTCATTAGGTGGCAATTCTAGCCGCTATAGTTTATCGACCGTTTGGCAAGGTGAAAACCTAAAGGTAAATGCATACGCAATAAGTTATGACTTAGATTTATACTCAAATTTTAGCTATTTTTTAAATGATCCTGTTAATGGCGATCAATTTAACCAAAAAGACAGTCGTAAAGTATATGGTGGCGAATTTAATTATCAGCTTGATACCAAAATGCTAGCTATTAACATGCAACATACGGCAGGGTTAGCACTTCATCATACCAACATTGATAACGTTGGCTTATATAACACAAAAAAAAGAAAGCGATTATCTACAGTAAGACAAGACGATTTAAATCAAACTAGTTACTCAGCCCATTGGGGATCAAAGCTTTTTTTAAGTACCAATCTAGAAGCAAGCTTAGGTATTCGATACGACTACTATAACGTTGATGTTAATAGCAATATTTCAGCTAATTCGGGTAGTCAAAACGATGATTTAGTGAGTTTAAAAGCTAGTTTAAACTACCAATTTACCGATTTAGTAGCCGCCTATGCTAATTGGGGTCAGTCATTTCATTCAAATGATGCTCGTGGAGCAACAATTAATGTAGACCCTGTTACATTAGATAAATCAGAGCAAGTAGATTTACTGGTAAAAAGTGAAGGCGCTGAAATTGGTTTAAGGTTTGCTGAACCAAAAACATTTAACTTATCGGCTGCATTATGGTGGTTAAACCTCGACTCAGAACTTCTATTTGTTGGCGATGCAGGTAATACAGAGCCTAGTGATGCCTCTGAGCGCTATGGTATAGAGATGAGCGCCTATTATTGGGTTAATAATAGTTTTAGTCTTGATGCTGAAGCATCATTTACCCACTCTCGTTTAAGCATAAATAATGTCAAAAACTATATAGAAGGTGCAGTACCCGTTGTCGCAAGCGCTGGCTTAAATTGGCATTTAACAGAACAATGGCAGTCATCGTTACGTATTCGCCATATAGGTAAACGCACATTAACAAGCGACGGAGAAAAACGCTCGGAGCCATTAACCGTAGTTAATAGCTCTATAAGTTATCAGCAAACTCATTGGCAAGTAGAGTTTGAGTTACTGAATTTATTTAACAGCAGAGACCATGATATTGATTATTATTATTCATCGCGCTTACCTAATGAGCCCATTGATGGTGTTGAAGATAATCACTTTCACCCTATAGAGCCAAGAACTGCCCGATTAAGTTTTAGCTTATTATTTTAAATTCCGCCTATGACAATAAAAACGAATGAAAATGATTTATAGAGCGAAAATAACAGAAAAAAGTAACTATATCGTTGTTATTTGCTGTTTCACCGTATCCTACTTAACTACAGTAGGCTAAATAAGGTAAAACACCCCTTTAAATTATTCTTAGGTTAAAAAATGAAACGTATTATAAAAGCCTCTTCAATCGCGCTTGCACTGGGTATGTGTATTAATGCACAAGCAGCAGACTTTAATTTTTCTACAAAAGTAGACAGCGACGCAAATACGCTGGTTGTATTTTATAGCCAAGATGGCAGCAACAGCCAATTTAAAACACTTGATAAACAATTTGATGGCCAATTACAACGTGTTATCGATATAGAAAACTTCACTGGCGATTACGCAAAAGTCGCGCAACTTGTCGCGCCTAGTAAAAGTAACTACAGCCGTATTTTGGTTGTAGGTACAGGTAAAGCAGACGAATTAAATAAAGCAAAAGCGGCTAAGTTAGGCGGTAATATTCATGCTCGCCTAGTTAAAGCTAAAGTAGGCACTGCCAGTGTTATTTTTGATGATGTAACGGGTGCAAATGATAATGCTGCGCTTGCTGCTAATTTTGCCCACGGTGCAAACCTACGCGATCACCGTTTTGAAAACTACAAAAAAAAACCAAGCACTGAAACAGTTAGCTATACGTTTGATGTTGATAACACCAAGCAAACTCGCAAGCTTTACAGCCAATTAGAGAGTATTCAAGCAGGTGTATTTTTAGCACGCGATTTAACCTCAGAAGTGGCTACAGAAATGACACCGGTTGATTTTGCCAATGCAGCAAAAGAATTAGCGTCGTTAGGGGTTACTATCAAAGTGTTAGAGCCTAAAGAACTAAAAGAACTAGGCATGGGCGCATTAGAAGCTGTGGGTAGAGGTAGCCAGCAAGGTGCACGTTTAGTAGTTGCTCATTATAAAGGTTCTGACGCTGCCCCTATTGCCCTTGTTGGTAAAGGCATTACGTTCGACTCAGGTGGTTACAGCATTAAAACCGGCGCGTCTATTGCACGTATGAAATCAGACATGGCCGGTGCTGCTGCAGTGCTTGGTACTGTAAAAGCAATGGCGTTAGCTAAAGCAGATAAAAACGTAGTAGCTGTTATGGGCATGGCAGCTAATATGGTATCGCAATTTGCTGTAGCGCCGGGCGATGTTGTTCGCACCGCTGAAAGCTTAAGTGTAGAAATTTTAAATACCGATGCTGAAGGTCGTTTAGTACTAAGTGATGCAATGTGGTATGCACGTGAGCACTACAAACCAGAGATCATGATTGATGTTGCAACCTTAACGGGTTCTAAAATTCGTGCTGTTGGTAATGAATACGCAGCGGTATTCTCTGATGATGACACACTAGTATCGCAACTTACCCTTGCAGGTAAACAAGTAAACGAAAACCTATGGCGCTTACCATTAGGTTATAAAGATATGTTGAAGTCTGACATTGCTGATATAACAAATGTAGGTTCAGGTGGCCCTGGTGCAACCACAGCCGCTACTTTCTTAGAGCATTTTGCTGGCGACACCCGTTGGGTGCATATCGATATTGCAGGTAATGCCTTAGTGAAAAAAGGTAAAGATGAGCTATCACCAGGGGGAACGGGGTTTGGTGTTCGCTTATTAAGCGAATGGTTATTAGCTAACTAATTGTTTATTAATACTAATAAAAGCGCCAAAGTAGGTTTACTACTTTGGCGCTTTTTGTACGAAAACAGTTTTATAGAGCTCAATACATCACTATTAATAAATCCTTAAAAGTGTGTTTATTATTTGATTTTGTTTGATTTATAATCAAAGATAGAAGGAACAATTAGTAACGAGGTCAAAGGAATGAAAATAACCTACCTGCTCTACAGCATTTTTTATTTAAGCATTTGTTTTCTTTTCTATTTTGAACAGCTCTCCACCATTGCTGCAGCAATTATAGTGCTGTTATCTGCAATTTTTTATATAAAACCAGTAAAATCTGAATCAGCAAATAACAATTCGTCACTAGGTGCCGTGCAGTCGTTCAATAACAAAATTGCACAAAACATTACCAAAGCCACCTCAAAAAATGCCATAGGCGCAGCTGAAGTGTCATTTTATGTTGATAGCTTATCTAAAGAAATAGACGCCTGTTATAAAGAAAGTGAAACTGTCGGGCGTGCCACACACGAGCTTTCACAAAATAGTACTGAACTCAGTGACAGCATGACCACTATTAATCAAGCAATGGTACAAACAGCGCAAGCCTCAAGCTCTGCCGATAGCCGCTTACAAACGGCCACCAGCCAAATTGATTCGTTATCAGGCTCTATAGATAAAGTGGCCCAGCAATTAGATTTATTATTAAAAAGTGCCAGTGATATACAAAGCATTACCCAAGTTATTCAAAACATTGCAGAGCAAACCAATCTACTTGCTTTAAATGCAGCCATAGAGGCCGCTCGTGCAGGTGAGCAAGGTCGTGGTTTTGCGGTTGTTGCCGACGAAGTGCGTAACCTTGCAAATAAAACCAATGAAGCAACCAAACAAATTGCTGACATGCTCACAGACATTAACGCCAACAGTATAAAAACCAATGAAGATATGAAGCAGGTTTCACAGCAAAGTATTTCTGTAAAATCAGAGCTTGAAAACGTGACTCAATCCTTTTTAACAATTAACCAAGATATTGGTGCCTCATCTACCGCGCTTGATAGTATGCATCAGTCTGTTTCTGCATTTCAGCATGCAACCACACAAATAAATAGCTCAGTCACTAGCATCAGTAGTTTATTGGGCGAAGTTACTAAAAAAGGCAGTACAATTTCTCAGCAAGCGTCTTCTTTATCGCTGGGATCAGAATCAATATTTAGAGAGCTTGAAAACATAGAGTATGACGCATTCTTTAAACCAATTCTGATATCGGCTAAACACGCCAGTAAAGCAATTGGCGAATGTTTTGAGGGTTGGATCCAAAGCGGAAAAATAACCCAGCAACAACTTTTTTCGCAAAACTATAAACCCATCGAGAATACTAATCCAACCAAGTACACAACCGATTACGATAAACTTACAGATCAATCACTGCCGGCTATTCAAGAACCAATTCTGGAAAATAAAGACATAATTTTTGCAGGAGCCGTTGATACTAAGGGCTACTTTCCTACTCATAACAAACGCTATAGCCAAGCCCTAACCGGTAACTTTGAAAAAGATTTAGTAAACAACCGTACTAAACGTATTTTTAATGACCCGACAGGAATTCGCTGTGGTAGCCACACCGAAAGCTTTTTATTACAAACCTATAAACGTGATACCGGTGAAATACTGCATGACCTCTCGGTGCCAATTTATGTAAACGGTAAACATTGGGGCGGGTTTAGAATTGGGTTTAAAAGTACAAATCATTAATTCATATAAAAAGGGAGACACATGGTCTCCCTTTCTATATGTGATGTGTTTATTTTTTAGAAAACAGCATACGTTTAAAGGTGTTATCAGCCAAAATGTAATGATGAAATAATGCAGCCGCCGCATGTAAGCCTATTACGTAATAACCAACTTCGCCCGCTGTTTCGTGTATTTCTTTAATGGTTTTACCCAGCTCTTTGTTTTCACTTGCCAATGGAGGCAACTCTAAACCAAAAAATGGCACAGGTTTACCTGCCATACTTAATATTAACCAACCCGCAATTGGCATAGCAAACATAAACACATACAGCGCAAGGTGTACAAATTTAGCTAACTTATCTTGCCACTTTGCAGGCTCAGGGTGTATAGCTGGTACCGAGCCGCCCACTACACGCGCAACTACCCTCACGCTTACTAAAGCTAAAACCGATAAACCCAACATAAAATGCCACATTTTAAAGGCATCACGGGTTTCAGTGCCTTTATCAAATAATTCGCGAAGTTCAATACTACCGTACACAGTCACAATTAAAATAAACATCAACCAATGCAAAGCAACAGAGAGTGTATTGTAATGAGTATCTGTATTTTTAAAATTCATAATACCTCCTAATAAACGCATTAAAGTTAAAAGCTCACTTATGCATATGAGTACATGTATACAGGCTAACCTTTAATCATTCACAGTTTAATGATCTGAAACATAGAATGAGTTAATAAGTCAGTTCAATAGTTTAATGATTCTGGAATTTAAGTATTAGTTATAATAACTGAGCAAGCTTAAAATAAACTTAAATAATAGGCATAAAAAAACGGCAACCTTAAGTTACCGTTTTAAAAATCAACGTGTTTTAGAAATAATAAACAGCAGCAAATGAAAGAGTATCGAGAACGACGAGTGATTTAGACTAGCTAAAGGTAGCAGAATTGGTTCTTATGATGTCTGAAGTCAAGATTTGACCCCATTGGTTTTTTTAGCGCATGAAATACGCGTGGGCTACCATAGGTTTGATGATTTACATTGAACACGTGCTTTATCATCAACAACAAATTAGCATCTGACAGCACTCTAGCTGACACTGTACGCTCACGCCAAGCATAAAACCCACTACGCGAAACATTAAGCCAAGAACACAAGCATTTGACGCCTAAAGCTTGTCCGAACTTTTTGATGAATCCAAATCGTTCTGATGTACTTCCGCCAGATACCGTTGCCACTTTTTTAGCAGGTCATTCTCCTGCTTAAGGCGCTCATTTTCTTTCTTAAGCTTTTGAATGTTATTTAACTCTTTTTTTGTTGGGAGTTTACTCATTGTTTCGTTGTTGCTTTGATAGCGCGGTGCGTTTTTAAACTTACCTTCTCGATACTCTTTTCGCCAACGACTCAGCATTAACGGATGAATATCTAGCGCCTCGGCAACGTCCTTTGACAAGACATCGTCTCGTAAGCTTAGTTCGACTGCTTTGACTTTAAAATTAACGGGATAAAACCATGTCTTTCTAGGTTAGGTATATCTAGGCATTTTAGCCTCCTCAAAGTAATGAGGAGGTGTCCACTAAAACGGGTGAGGAGCATTGTCCTTTTAAACGACTTGTTATGTCGCGGTTTGCTCAACTTTTTCAATTACTTTTGTCGATAGTTTAGCCATTATTTTTTTAATAAAGTTTGGCTTTTTATGCGTTTCTGGGACAAGTTCAACTAAAGAGATAAAACTAACCCCTTTACTTTTTAGAACGTCAAATGATTTTTGATCATGATTGCAAAGGTTTCTCGCCTTATCCTGTCTTTGTTGTTCTGTATTTCCCTTAACTAAGGGCAAGTATTTATCTAAGTTTGTATATGGGTTTTCTAGCTTTTTATCAAAAAACACCTGATACAATAGCAGCCAATATTGGTCGATATCAAAGAGGCTCAATTGAAGAATACTTTTACAAAACACGACAACTTTTTGTTGGTGCGGTGTAAATAAATACAAAGTAGTGATAGCAATAACATCACCAGTCTTTATAATTTTATCCGCCATTTCATCGCTTAATGTTGCCGAGTAATATTTAGCAATATAGAAAAGACACCAAACCATACCATCCGAGTTTTTATTAATTATGCACTCAGTTAGGGTAAAAATAAGTGACTTATAATAACTATCGTTAGGTTTTCTTGTCGCAACTGAAAGTAGATCGCCAATCAATGGTAACAAAATCGGATAATGCATTGTTAAGTTTATAGAGTAATCAAGCAAAGCAATTTTGGCTTTTGGGGTAGCTTTGTTTATTAATGATTTCAATGTAAATTTAAGGATGCTACCACCTGAGTTTTTTTCCTGAAGATCGAGGGCATAGTCGAGCATTTTTATACAATAAAATTCATTCACTTTCTTACGTTGGCTAATTCTTGAGCCAAGGTCCGAAACCCAGTCAGCAGCTGTGGGCTTAGGAAGTTTTTTGATTTCGGTTTTCTTTATGTTTAAAAGCAAACCGTATACAGATAAAAATTCCGACAGATCTCTTATGAAAGATTCTGATTCTTCGTATGTTGAGCAAAAAGCTGTGTAATCATCGATAAATCTATAAAACTCATAACCTTTGCCTTTAAGAAGTTTGTCCACCTCATATAATATGATTTCACTTATGATATTTGATGTCCCTGGCCCTATAGCTACTCCTGTAGTCTCATTCCTTTTCATCATCCTTTGATGTTGGTCTAGTTCATTCTCAAAACCACCATTTTGGTTTATTTTTGCAGCTTGCACGCCCAAAAGTGCCCATGGTATAGAATGAGTGTAAATACTTGGGTAAAAATTTGAAATATCGGAATGTACGATAAATTTTTTACCTTTACAGGAATCATTATATCTCTTTGTTTTACGTTTGGATTGTTCGTAAGTCATTACAATAATTCGACCATCTTTATGTTTTAACGGTCGAATTATGCTGTTTTCATTGTTTTCAATATGACTGAGGGAATCCCAGTTTTCAGTTATGGTATTTACCAAATGTGCGTAAGGTAAAGGGTGAGGAATGGATATTTTACGATGGACATTATTAAATCTAGTTACGTTAAATGACAAATCATCATATCCACCACTTCGTAGTTTTATTGCTACTAATTCATCAGCAATGTCCGCACTAAAAGCACCGGAATTGAATATTGATGGTAATTCTTCATTTCTGTTTTTTTGAAGTGGGAAGTAATTTGATTTAAGAAGTCCTTCTTTCACAAACTTTGAGTCTATCATCCGATCCCTCTGTAGCGACATAACAGCTTATTGAACACCACTTTGGGGAGTTATAGCACCCCAAAACGGCGTATATTACATTGCTCAATAATTCCACTAAATAACTTCAATGTAAACAAGTTATTACGCAAGTTATAAAATTATCGTTGTTAAAATACACCAAAACGACTTTTAATAATGTTCTTGGGCAAAACACCGCACACTGTCTAAATATACAGTATTCTTTTTTAAGTTGAATATCGTTTATGAAATCTCTGTTTCTAACCATGGTTAAATTATAATGGTGCGATTTAAAACAAAAAAGCACAGCTCAAAGAGCTGTGCTTTCAATAATTAAATTAGAGCTGACAAGTTATAAACGTATGCCGCCGTCTATCTCTACTACACGGCCAGTGAAAAAGTCGTTTTCGATAATATACTGAGCAGTATGGGCTATTTCAGCGGTTTCACCTAAGCGCCCTACGGGTGTTACTGCTAGCATGCGCTGTTTAGCTTCTGGCTTCATTACATCGGTCATCGCGGTGCTAATAACACCTGGGGCAATAGCGCCAACGCGAATACCAAAACGGCCAAGCTCTTTTGCCCATGTAGTGGTTAGTGCCACAACACCTGCTTTTGAGGCAGCATAGTTAGTTTGGCCAATATTACCCGCACGCGCTACGCTTGACATATTTACAATTACGCCGCCTTTGCCTGATTCAATCATGTGGCTAGCCGCTTCGCGCCCTGCTAAAAATACACCTGTTAAGTTAACGTCAATTACTGATTGAAATTGATCAAGCGACATTTTTTTTACCACTTTGCCGTCTTTGGCTTTTATAAACATACCATCGCGTAAAATGCCGGCGTTATTAATTAATACCCCAATGTGACCAAAGTCACTGTTAATGGTATTAAATACGTCTTCAACTTCGCTCTCAACGGTTACATTAGCGCTGTAGCCTTTAATAGTGCCTGTTACGCCTGCTAATGCAGATAGTTGCTCGGTTGCTTCATTTAATTGGGCTTGCGCCATATCAATTAAGGCAATATTAGCGCCCATTAAGGCAAACTTTTGCGCCATTGCAAAACCTAAGCCTTGTGCGCCACCGGTAATAACTACGGTATTATTATTTATTTCCACAATACTTTCCTACTTCGAAAACAATTTAAAAATGGCACTAAAATCATCACTGCCTGCACCTTGGTGCTGCATCATAGTGTATAAATTTTTAGCCATTGAGCCCATTGGCGTTAGTGAATTACTCTGCTGCGCCGCCTCCATAGCAAGGCCTAAGTCTTTAGCCATTAAATCAACCATAAAGCCGGGTTTATAGTCGTTACTAGCTGGTGCGGTTTCCATAACACCTGGGCAGGGGTTATAAAGTTCTAACGTCCAGTTACGACCCGAACTTACGCTCATTATGTCACTGAGTACTTTTGCATCGAGACCGTTATTAATGCCCATTTGAATAGCTTCACTGGTACCCGCCATTAAAATACTCAACAGCATATTGTTACATATTTTAGCAACTTGCCCTGCACCAATATCACCAGCATGGAATATGTTTTTACCCATATCGACTAATACAGTATTGGCTTTATCGAATGCAGTTTGCTCACCACCCACAATAAACGTAAGCGTACCCGCTGTTGCCCCTGCTACACCACCCGATACAGGTGCATCAACAAACGCAATACCTTGCTCGCTTAGGGCATGACCTACATCACGAGCCGATTGTGCATCTATTGTTGAACAATCAATCACTAAGGTACTTTTACTTAGTACTTTAATTAAACCCGATTGCTCGTCTGTGCCTAAATAAAGTGATTTAACATGTTTACTTGCCGGTAGCATGCTAATTAGCACATCAGCCTCGTGCGCACAGTCACTTGCGCTTTGCGCCGAACTAGCCCCATGATTCACAAGCTCTTTAACGGCCTCTGCACTTAAGTCAAAAACGCGCACACTGTGACCTGCTTTAACTAAGTTTGCTGCCATTGGGCCGCCCATATTTCCTAAACCAATAAATCCTATATTAAGTTTACTCATCGCTTTACCCTTGTAAATTTAGTTGTGAAAAGTACGGCTCTAGCGGATGTTGCTCGCCAAAGCGATTTGCAAAAAAGCTCTCTACTACTTCGCTTGGCACATTAGCTAAGGTTTTAAACTGCCACTGTGGCGTACCGTCTTTATCGATTAGTAAGGCACGTACACCCTCTTGAAACTCGCCCACTTCGCCAGCACGAACCGACATGCCCAATTCCATTTTAAAACAGTCAGCTAAGTTTTTGCCTTTGCTATGTTTAAGCTGCTCACTCACTAAAGCACAACTTAATGGGCAACCATGCGTCAACGATTTTTGTGCACGTTGTAGCCATTTGTCATCTGTGGTTAGGTTTAAAATGTAATCTACCTGCTGCTGTAACGTGTCAAACTCGCCTAACTTTTGAATTAGCGATAAGTTGGCTTTTAAATTGCCTTTAGGCATACGGCTAGAGTTGTTATCTAACTCAATAAGCAAGTTACTTAGCTTGTCGTGGTTTAAACTTGCTGTTTTACCCCATTTAGTATTGAGTAACGCTTCAACAAGCTCTGGGTATTTATCGGCATTTATAAAGTGGTCGGCAAGCGATACAAGCTTAGCGTCTTCACAATTTATAGATGCCGAGGTCAGCCCTAAAAACAAACCAACATGGGCGGGCATTTTATGTAAAAAATAACTGCCGCCTACATCAGGGTAAAGCCCAATGGTTTGCTCTGGCATGGCAATGCGTGATGTTTCGGTAACCACACGATGGCTCGCACCGGCCATTAAACCTAAACCGCCGCCCATTACAATACCGTTACCCCAGACTAAAATGGGTTTGTTGTAGCAATGAATAAGGTAATCCAGCTGATACTCTTGAGTAAAAAACTCTTCAACCAGTAAGCTCGGTTTACCTTCACTCATTGCTGTGTGCAAGCTCACTACATCGCCACCGGCACAAAATGCTTTTTCACCTGCGCCTTTAAGAACCACTAATGCAATGTTATCGTCTTTGTCCCATTGCTGTAGTTGTGGCTCGAGCAAGCTGATCATCTCAAAATTTAACGCGTTTAATGACTTAGGCGCGTTAAGCGTAGCAAAACCAATGAGTCGGCCATTGTCTGTGGTTGCCGTTTCAAATACCACGGCAGCATCAGCTGAATTTAAACGGGTTAATTCACTCATTAGCCATTCACCCAATTAGCTTTGCGTTTTTCTAAAAAGGCGTTCACGCCCTCTTGCTGATCTTCGGTATCAAATAAACCAACAAACAGTTCACGTTCCAGTGGCAATGCATTCGCCATAGGTTGATGACGCCCTTTTTGAATCAGCGTTTTACATGCAGCAACCGACGATGGACTTTGCTCTGCCACTTGGTTTGCTAGTTTTTGTGCTGCAGCAAAGCTTTCACCTTGTGCAACTACTTCTTCCACTAAGCCAATTTGCAGCGCTTTATCGGCTTTTAAGCGTTCACCGCATAAAATCATACGTTTTGCCCAGCCTTCACCCACTAGCCATGCTAAGTTTTGCGTTCCACCAGCACAGGGTAATAAACCCACTTTTGCTTCAGGCAATGCCATTTGTGCTTGCTCTTCGGCAATACGAATATCACAAGCAAGCGCTACTTCAAGCCCGCCCCCCATTGCATAGCCATTAATGGCTGCAACCGACACACCTCTAAAATTAGTTAGCGCTTCAAACGCTTCACCAAATACACATGACATATCTGCGGCGACACCTTTGTCGCCACTGGCAAATACATTTAGGTCGGCACCGGCGCTAAAAAACTTCTCGCCTTCACCAGTCAGTACTAATGCATAAATATTTTGATTGGTGTTGAGCTGATTAACTGTGTCTTTAAGCGCCACTAAGGTGTCTTTCGTCCAGGTATTCGCTGGCGGATTCGACATAGTTAAAATAGCAACATGACCTTCAATAGTTAATTCAATGCTAGGATTTGACATACTAATCTCCTTATAAAACTTCGCTGGCTGATTCGGCTAGGATACGACGTGCAATAATCACGCGCATAATTTCGTTAGTGCCTTCTAGAATTTGATGAACACGTACATCGCGTACGTGGCGTTCAAGTGGGTATTCTTTTATGTAACCATAGCCACCATGAATTTGCAGCGCATCGTTACACACAGTAAAACCAACATCGGTTGCAAAGCGTTTAGCCATAGCACAATAAGTGGTTTTTTCGCTGTCGTTAGTATCAAGTTTAAACGCAGCGAGTCGAACCATTTGGCGAGCTGCTACAAGCTCGGTATTCATATCGGCAATTTTAAATTGTAGCGCTTGAAATGCTGCCAATGGCTTACCAAATTGGGTACGCTCTTTTAAATACTCACGTGCGGTATTAAGTGCCGCTTGTGCAGTACCGATAGAACAAGTTGCAATATTAATACGGCCGCCATCTAAGCCTTGCATGGCAAACTTAAAGCCTTCGCCTTCTTGTCCTAACAAGTTTGCTGCTGGAATTCGTACATCTTCAAAACTGATTAAGCGTGTTGGCTGGGCATTCCAACCCATTTTTTCTTCTGCTTTGCCGTACTCAATACCTTTGGCATCTGCTGGTACAACAAACGCTGAAATGCCACTTGGGCCATCTGCCCCTGTACGTGCCATTACCACTAAAATTTCTGTTTCACCGGCGCCTGAAATAAACATTTTTGAGCCGTTAATAACATACTCATCGCCATCACGAACTGCTTTAGTTTTTAATGACGCAGCATCAGAGCCAGAGCCTGGCTCAGTTAAACAGTACGATGCCAGTAATTCGCCCATTACCAATTGCTCAACGTATTTGTCTTTTACTGCATCGGTGCCAAAGCTTGCGATCATCCAGGTTGCCATATTATGAATGGTCAGCATAGCTGTAGTTGCTGTACAACCCAGTGCAAGTTGCTCAAAAATAATGCTTGAATCTAAACGAGATAAACCTAAGCCACCGGCTTCTTCTGGTGTGTATAAGCCACAAAAACCAAGCTCACCAGCGGCTTTAATTGTGTCTTTTGGGAAAATATGTTCGCGATCCCACTTAGCTGCATGTGGTGCTAGTTCAGATTCTGCGAATTGGCGCGCCGTTTGCGCAAAAGCTTGTTGATCTTCAGATAAGTTAAAGTCCATGGTAGACCTCTTGTTGTGTTTTGTTTGTTGTCGGTGCATCCCATAACGGGAATTATTAGTGAGGAGCGACAACATTAAGTGTTGTGCCCCTCTTTTTTATTGATTATGCGGTTAAGATACTACTTAAGATTAATACTCATATTTGGGCCTGAAGCGATATCATCTTCAAACCAACGTGAGGTAATGGTTTTAGTTTCTGTGTAAAAACGAATACCTTGTTTACCATACGTGTGAGTATCTCCGTAGAATGAGCCTTTCCAACCCGTGAACGAGAAAAATGGTAAAGGCACAGGAATTGGCACATTAATACCCACTTGGCCTACTTCAATTTCGTGTTGGAATTTACGTGCAACCGCACCACTTGAGGTGAATAATGAAGTACCGTTGCCGTAAGGGCTTTCGTTAATAAGTGCAATGGCTTCTTCAAGGGTATCAACAAACATACACGCCAATACTGGGCCAAAAATCTCTTCTTTGTACAAGTTCATATCTTTGGTTACATCAGTAAATAACGTAGGACCTACCCAGTTACCTTGCTCGTAACCTTCAACGCTAAAATCAGAGCCATCAATTAAACAGGTAGCGCCTTGTGCTTTACCATCAGCAATCAGTGATAAAATACGTGCTTTTGCAGCAGGTGATGTTTGTGGGCCATAAGCCGCGTCTGCATCATCCCAAACACCTGGGCGTACACCTTCAAAGCCTGCTTTAATTTCATCAACCCAGTCTTTTGCTTGACCAACAAATACCGCCACAGAGATACCCATACAGCGCTGACCTGCCGCACCTACAGAGGCACCTACAAGGTTATTAACAACATGCGATTTACTCGCATCAGGCATAATTACCATGTGGTTTTTAGCGCCAACACACGCTTGAACACGTTTTAAGTTTTGTGTGCCTTTAGAGTAAATATAGGCACCTACACCACATGAACCCACAAATGAAATAGCACGAACAGCTTTGTCTTCTAATAAGCGGTCTACTTGTGGTTTTGTACCGTGTACTACTTGTAATACGCCTTTAGGTGCACCCGCTTCAATAAATAGCTCAGCTAAGCGCATAGGAGTAAGTGGATCTTGCTCAGACGGTTTTAAAATAAAGGTGTTACCACACACAATTGCCAGTGGGAACATCCACAATGGGATCATTGCCGGAAAGTTAAATGGCGTAATACCTGCACACACACCCAGTGGTTGCATGTAAGAATACGTATCGATTTTGCGCGCTACGTTTTCCATGGTTTCACCCATCATTAACGACGGCGCATTAGCAGCTTGTTCAACTACCTCTATACCACGCCACACATCACCTTTTGCATCTTCAAAGGTTTTGCCTAGCTCATGACAAATAATAGTGGCTAGTTCATCATGGTTTTCTTTTAATAGCGCCGCGTATTTCATCATAATGCGCGCACGCTCAGTAATAGGCACATCTTTCCATGTTTTAAATGTTTCGCTTGCTGATGCAATCGCCGCATCCATCTCTGCGTCTGTAGCGCATGGCACTTGCGCGAGCACTTCTTGATTAGCTGGGTTTACAACATCAATTAATTCATTTGACGTTGACTGAACGAACTCGCCGTTAATTAGTAAAGGTACTTGGTGCATAATAAATCCTATTGAGTCAATTTAATTGCCGCAGCGCTGTGATTGTTATAGTTGCTGCGGCTTTGTTATCAGTTAAAGTGCTTCGACTGCCATAGCAACGGCTTCACCGCCACCTATACACAAAGACGCAACGCCTTTTTTGAGGCCTCGGTTTTTAAGCGCATGAATAAGTGTTACTAAAATACGTGCGCCACTAGCACCAATTGGGTGGCCTAGTGCACACGCTCCACCATTCACGTTTACTTTGCTTTCATCAAGCTTTAATTCGTTAATAGCCAGCATGGTGACCATGGCAAACGCTTCATTAATTTCCCATAAATCAACATCGGCGGTTGTCCAGCCAGCTTTTTCAAGAACGCTGTTCATTGCGCCCACTGGAGCTACGGTAAATTCACTTGGTTTTTGAGAGTGAGTACTGTGAGCAACAATTCTACAAAGTGGTGTTAAACCCTCAGCTTTTGCTTTTGATTCGCTCATTAGTATTAGCGCAGCACCACCATCTGAAATAGACGATGAATTAGCGGCAGTAATAGTGCCGTCTTTTTTAAATGCAGCTCTTAAGCTTGGAATTTTTTCAGGGCGTGCGTTGCCAGGTTGCTCATCAATTGAAACAGTGACATCGCCTTTACGCGTTTTAATAGTGTGCGGAGTAATTTCGTTATCAAACCACCCATTGTCTATGGCTGCGTTTGCTTTACTTAATGAACCCAGTGCAAACGTATCCATTTGCTCACGACCAATACCATATTCATCGGCTGTGTCTTGAGCAAAGCATCCCATTGCTTTATTGTCGTAGGCATCTTCTAGGCCATCACTCATCATGTGATCTTTAATTTCGCCATGTCCCATACGCATACCGCCACGGGCTTTAGGAATAAAGTAAGGTGCATTGGTCATGCTTTCCATACCACCAGCGATTGCTGATTCAATAGAACCTGCTTTAATAAGGTCATTCGCTAACATCGCTGCTTTTAATCCAGAGCCGCATACTTTATTAATAGTGGTAGCGCCGGTGCTTAGTGCAAGCCCCGCTTTAAGCATTGCTTGACGCGCAGGTGCTTGGCCTAAACCGGCTGGCAATACGCAGCCCATAATTACTTCATCAATTGCATCATTGCTTAAACCCGTTTGAGCAAGTGCACCTGCAATGGCCGTAGCACCTAATTCGGTAGACTGCGCATCACTTAGTGCGCCCATAAATCCACCCATTGGGGTGCGTTTTGCTGCTACAATTACAACGCTTTCGAAAGACATAAAAGGCTCCATTTTCAATTAACGCAAACATGTTTTATTATGTTTAGCTTAATGTTTAAACTAATCTGATAAATACGAGCATACATAAAATTTACGTTTACGCCAACGTAAATCTAAAATCAACTTTCTAATTAGTGTAAAAACTGTAAAGTTAGCTTGCTAAAAATTTATTACATACTGTCTAACTGGCTTATAACGTTTATAAACACTCAACTTCTGCTGCATTTCCGCTTTTATTTTATACGTCTAAAGTATAACAACCAGATCGCACTTTACCTTTACGTAAACTTCACTTATATTGGAGTTATTCGAATGAGGTAAACATTACAATGAAATCAGATAATCAAACAAACTTTGCAAATTCAGCCAACGAGCCGGCTAAAAACGAACAAACTTTTAGCATTAGTGAATTGGCTAAAGAATTTGATATTACCACCCGCTCTATCCGTTTTTACGAAGACCAAGGGTTAATATCACCAGAGCGCAATGGTCAAACACGTATTTACTCAAAGCGCGACAAGGTACGCCTTAAGCTAATACTGCGCGGTAAACGTTTGGGTTTCACATTAGCGGAAACAGGTCGTTTGTTTGAACTGTATGATGCTGATAAATCAAGTGCAAAACAGTTAGTCACTATGCTTGACCTTATCAGTGAGAAAAAAGCCGATCTTTCACAACAGATGGATGACATTAAAGTGGTTCTTATGGAACTGGTCACCGCTGAACGTCGCTGTCGCGACACGCTTAGCAAAATAGATGAATAAAATATAACAACGTCATCAACACACAGGAATTAATCATGAGCACTATTTCACTATATAAAGAAATGAACTTTGGCCTTGGCGAAACTGCAGATATGATCCGCAGTCACGTAAACAGCTTTGCCAGTCAAGAAATTGCCCCACTAGCTGAAAAAACTGACCTTGATAATGCGTTCCCCAATGAACTTTGGCCGCAAATGGGTGAAATGGGCGTGCTTGGCATGACCGTGGATGAAGAATTTGGTGGTGCTGGCTTAGGTTATTTAGAGCACGTTATTGCCATGGAAGAAATTAGCCGTGCAAGTGCCTCTATTGGTTTAAGTTACGGTGCGCATTCAAACCTGTGTGTTAATCAAATAAACCGTAATGGTTCACAAGCACAAAAAGAAAAATACTTACCTAAACTTATTAGTGGTGAGCACATTGGTGCACTGGCGATGAGTGAGCCTAATGCGGGCTCTGATGTTGTTTCTATGAAACTCAAAGCAGAGAAAAAAGGCGATAAATACATTTTAAACGGTAATAAAATGTGGATCACTAATGGCCCAGACGCTGATACGTTGGTGATTTATGCAAAAACAGATTTAAACGCCGGCGCTAAAGGGATTACTGCCTTTATTGTAGAAAAAACATTCCCTGGTTTTTCAACCGCACAAAAGCTCGACAAGCTCGGCATGCGTGGTTCAAATACCTGTGAATTGGTATTTGAAAACTGTGAAGTACCCGAAGAAAATATTTTAGGTAACTTAAACGAAGGCGTTAAGGTACTTATGAGTGGCCTTGATTATGAGCGTGTTGTTTTAGCGGCTGGCCCACTTGGCATAATGCAAGCGTGTATGGATATTGTTGTGCCTTACATCCATGAGCGTAAGCAATTTGACAGCCCTATTGGTCAATTTCAGTTAATACAAGGCAAAATTGCTGATATGTATACACAAATGAACGCAGCTCGCTCATATGTGTACACAGTAGCAAAAGCATGTGATCGCGGCGAAACCACCCGTAAAGACGCTGCTGGCGCAATTTTATATGCTGCAGAGCTTGCAACTAAAATGGCATTAGACGCAATTCAAATTTTAGGCGGTAATGGTTATATAAATGAATACGCAACAGGTCGCTTGCTGCGTGATGCAAAATTATATGAAATTGGTGCAGGCACCTCAGAAATACGCCGTATGTTAATTGGTCGCGAATTATTCACTGAAAGCCGCTAAGGATTAGTTATGACGATTTTAAAATCGAGCGTTAATCCGCATGATCCAAATTTTGTGCAAAATCACAACAACATGTCGGCGCTAGTGGATGATTTACGCAGTAAAGCAGCAACAATACGTTTAGGCGGCGGCGCTGCGCTAAAAGAGCGGCATGAAGGCCGCGGTAAATTGTTTGTCCGTGACCGTATTACCACTTTGCTAGATGAAGGCTCGCCATTTTTAGAAATATCGCAATTTGCTGCCTTTGGCGTTTATGAACAAGATATTCCTTGTGCCGGTGTGGTTGCAGGTATTGGTCGCGTTAAAGGCGTTGAATGTATGGTGATTGCTAATGATGCGACAGTAAAAGGCGGCACCTATTTCCCGCTGACTGTTAAAAAGCATTTACGCGCTCAAGACATCGCCGAACGTTGTCATTTACCGTGTATTTATTTAGTTGACTCAGGTGGCGCAAACTTACCTGAGCAAGACGACGTATTCCCTGACAAACTGCATTTTGGTCGTATTTTTTATAATCAAGCGCGTATGTCGGGTAAAGGCATTCCACAAATTGCTGTGGTTATGGGGTTATGTACTGCAGGTGGTGCGTATGTTCCTGCTATGGCCGATGAAAGTATTATTGTAAAAGAGCAAGGCACTATCTTTTTAGCTGGTCCGCCGCTGGTAAAAGCTGCCACCGGTGAAGTAGTTACTGCAGAAGAGCTTGGTGGCGCCGATGTACACTGTAAAACATCAGGTGTGGCCGATCATTACGCAGAAAACGATGCTCATGCCTTATCGATTGCTCGCCAGTGTATTGAACGAATTAACTATTCGCGCCCTACCTCACCATTACTCGAAGAAGTAAAAGCCCCTCGTTATGATATTAACGAACTTTACGGCATTGTCGGTACTGATCTTAAAAAGCCATTTGATGTCCGTGAGGTCATTGCACGTACTGTTGATGACTCATCGTTTGATGAATTTAAACGCTACTTTGGTGAAACACTGGTAACAGGTTTTGCCAGCATTTATGGTCATCCCGTAGGCATAGTGGCCAACAACGGTATTTTATTTAGTGAGTCAGCGCAAAAAGGCGCACACTTTATTCAATTATGCGCTCAGCGCAACATTCCACTGGTATTTTTACAAAACATCACTGGCTTTATGGTCGGTAAAAAATACGAGTCTGAAGGCATTGCTAAACACGGCGCTAAAATGGTAATGGCGGTATCGTGTGCCGATGTACCCAAATTTACTATTTTAATCGGTGGCTCATACGGTGCAGGTAACTATGGTATGTGTGGCCGCGCGTTTGAACCGACCATGATGTGGATGTGGCCAAATGCCCGTATTTCGGTTATGGGTGGTGAACAAGCCGCTGGTGTGATGGCGCAAGTAAAACAAGATGGTTTAGCCCGCAAAGGCGAAAGCATGAGCGAGCAACAAATTAGCGATTTTAAAAAGCCAATCATCGATCAATACGAACAGCAAGGTCACCCATATTATGCCAGTGCCCGTTTATGGGATGATGGCATTATTGACCCTGCTGATACACGCAATGTTCTTGGGCTTGCACTTAGCGCAGCTAAAAATGCTCCTGAGCGTGAATCAAAATTTGGCGTATTTAGAATGTAATGGGAGCTTAAAATGTCAGTAACACTACAAATAACAAAATCTAATGTGGCTGTACTTGTTTTAAGTCGCCCAGAAAAACGCAATGCCTTTAATAGCGACGTTATCCATGAGCTTATTCAATGTATTGAACATGCTAATACGCTCGATATTCGTGCCCTTGTATTAAAAACTGAGGGTAAACACTTTTCAGCCGGTGCCGATTTAGCCTGGATGAAATCGATGGCAGATAACAACTATAACGATAATTTAGCCGATTCAATGCAGCTGGCTAAGCTAATGCAAGTTCTAGCACAAAGCCCACACCCTACAATTTGTGCGGTACAAGGCGCAGCATTTGGTGGCGCATTGGGCTTAATTGCTTGCTGTGATATCGCGCTCAGTAAAGACGACGCTCAATTTTGCTTAAGTGAAGTGAAACTCGGCCTTATTCCTGCTGTTATAAGCCCTTATGTAATTAAAGCCATTGGTGAGCGCGCTGCTCGTCGTTACTTCTTAACGGCTGAAGTATTTGATGCGCATACGGCTAAACAGCTGGGGCTAGTTCACCAAATTACAGGAAATTTAGACTGTGCACTGGATAACCTATTACAAACGCTGATAGATAATGGCCCGGTAGCGGTTAAAGCAGCTAAAGCGCTAATTAATGATGTGGCAAACAAAGAAATCGATAACGAAATAATTGCGCTCACTGCAGAACGTATAGCCAAAATTCGTGTATCAGACGAAGGTCAAGAAGGTCTAACTGCCTTTTTTGAAAAACGCCCTCCCCAATGGCAACTCTAGGACGCATTATGAACACAGTACACTTACAAAAAATTCTGATTGCTAATCGCGGAGAGATTGCTTGTCGTATTATGCGAACAGCAAAGCAAATGGGCTTGACCACGGTTGCGGTTTATTCAGATGCAGATAAAAACGCCCAACATGTAAAAATGGCTGATGAAGCCTACCATATTGGTGCAGCGCCGAGTAAAGACTCATACCTAGTTGCTGATAAAATACTAAACGTTGCCAAAATGAGTGGCGCTGATTGTATTCACCCGGGCTATGGATTTTTATCTGAAAACAGCGAATTTGCTAATGTTTGTGAAGCCAATAACATTGCCTTTATTGGACCACCAGCAAGTAGCATAGAAGCTATGGGCTCTAAAACCCGTGCAAAAGAAATTATGGCAGCCGCTAATGTTCCTTTGGTGCCAGGTTATTATGGCGATAAACAAGACCCTAGCTTTTTACAAGCTGAGGCTGAAAAAATTGGCTACCCTGTGCTTATCAAAGCGGCCTTTGGTGGCGGTGGTAAAGGTATGCGTATTGTTTCAAAAGCCAATGAGTTTATAAGCGCATTAGAAGGCGCTAAACGTGAAGCTATTGCCGGTTTTGGTAATGATCTGGTGTTGCTTGAGCGCTACGTTGACCAACCACGTCATGTTGAAGTGCAAGTATTTGCTGATAACTATGGCAACTGTGTGTATTTAGGTGATCGTGATTGTTCATTGCAGCGTCGACATCAAAAAGTGATTGAAGAAGCGCCTGCCCCCGGTTTATCAGACTCATTGCGAAAAGAAATGGGCGAAGCCGCGGTAAGATGTGCCCTAGCAATTGACTACCGAGGCGCTGGCACTGTGGAATTTTTACTCTGTGGTGATGAGTTCTTTTTCATGGAAATGAATACTCGCTTGCAAGTAGAGCACCCAGTAAGTGAAATGGTCACAGGCGTTGATTTAGTTAATTGGCAAATTAATGTAGCCAGTGGTTTAGCGTTACCTTTAGCGCAAGCAGATATTCAGCTACAAGGACACAGCTTTGAAGCACGTATTTATGCTGAAGATCCAAGTAATGACTTTATTCCGTGCTCTGGCACTATTGAGGCACTATATACGCCCGCTAACAGTGAATATGTACGTATTGATACTGGTATTGCCCAAGGTGATGAAATAAGCCCGTATTACGATCCAATGATTGCCAAACTTATTGTTCATGATGATAACCGCGACCAAGCACTTTCGCGTTTACAACAAGCATTAACACAATTTCATTTAGCCGGATTTAGCACTAATATCAGCTTTTTATATAATTTAGCGATTCATCCACGCTTTAAACAAGGTGCTCCAAGCACCCACTTTATTGCAGAGCAAGGTGAAGCGTTAGTTACTATTGACCCGTCTTTATTACAAACTAGCCGCTTAATTGCAGGTTTTGCGTATTTAGCATCACTTGGTAGTAATACAAGTAGTGCAAATCCATGGCAACAATTACATGGGTTTAGTTTAAATGCGCCGCAACAAGTTAAAATTCCATTTAGCGATACCCCCTTAAACGCAATAAAAACCGCGCAGGGCTATAGCATGACCATTAATGACAACACCTTTGAAGTGCAAGGTGAGTTAACTAATGGCTACTGCAACGTATCGATTAATGGCGCTAAACACACTGCGCATGTTAGCCACGTTGATAATGCCATTACTGTAATGAACCAAGCACTGCAAACTAAGTTTGAATGTGTTGATAAACATTTCATCAGCTCACATGAAAATGAGGCATTACCCCTTGCTGCGCCACTTAATGGTACTGTAGTTAAACACTTGTTAGAGGTGGGAAGCACCATTACTAAAGGCGATGCAGTGGTTATAATTGAAGCAATGAAAATGGAATACACGCTTAATGCCCCACATGATGGCGTATTAAAAAGTTACTGTTTTGCTGAGGGTGAACTGGTAAGCCATGGCGCTTTACTGGCCATAGTTGAAGACACAACTGCAGAGGAACCCGCTTAATATGAGTTCATTATTACCTAAAGCAGTGCGCATTGTTGAAGTGGGCGCCAGAGATGGACTTCAAAATGAAGCCGCTGTAGAAACTGCTGATAAAATAACGCTTATTAACGCACTCGCCGCTGCAGGCATAAAAGACATAGAAGCTGGTGCGTTTGTCTCACCTAAATGGGTGCCACAAATGGCAGACTCTAGTGAAGTAATAAGCGCACTTAATTTACCTGAGGTTAATCTCAGTGCCCTTACCCCTAATTTAAAAGGGGCAGAGGCAGCAGATGCTGTAGGTATTAAAGAATTTGCAATATTTACCGCAGCGAGCGAAGCATTTTGCCAAAAAAATATTAATTGCTCTATTGAGCAAAGTTTGGCGCGTTTTAGTGAAGTTATGGCTTTTGCAAAGGCGCATAACATTCGCGTACGCGGTTATGTAAGTTGTGTGTTAGGTTGCCCGTATGAGGGAGATGTTGACCCTCATACTGTACTGGCTGTTGCTGCTAAACTCTTAAAAATGGGCTGTTATGAAATTAGCCTAGGTGACACCATAGGTGTTGGCACACCCGCTAAAGTAATAGAGCTACTTACATTGCTACTTAAACATATTGATAAATCTAAACTTGCTGTACATTTTCACGACACATACGGGCAAGCGCTCACAAATATTTACGCTGCGCTAAACCTTGGTATAGCAACGGTTGACAGTGCTGTTGCCGGCCTTGGTGGCTGCCCATATGCCAAAGGCGCGTCAGGAAATGTTGCCACCGAAGATGTTGTATACTTACTGCAAGGACTTGGCATTGAGCATGGAATTGATTTACAAAGGCTTGCTGAGGCAGGTTGGCAAATTACGAGTGCACTGAACAAACAACCTGCTAGCAAGGTTTCTGCAGCATTACACGCACAATAATTAAATAGCACAGAATGAGGAGTGACTCATGGCCGGTTTTGATAAAGTAGTTTCTAGTTATGAAGCTGCAATGGAAGGTTTAAAAGACGGCGATACAATAATAGCCGGTGGTTTTGGCTTATGTGGTATCCCTGAGGGTCTAATTGCCCAAATTAAAAAAATGCAAACTAAAGAATTAACCGTTGTTTCCAATAACTGTGGTGTTGATGACTTTGGTTTAGGGCTGTTACTGCACGACAAGCAAATTAAAAAAGTGGTCGCCTCATACGTTGGCGAAAATGCCTTGTTTGAACAGCAACTACTAAGTGGCGAGATTGATGTAGAACTTACGCCACAAGGTACTCTTGCTGAAAAAATGCGTGCTGGTGGTGCAGGAATACCTGCTTTTTACACAGCCACAGGTTACGGCACACCGGTTGCTGAGGGTAAAGAAGTAAAAGAGTTTAATGGTCGCCCTTATATTTTAGAAGAGTCAATTACCGGTGAATTCGCTATTGTAAAAGCATGGAAAGCGGATCGCTACGGCAACTTAGTATTTCGTCATACAGCCATGAACTTCAATCCAATGGCGGCTACTGCGGGTAAAATTACCATTGCAGAAGTAGAGGAAATTGTTGAGCCAGGCGAACTTGAGCCAAGCCAAATACATACGCCAGGAATTTTTGTTAACCGCGTTATAAAAGGTAACTTTGAAAAACGCATTGAACGTGTTACCACACGAGATTAAGCAGGAGCACTAACAATGGCATTATCACGTGAACAAGTCGCAATGCGCGTAGCTCAAGAGTTACAAGATGGGTTTTATGTTAATTTGGGCATTGGTATTCCGACACTCGTCGCAAACTATGTACCCGATGGCATAGAAGTTATGCTACAGTCCGAAAATGGTCTTTTAGGCATGGGCGAATACCCTACTAAAGCCACTGTTGATGCGGATATGATCAACGCGGGTAAAGAAACCGTGACGGCAGCTACCGGTGCAGCTATATTTAATAGTGCAGATAGTTTTGCCATGATACGGGGTGGTCATGTAGACTTAACCGTTCTGGGCGCGTTTGAGGTAGACCAAAACGGTTCTATAGCCTCTTGGATGATCCCTAAAAAATTAATTAAAGGCATGGGCGGAGCGATGGATTTAGTCGCAGGTGCAAAAAACATTATTGTTACCATGACCCACGCCAGTAAACACGGCGACTCTAAGTTATTAGAAAGCTGTACGTTACCGCTAACGGGCGTTAACTGTGTTAAAAAAATAGTTACTGATTTAGCCGTTCTAGAAGTAAAAGACGGCGCATTTCATTTACTAGAACGCGCACCAGGCGTATCAGTTGATGAAATTATTAGCAAAACGGCAGGTAAATTGCTTGTTAATGGTGATATTCCTGAGATGGTGTTTTAAACCACTCATAATTTCACTCTGTACCGACCTCATTCCCAGTGCCAATGGCGCTGAGTTACCCAAAATCCCTCGTAAGAGGGATTTTTTTTGTCTATATTTTAGTTTTTGCACTATAGTGACAATTTAACGCACCACTTAGGTGAATTCGACCTAATAAAATAAATAAATTGCTGATATAGTTAGCTTTTATTTTTGGTTTAATTATTGCCTATTACTAGGCGATTGAAATAACTTTATACTGGATACCATGCAAACACCTATTCGCGGCCTTCGCTCTTTTTGTTTTGCCGCAAAAAGCTTAAGTTTTAAACATGCTGCTAAAGAGCTTTACTTAACGCCCTCGGCTGTAAGCCACCAAATTAAACAGCTAGAAGAGCAGCTAGGCATTGATTTATTTCAAAGACAAACTCGATCTATTAGTTTAACGCCTGCAGGTAAAAACTTTTTTGAAGCAATTTATCCAATTATAAATATGCTAGAGAGCACCATTAATGAATTTAGTCAGTTACAACAAAATGTAAACTTAACCATTACCCTGCCCGAATTTTTTGCCAGTGAATTGTTAATGCCTAAGCTCAGTGAATGGACCAGCGAGCACCCTAATATTAATTTACACATGGATACCCTCAAAACGCGCAAAGAACTAACTCGCCAAAGTGATTTATCTATAATTTTATCTTCAAGTAAACCGCTTGATGGACTGGCTACTGAGTTATTTAATTTAGAATATATTCCAGCGTGTAATAAAAAACTGCTTGAACAATGGCAAAACGATCATTGTCAGGCACTTAACCAAGTACCCCTTATTGTGCATAAAGCACGGCCTTGGGCTTGGCATCAGTGGGCAGAAAAAGTTGGGATTGATGACTTTTCACCAACACAAATTATTCAAATAGATAGTATGTTTGGTGTAGCAAGAGCGGCGCAACAAGGAATGGGGATTGCACTTATTCCTCTGCCAATTAGCCAAAGCTGGCTGGATGAGCAATGGCTCTATAAACTGTTTGAACAACCCCTTACCACCAAAGATAAATACTACTTGGTACAACACGGCTCTAGTACGGCAAACCACCCGCTCGACTTGTTTGCCAAGTGGGTAATTAACACCTTCAGACAAACAAAGTGACTATTAATTAAACGCCCTTTTATGGGCGTTTTATTATTTACGACCTTTTTAAAATATTTTTTTCGTGTCTCTCGTAAACCTCAAAAAATAAAATATAACCAACATTATCAAACACTTGAGCAGCTCCTTGTTGACTGAATTTATAGATTAGTTTTTTTCACTTATTAGTTTTGTTTTTATCGCTTGTCGAAATTGAGTAAAAGCTCTAAAGTTAACTCAACAAATCAGCAACGACCAAAAATAATAAAACGCGTTACTGAAACCAAATTTAATTAGTTTGTAACAACAAGCTAGTAAAAAAGAATCTTTATTGTGTGTGAAGATGTTGTCAGTGTAAAAAACAGCTCAAGTTCGGTGGTGACTTAGCTTGGGTTGTTTTTATTTTACGCTTACACCCGCCAATAAATATAAGAATCTTTATTGTGTGTGAAGATGTTGTCAGTGTAAAAAGCAACTCAAGTTCGGTGGTGACTGAGCTTGAGTTGTTTTTATTTACATTCACATCAGCAACAATAATTCAGCATTAGTTATTACTAATACAACCCCCCGAATCTTTATTGTGTGTGAAGATGTTGTCAATTGAAATGCAGCGACCTTTTTTAAGTATCGCTGCTTTTTTTTTGCTTAAAATTTGCCTATTTGCTAATTAGCTTAAACATCATCTGATCTGTTTATTTCCTCACGAGCAACAAATTCTAATACAGTGGCATTAATACAATATCTATCTTGACCATTTGGCCCTTCAGCCGGGAATAAATGCCCTAAATGAATCCCGGTACTTTTAGATTTAAGCTCAATACGTTGCATTCCCCAACTGTTATCTTCATGCTGCGTTACGCTGTCTTTTACAGGGTGTGTAAACGACAACCAGCCAGTACCCGAATTAAATCTGTCGCGGGTATCAAACAAGGGTTCACCACTGAGTTTATCGATAAAAATGCCATCGGGGGTGTTTTTAAAAATAGCGTATTCTTTGCAATATGGGCTGTCGGTTTTAGCGTTAAACGCTACTTTATAAGCTTCACTGTCACCGAGTTTAAATGCACCTAGCGCTTTATAAAACAGCTCGGCATCCATATAACCTTGGCGAGAATACACTTCTACTCCATCTTCTAAAAATAGTATGGTGGGTGTAGCCCAAGTTGCACTTTTGATAGTTAAGCCGCTAAGCTGATCAGCATGGCGAAATGTCATTGGTATTGTGCCTTTGTAGTCATTGGCTACCGCCGCTTTAAACTTTTCACAGTAAGGGCAGTAATCGCGAGAGTCTAAAATAACAATTTGTTTGCCAGTCAACAATGCAGTGTTATCAACCTGCTGCTTTTCGTCTTGACTAAAAACAACACCGGTTGAATGGTCTGGGCAATAACCGTTTGGATTTTTTTCAAGGTAATTTTGATGATACTCTTCAGCAGAATAAAATTGCTCTAATGGCTTAATTTGTGTAGCTATTGTTCCATAACCTGCTTTGGTGAGTAACTGCTGGTACTGCTGTGTTACCGCAAGCGCGGTGTTTGCTTGCTCGTCACTTGTAGTTAAAATAATAGAGCGATATTGTGTGCCTACATCATTACCTTGGCGGTTTTTTTGAGTCGGATCGTGGCTTTCGTAATAATTTTGCAGCAGCTCTTTTGCCGAAATAATATTGCTATTAAATGTAACCTGCACCACTTCAGCGTAGTTATCTTCATCAAAGCGACGCGATAGCTTAGTTATATTCCTGTAGGTTGGTTTAAACCCATGCCCATCGGCATAGCCCGACTCTGCATCGAGTACTCCATTAAGTGCTTCATAGCGTTTTTCTGCCCCCCAAAAACAACCCGAGCCAAGCACTAGCTTTTCTACATGCATGGTGGCATTTAAATCACTGGATTTAGTTACCTCATCTGACGAGATAGCGCTCATCGTACTTAGTAATCCCGACATAGCAAATGTAGCTAATATTAACCCCTTAAACATACGATTACCTCTTAGTTTTAGTTACTCTAGGGTCTGTTGACCTTCCAAGGTTAAATTTGCAGCAGTCTGTTTGGTGTTTAGGCAAGGCATAGCCTATGTAGTGTGGTTATTCCCCATAAATAGGCGATAACGCAGCATCAATGCCAAACAGGCGCTGCCCGAAGGGTTCTGCCTAGGAGCGATTTACCCTTTGTTGCCTACATGGATGTAGGTAAGGGGCGTGAGCAGGACGCGGAAGCTTTGCTCGGTTTTTACTTAGCCCACTAGGTTCCAAAACTCGCGCCGCGATTAAACCGCTCCTAGTTTGAACAATTTTAATCCGCAAAGGTCAACAGACCCTAAAGCAGACCTGTAAACTCAACAATTAATTTCACACACAACAAAACTTTACGAATGAGGGAGTTTATTCGATCCGAGCTTGTCTATTAATATCGTAATAGTACAACGACTGTGATAGCTTAAATGTAATTAATATTAATGAGTTATCGATATGAGCATGATTCCTAGTATAAAAATTTTAACGAACTCTAGCCTGCTTTTTGATGTTTCTCACTACAGCGAACCACACATACTTGCAACGCAAAAAAAGCTTTGGGCACTCGCCCAACACTGTAAAAACAGCAATGAATTTATCGATTTGGTACCAGCTATGAACTCGTTAACTTTGTATTTAAAGTCCTCAGAAATGCTTAATAAATGGTACAACACCTTAGCTAAGTTATGGGATGAAGTGGATGATTACCCGTTTGATAGCCAGCACCACCAAATTAATACCTACTACCAAGGTGAAGATTTAGATTACGTAGCTAACTATCATCAACTCACAATTGATGAAGTGATTAACTTACATAGTAAAGAGTTATATCACGTTCTATTTTTAGGCTTTGTTCCCGGTTTTCCTTATTTACATGGGCTCAACTCACGGTTATTTACCCCAAGGCGCGATAACCCGCGAGTGAGTGTACCTAAAGGCGCAATTGCTATTGGAGCAGATCAAACTGGTATTTACCCTGAAGATTCGCCAGGTGGTTGGCATATTATAGCTCACACTGATGTCTGCTTATTTGATTCTAAAGCGGCTAATCCTTGCTTATTTAAACCTGGCGATACCATAGAGTTTGTGCCTGTAAAAGGAGTAAGCAATGATTAAAGTAATCAAGAGAGGTATTCAACTAACAATCCAAGATTTAGGCCGTGTGGGTTTTCGACATTTAGGGGTAAGCCGCTCAGGCAGCCTTGATACCTATGCACACATTATTGCGAACCGTTTATTAAATAACACCGACAACGCTGCCGTGCTGGAATTAACCGTGGGTTTATGCGAACTGCAATTTCAGTGTGATACCGTTATTGCCCTTCATGGAGCCGACCTCAAAGCAACCCTTGATGGACACCCACTTTATCCAGGCTGGAGTTACCCAATAAAAGCAATGCAAACACTTAAATTTGCAACTGGCCGTGGTGGCTCCCGTGCTTATATTGCAGTAAAAGGCGGTATTGAATGCCCAGAGGTTATGGGTTCTAAATCTACCGATTTAGGGGCAGCCATTGGAGGCTTTAATGGCCGTGCACTGCAAAGTGGCGATGTGGTAGCCATAAGTCCTTATACTAAACCTTGGTTATGTAATAAGGGCGCCCTTACCCCGCCAAAACGTAATATTATCCGTTTACATGTTGGTCCTCATTATGAGCTACTAACACCCGAGTGCATTAATGCTTTTTGTGATACCGCATTTACTATTAATCCAAATAGTAATCGTATGGGCGTACGCCTAGACCATAAAAATGCTGATATTATGCAACATACACTTTCATTGCCCTCTGTAGCCGTAGCACCTGGGAGCATACAGCTTCCACCTGATGGCAATCCTATAGTGTTATTAAATGACGGGCAAACAACGGGGGGTTATCCTTTAATAGCGCATGTGATAGAAGCCGACTTACATCAGTTTGCACAATTTAGAACTGCCGATCCAATCACCTTTGAATTTGTATCACTTGAGCAAGCAAATGCTGCAAAAAATAAGCTCGATGCTCACCTAGCACAACTTAAGCTGAGTTTAAGCCGCTACTGGGATTAATTAATAGTGCACTCACGCTCACTCACTGAGTAACTCAACCGCTATTTATTTATTTTTCGCTTTGCACTTTCTTGGTGCAAGGCGAACTAATTGTTGCAATTTAATTTAACTTTAATGTAATTTTAAATTAAAAATTGCACATTGCATTTTAATCTCCTTGCCAATATCACCACATTGGTGCAACGCCAATTTATTTGGTGCATAAATTATTCTTATTATTTTAAAAAAGCCGTGTGACTTAGGTATTTATTTCTGATAAAACAAGGTTAGTCTTTAGCAAACTCGCTATCGTAGGCACTTAATAGGAATGAGGAAAAATTATGTGTTCAATATTCGGCGTACTCGATATTAAATCGGATCCCAGCCAGTTACGCGCTCAGGCAATCGAAATGTCCAAACTGCTTCGCCACCGCGGGCCTGATTGGTCAGGGGTGTATTCATCAGACAAAGCAATTTTAGTGCACGAACGCTTAGCAATAGTTGGCGTATCAAGCGGTGCGCAACCATTATACAACCCAGAAAAAACGCATATTTTAGCGGTAAATGGCGAAATTTATAACCACAAAGAGCTTGCCGCTAATTTAGAAGTCGAGTTTGATTTTCAAACCCAGTCAGATTGTGAAGTTATTTTAGCCCTGTATAAACAAAAAGGGCCTGCATTTTTAGATGACTTAAATGGTATTTTTGCCTTTTGTTTATATGATGAAGAGCAAGACGCTTACCTAATTGGTCGCGACCACATTGGTATTATTCCACTGTATACAGGCCACGACGAGCATGGCAACTTTTATGTAGCATCAGAGCTAAAAGCGCTTTCACCTATTTGTAAACATATTGAGGAGTTCCCACCGGGGCATTACCTTTACAGCAAAGACGGTAAATTAACACCTTACTACCAACGTGATTGGCAAAGCTACGACGCAGTTAAGAACAACGATGCCAAGGCAGAAGATGTAAAAGATGCTCTAGAAGCCGCGGTAAAACGCCAACTAATGTGTGACGTACCCTACGGTGTATTACTATCTGGTGGATTAGATTCGTCGGTTATTTCAGCTATTACTCAACATTTTGCCGCAAAACGTATTGAAGACAACGATGAAAGTGATGCTTGGTGGCCTAAACTGCATTCGTTTTCAGTGGGTTTAGAAGGCTCACCCGATTTAGCTGCAGCGCAAAAAGTGGCTGATATGATAGGCACTATTCACCACCCTATTATTTTTACTATTCAACAAGGTATTGATGCTCTTAAAGAAGTGATTTATCACATTGAAACCTATGATGTAACTACTATTCGTGCCTCAACCCCTATGTACTTAATGGCACGCCAAATCAAAGCTATGGGCATTAAAATGGTGCTTTCAGGTGAAGGAGCCGATGAATTATTTGGTGGTTATTTATATTTTCATAAAGCACCCAATGCACAAGAGTTTCATGAAGAGCTAAACCGTAAAGTATCAAAACTGCATATGTTTGATTGCTTACGTGCTAATAAATCAATGGCTGCCTGGGGTGTTGAAGCACGCGTGCCATTTTTAGATAAAGAATTTGTTGATGTGGCAATGCGCATCAACCCAGAAGCTAAAATGTGTAAAGACGGAAAAATTGAAAAACATATTTTGCGTGCTGGCTTCGATGGCTACCTACCAGACGAAGTGTTATGGCGTCAAAAAGAACAATTCTCTGATGGTGTTGGCTACAGCTGGATAGACACCTTAAAAGAATTTGTAAATGAGCAAGTAACAGATCAAGAACTAGCGAATGCTAAATTTAAATACCCAATTAACACGCCAGATTCAAAAGAAGCGTATTTTTACCGCCGTATTTTTGAATCGCACTTCCCGGGCGATGCCTCTGCTAACTGTGTACCACATGGTAAATCAGTAGCGTGTTCAACCCCCGAAGCACTGGCTTGGGATGCATCATTTCAAAACAATGCAGATCCATCTGGACGCGCCTCAGGCGTTCACAATGAAGCATATAAAAAATAGTTACCCCCCTATCTACGCTGCAGCTTAAAAACTGCAGCTTTTCTTCGCTGTCTTAATGAATAATTTCTTGAAATTTTATTCCACTAAAAGAATTAAATGAGAAATCAAAACCATTCAATTTAATCATTTATGTTTAATCACTGTTATTTGTCACTTCTTTACAAGCGCAGCGTTTCTTTGCCATTTTTGTAAATTAAATCGCAAAGGTGAAATAAACCTTTGACCAATTTAGTTTAAACAGTAAGATTTAGTCGCTTTTTATAAAAACTATTTCAATCTCGCTTTTTCATTAACCTCATGAACAATATCTATCTAGCTCATTATCCCAAATCATAAAAACATAGTTAAAATGTCATTAAAAAATCATTTAATAAATGAATAGTGATTTTAAAACGCTGACTTAGTTTTTTACGTATTCAATAGCGTTTTTTTAGTTATTTACTTGTCTGATTAGGCCGAATATTCATTCACTTAGCTTTGCATTCAATGCTATATACGACTATAAAATAATTAGCTGACACATTAGTTATCATTTGTTCAGCTGCCAGATATGTACAATAAAAAGACAAAAGTAGCTTAAAGTTTTGCCAAAGTGTTAAATCTTTTGCATTTAATATTTAACTCCCCTATTAGTAAAGGTATGATGGGCAATTAAATTAGTTAGTCTTCTAACTATTCGTGTTATTAGCTTTAGTTATAAATCTAATAAGACGAATACAGTGAACTATAAAAAACTGGCATTAAGCCAACCTGTTTCATTAACCAATGAGGTATTGCATGAGCGAGAATCATGACAAGTACAGTATTGATAATACGGACTACACCGTAGGTCAAGACAACGTACAAAAGTGGGGATTTGATATACATAACCCTGTATTCGGGATCAGTGCAGGGTTAATAGCACTTTTTTTAATCGCCGTACTAGTATCAGATGCCGAAGTAGCTAAAACAACACTAAATGGTATCAAAACCGATATTATTAATAATTTTGACGGCTTATTTATGTGGGCTGCCAACTTCTTTGTTATTTTTTGTTTAGTTTTAATTTTTTCACCATATGGCAATATCCGCTTAGGCGGTGACGATGCTAAACCATCGCATTCTCGTATTTCTTGGCTGGCAATGTTATTTGCTGCAGGTATGGGTATTGGCTTAATGTTCTGGGGGGTTGCTGAACCAGTTGCATACTACACTGGTTGGTATGAAACGCCGCTCAATGTAACAGCTAACACACCAGAAGCCGCGAAAATGGCAATGGGTGCTACTATGTTCCATTGGGGTCTTCACCCTTGGGCAATTTATGCTGTAGTTGCGCTTTCGTTAGCATTTTTTACTTACAATAAAGGCTTACCTCTTTCTATTCGTTCGATTTTTTACCCAATTTTAGGTGATAAAGCGTGGGGGTGGCCTGGTCACATAATTGATATTTTAGCTGTATTAGCAACCTTATTTGGTTTAGCAACGTCACTTGGGCTAGGTGCACAACAAGCTTCTGCCGGTATTAATCATGTGTTTGGTTTTGAAGGTGGCGTAGGTTCACAAATTCTGGTTATTACAGGTGTTACATTACTAGCAGTCGTCTCTGTTATTAGAGGCATTGATGGCGGCGTTAAATTACTTAGTAACGTAAATATGCTCATTGCTTTAGTATTACTAGTATTTGTATGTTTAGTTGGTTTTGCGGTCTCTATGGGTAATATCCCTAACACGGTAATGGGGTATGTAGAGAACATTATTCCATTGAGTAACCCACATGGACGTGAAGATGAAACATGGATGCATGGTTGGACAGTATTCTACTGGGCTTGGTGGATTTCATGGTCACCGTTTGTAGGTATGTTTATTGCGCGTGTTTCGCGTGGTCGTACAATCCGTGAATTTTTAACCGCGGTATTACTTATTCCAACAGCGGTTACTATCCTGTGGATGTCTATCTATGGTGGCATCGCAATTGACCAAGTAGTTAATGGTATTGGTGCTCTTGGGACTGACGGTCTAACAAGTGTCCCTATGGCGATGTTCCAAATGCTTGATGAAATGCCAATGGCGAGTGTGCTTTCTTTCATTGCTATTGTATTAGTACTGGTATTCTTTATTACTTCTTCTGATTCAGGATCACTTGTAATTGATTCAATCACAGCAGGTGGCAAAATTGATGCTCCGGTACCACAGCGTATTTTTTGGGCTACTGTTGAGGGCGCAATTGCTGCTGCATTACTTTGGATTGGTGGTACTCAAGCGATTGAAGCACTACAAGCAGGGGCTATTTCAACCGGTCTACCGTTTACCATTGTTTTGCTATTAATGTGTGTAAGCTTAATTTTAGGTTTACGAACTGAGCCTCGCCCAGTTAAATAATACCCTACATTAAAAAACGCCGCTAATTGCGGCGTTTTTTTTACTCTATTTTTCCTATAATATTTTATAACGTTTCGCTAAAGCCAAATTTCACTCAGTGGCGTATCTAACCGATAATGATAACTCAGCTGAGCTTGCAGTAATTCTGCGGTGGCTAAAGCGTCAGTCAGTGCATTATGGTTTTGATACAATGGCAAGGAATAACGCTCCCTTGTATCACTTAACCGTAATGAACCTAGTTTTTTATTAAATAGCCTACCTAGTAGCCCTTGACGCGCTCTAAGCGCTCGCCTTTCAATTTCCATAGTGTCGACTAAAGCAAATTCAATACCTTCTTTTATACGTGTGAGCAGCGCATTATAAAAAAAGTGGCGCTCAATGGCAGCATAATGCACCACCACCACTTTCCCTTTAAGTGCATCAAGAAGTGGGGCTAAAATTCGATTGAGGTCGGGAGCTTCGTCCACTTCTGAGTGGGTAATACCATGGATAACAATCGACTCTTCACTCAAATCTCGTCGTGGTTGTACTACCCAGTGACGGCTCTCTTTACAGTAAATACGATTAACATTGAAAGGCACTAACCCAACACTAACAATATCATCGGTATTAGCGTCCAGACCTGTTGTTTCAAAATCTAGCGCCACAAAAGGTACGTCTTTAAGCGGAGCAGTCTGATTGGTAAATGCCTGCTTATAAAACTCCTTAAGCAACGAGTTTTGCGCACTATGTAAAAGCTGTTCGTAACGACGTGGCCAATCTAACGGTGATTTAGCCATAACTTATTTCACACCTGAATGAGCAGAATAACTAAACTTTAAAAAGCTTTGCGCTTTTTCTAAAATCGCAAAAGCTTCTTTTAAATTACTTTGCTCAAATGGTGAGAGTAAATGCGGATCTAAATCATTATCGGGCGCTTCCCCCTGCTCTATCTGCCATGCCTGATGGCGAATACGTACAGTGGCAATATATTCAAATGCATCACGCAAATCTTGTGCTTTGCCTTTGGGTAATAAGTTAGCCTCGATAATATCCTCTAAGCGCTCAAACGAATTTTGTTTACGTGAACCGACCGCTAATGCATGAACGCGAACCACATCAGATAGCGGCGCTGTACCACGACGTTTTAAGTTCATTGAGCGCTTATGTTGGCCATTGTGCTCAAGTACAAAGCCGTTAAAAAATCCCAATGGTGGCGTTCGATTGCGAGCATTAGCAGCAAGGTTAGCTAAAAAGCGTTTATTTACTTTGCTTTCTTTTGCCACCAGCGTTTTAAGCTCATCGGCCCACTTTAACTTACCCCACACACCATCTAAGTCAAAAAATATCGAGCTATTGAGCAGTGCTTGCGGTTTGGGCTCGGCCATCCAGCTAGCAAATTTTTCTTGCCATTGTTCGCGGGTCATACGCCATTTTTTAAACGAGGCCATAATTTCACCATCACAATAGGTATAGCCACACTTAGCCAAGCCATCACACACAAAGTCTGATAAGTTTTGAAAATACTCATCGTGCAATGCCTCATCGAAGCTATTATCTAAAATCAGTGCATTATCTTGATCGGTTACAATTAACTGCTCATCCCGTGCCATTGAGCCCAGCGCGATAAAACAATAAGGAATGGGCGGCTCGCCAAATTTTTCTTCTGCTAGGGCTAATAGGCGCTGTTTAAATGTACGTCCTATTACTGCCATAGCGGTCCCTATCATATGCGAATTAGCATCTTCGTTTACCATACGCACAAACACATTAGGTAATTGGCGGGCGTAATGAACTAAGTCATCAACCGATTGCTGAGCTAAAATACCGCGTACTAACAATAAGCTACTTTGTGATTCATAGCGTAAAATATCAGATAGAGATATCACCCCTATTGGTCGCTTTTTATGTACCACAGGCAAGTGATGTAAGTTATCTCTTAGCATGGCTAAAACGGCTTCAAACACATAGGCGTTGCTATCAAGTAGTACTAAGCTTGATGTCATTACTTCTTTGGCGGGTGTATCATATGTTAACCCTTGGGCGACCACTTTAGTGCGAATGTCTCTGTCGGTTATAATTCCAACGACTTGACCGTCGTCTTCTTCTGGATCGTCGCTTATTTGTTTTTCTATATCAGTAACAAGTACTGAAGAGACCGATTCTTGTGTCATCAAAAACGCGACGTCTTGTATGGGGGTTTGTGTAGTAACAGTGACTACATCGCGATGTAATAATGATTTAACTTTTGCGGTGGTTAAATCATTGCTGTCGGCTTGCTCTACTATTGCTTGGTGCAAGCGTACGTTGCCATCCACTTCGAAAAAGTCAGCAAAGGTTTCGTATTTATCACAGTATTCGTTGAAGGTATTAACATTAATACAATACGTTAAGGTATCTTCAAGTGCACGAGCTGGAAACCGCACTTTGCGGTTCATCAATAAACCCATTTGGCCAAAAATACCGCCTGTAGCTAAGCGGTTATAGAGTTCACCATTACGACGTGAAATCTCAACTGAGCCACTACGAATAATATACAAGTCACTAATATCTTGCCCTAAATGCAGGATATCAGTTTCGGCACGAAAGTAAGCAACCTCTATTTGCATTGCTAATTCGTTCAATGCCTCAGTAGGAAGCGTATCAAATGGGGGATGTTCAACTAAAAATTGGGCTATTTCAACTTGCTCGGCCTGCATAGGGAATCCTTGTGGCGTGAATCTAGTTGAATTGTGAGCCTAATTGGCTATTTTTTCAAAGAAAAATAGCCAATTTACGTAAATAGTTAGCGATTAATTATCTACTTGCTCTAACTCCTGCGCTAATTGTTTTGACTCATCGCCGCGAGGGCTGGTAAAACGTGCAAGTCCTAAATAAATCACCGGTGTTAAATAAAGCGTAAACAATACCGCTAATGCTAGTCCACCAAACACCACCCAGCCAATCGCATTGCGCGCCTCAGCGCCCGCACCTGTTGACATAATAAGCGGTAATGCACCCAATAAAGTAGAAATTAAGGTCATGGTAATGGGTCGTAGGCGTACCAGTGCAGCTTGTTCAACCGCTTTTCGAACACTAAGCCCGTTATCTCTTAATTGATCAGCAAACTCGACCAATAAAATTGCGTTTTTAGCGATTAAACCAATAAGCATTACCAGACCAATTTGCGAATAAATATTGAGTGATGTGCCGGTTAAGTACAGTGCTAAAATAGCGGATGTAATACCAAATGGCACAGTAATCATCACCACAATGGCGCTGTTAACGTTTTCAAATTGTGCTGCCAATACTAAAAATACAATTAAAAATGCCAATACATAGGTCATTAATACTTCGTTTGAGGTCTCTTCAAATGTCAGAGCTTCCCCTTTAAACGCTAGGGTAATACCTGCTGGTAATGATTGCTCAGACACTTGTTTTATTTGCTCTACCAGTGTGGCAATAGTTAAACCTTCAGGTAATTCCATGCTTAATTCTATGGCACGTCGCTGAGCATGGCGCTCAAGCTCTGCAGCTACGCCTTCCTCTGTAATATTAGCGACACTACTGAGCGGTACTAATTGATTATCGCGGGCGCTTACATATAAATTTGCTAAATCACTGGGGTCATTAATGGTTTGATTTTGAGCCTGTAACATAATTGGTATTGACTGATCGCCAATATTTAAATCGGCTATATCGTCGCCATTAATGGCAGCTCTTAGGGTAATGGCTATATCACTTAACGATACACCGAGTTCTTCTGCGCGTCGTCTGTCTATATTGACGCGAAGTTGTGGTTGCGATGGCTGATACGATACGCGAACCGGTGCAACTTCAGGTACTGCTTTTTCAAGATCTGCTGAAAACTGCTGTGCAGCTTTAAATATTTCAAGGTAATCTTGCCCCAGCAAAGCAATTTCGATTCCGCCACCTTGGCCACGTAAGTTTAAACTATTAGCCCCCCCTGCGTATGCGGGTGCTCCAGGAATATTCATTAAAGGCTGTCGAATTTTATTGATGATTTCTTGTTGACTAAAGTTGCGTTCATCCCAGTGTTTTAAGGGCACAGTAATAAACACAATATTAGGGTCCCATTGACCAACTACTGTGTAAATAGATTCAATTTCACCGCTTTCGACGAAAGGCAGCAAAGTGTCTTCCATTTTAATGGCTTGCCTGTCCATAAAGTTTAAGCCTACGCCATCTGGACCACGAGCAAATATTCTAATTTTACCGCGATCTTCTGTTGGTAGTAACTCGTTATCTAAGCTCATATACAACGCACCTGAACCACCAGCCACTAATAAACAAGCAATAAAGGTAAGCCACGCATGATCGAGTACTTTATGAATTGTTTTGGTATATAAATTAGCAAGTACGTTACCAAGCTTAGCAAATGGATGAAAACCGCCTTGCTTAAGCTTTAGCTTAGAGGTAAGTGCCGGCACTAACGATAACGCAACAAAGCTTGATATGATCACAGCACCGGCAAGAACACCGCCAAACTCTCTGAATAAACGCCCTGCTGTTGATGGTAAAAAAGCGATGGGAACAAACACAGCTGCTAACACTGCCGTGGTGGCTATAACGGCAAAAAATACTTCACGGGTGCCAACAACCGCTGCGGCACGCCTGCCTAGCCCTAATCCACGTTGGCGTTGAATGTTTTCACTCACTACAATCGCATCATCAACGATTAAACCTGTAGCAAGTACCAATGCGAGTAAGGTTAAAATATTAATGGAAAAACCCAGTGCCCATATCAGTGCTAACGAGCCAATCAAAGCAACCGGAATGGCAAATGCGGGCACTAAGGTTGCGCGCCAAGAACCAATAAACACCCATAAAGTGATGATAACTAGCAGCACTGTCAGCACTAATGAGTTAATAACTTCATCCACTGAACTTCTAATAAACTGCGCATCATCTGATGTTAAGGTAAATTCCATCTGAGGAAAGCGTTCACGCATTCCCTCTATAAGCTTTAGAACTTCATCTGATATTTCTATGGTGTTAGATTGCGCTTGGCGGATAATTTCCATACCAATAACGGGTTTACCATTGAGCCTAACCATAGAGCGTGGATCTGCCGGGCCAAAATATACCGCGGCGATATCGCTAATACGGGTATCACCACGAATGATAATATCACCGACTTGATCTGGTGTGACCGAGGTAGCATCAGCACGCACAATGATTTGCTGATCGTTTGATTTTAAACTTCCTGCAGGCACATCAAAGGGAGCTTGCCTGAGAACGTCAGCAACATCAGGAATAGTTAAATTAAAGCTACTGAGCTTAAGCGGATCTATACGTACTCTAAGCACTCGTTCTCTATCACCGTTTAAGCGCACATCAGCAACACCGGGAATAGTTAAAAACTGTGGTGCTAAGTCAACATCAACTCGCTCGGTTAATGCCTCTAACGATAAACTCTCACTTGATACGGTGAGTGATACGACCGCCTCAGCATCATTATCGGCTTTTATAATAGATACACGCTCAACCTCTTCTGGGAGCTCTCTTTGCACTCGCGAAACTGACTCGCGCGTTTCATTAGCGGCATCATCCAGGTTAACACCAGGTCTAAATTCAACCACAATACGTGAGCTGCCTTCTTCACTTTGTGCACGAATAGATTTAACTCCACTCACACGGGCAACAGCACCTTCAAGTTTGCTGGTGACTTCAGTGTCGACGGTTTCCGGGGAACCACCTGGAAACGAAGCTGATACCGTAATACGCGGCCTATCTACATCAGGAAGCTCTCGCACTTCTACGCCAGCTATAGCGGCGATACCGGCAATAATTATTAATAAGTTAAGCACCACAATAAGTACAGGGCGGCGAATTGCCATAGACGGCAAGTCTTGCATCATAGGTTGCTGTTTCATGGCTACTCCTGCGTACTAGCGATAGGTGCAGTAAAGCTTAATTCTTGATTGGCTCGCAAGCGCTGAACGCCTTCAACAACTAACGTATCGTTTGGCTGTAATGCCCCTGATACGAGTAAGCGCCCAGCCAAGCGTTGCTCTATTTTCACATCAACCCGGGTAGCTTTGTTATCCACACTCGTCCACACATATGGACCCGTTGCGCCCCACAGTAGTGCTGCTTCTGGAATAGCGGCAAAGCGTTGACCTAATACTTTTATATGTACTCGAAAACTCATACCCGGTAAGAATTGTTGATCTTTGTTATTTAACTTTGCTTTGACTCTTAAGGTACGAGTTTGTGGGTCTATACGTGAGTCTAAATAGGCTATTTCTGCCTCAACAGGTGCTTGCGATTGCCATGGGAACACGCGTACACTAGCATTATTTCTGAGCATCGCAATCGCTGATTCAGGCGCGTTAAAATTAATGTATAACTGGCGGGTATCATCGATGCTAGCAATCATTGTTTGTGTTGTGATTCTGTCACCCACTTCAATGTCAGTCAGCCCCATAGTGCCATTAAAAGGGGCACGGACTTGGCGGTCTTCTAATTCAGTTTCGGCTTGAGTGAGAGTAACTTTTGCAAGCTCCACGATGGTTTTTGCATCGTCTACATCACTTTGCGGAACAGCTCCTTTAGCTTGGCTTTGTTTTAAACGTTTTAAAGTTCGCTGACTATCTGCTAATTTTATTTTAGCCTCTTCAAGGGCCGCTTTTTGCCTACGTGAATCTAGCTCAAGTAAAATATCACCTTCTTTAACCTTATCGCCAGGTTTAAAATGAACCGCTGCTACTTTGTCACCTACGGCAGGATATAAAATAACAGAATGGATAGCTTCAGCATTACCAACAGCCTGAACCTGCTGTTGGGCTTGTTCCATAGCGATATTTTCAACGACCACGCTAGCACCAGTTACTGGCAAACTAACCGATAAAAATAAGGCCGTTATGCCCATTAAAAGATTTTGCGACTTCAAAGGATCACCCTAATTAATTATTATTTCCATTATGTTACGCAGTTTAACACCTCTATGATCAATAAATAGCTTAGTACGACTAATTAGCAAAACAACACGCTGAAATTAAACACCCACGTATTTAATACATATTCTTACACCAGCCTACAAAATCACCACATATTTTGTGCGTATTAAACACTATGATTTGGTCATTAGAGTGAATATACAAACGAGTATTTATGAATAAAAGTATAATTTTGGTTTTACTACTTAGTGGCTGTGCATCACAAGGGGTTGATCGTACGAGTCAAAATCAATTAATTAAACGCTATTATGCATCTGTTGAGTCAGAGCAAAAAGTAACACTTTCCTCAGAAGTTGGAACAGGCATAGCTGCGGGAGCGGGTTTTGGCTTTGTTGACAGCTTAGATGGCAACAGCGAAGAAATGATTGGTGGCGCTATTGTCGGCGGTTTAGTTGGAGGGTTATTTACTGCATTATTTGAGGGAGGTAATACGGCTTATCAGTATAACTTATACGCTGCTGATGAAGGTGAATTTACGGTTATTCAAAAGAAAAAACTCGATAAAAACACAGAATGTGTTCTTGTAAATTCAGCTAATAAAATTACACTTACGCCGATAGATAAAAGTTATTGTATTCGTTGATTAAGCTCAAAGTGAGTATCAAACCTTTAAGCTGCTAAGCAATGTAGCTCGCTATTTATAACTTACTTTTAAATAAAAAACCTCAGTATTTACTGAGGTTTTTTAATGAATAAATAAACGCGTGGTATTATTTATTTCGTTGTGCGTCTTTTTGCGCTTTTTTTGCTTCTTTACGTTGCTGTAAAGCAGCTTGTGCTTCGTTACCAATGTGGCCTTCACCGCGTGCTTGTGCCAATTCTATTTGCTTTTGACGCTCAGCAAAACGTTCACGCTGCTCGTCGGTTACATCATCAATACAATGATGACACGACACCCCTTCCATGTATTCAGGCTTTTGCTTTTCTTCTTCTGTGATAGGCATCCGACATGCGTGACACTGATCATATGAGCCTTTTTGTAAGTCATGATTTACCGCGACACGGTTATCAAATACAAAGCACTCGCCTTCCCACATGGTTTCTTCTTTTGGTACTTCTTCTAGGTATTTTAATATGCCGCCTTCAAGGTGGTATACCTCATCAAAGCCCTGCTCTTTCATATAAGCTGTTGATTTTTCGCAACGAATACCACCTGTACAAAACATAGCTACTTTTTTATGCTTTTCTGGGTCGAGATTTTCTTTGGCCCACTGCGGAAATTCGCGGAACGTCTTCGTGTTTGGATCGACCGCGTTTTGAAACGTACCAATTTCAATTTCATAATCATTTCGGGTATCAACAAGGATAACCTCAGGATCAGAAATAAGGGCGTTCCATTCATTTGGCTTAACATAACTGCCCACTACTTTTAATGGGTCAACGCCCTCAACACCCATAGTCACGATTTCTTTTTTAAGTTTTACTTTAGTGCGATAAAACGGGCATTCGTCATCATATGATTCTTTAGTAACAATATTGTCTAAATTAGGCTGGGTGTCTAACCACGCCAGTAAGTTATCTATGCCTTCACGTTTTGCTGAAACAGTTCCGTTAATTCCTTCTGCGGCAATTAACAAAGTACCACGCACGTCGTTTTGCTCCATTACATTAAGTAAAGGTTGGCGAAGTGCTTCAAAATCAGGTAAAGAGACAAATTTATACAGTGCGCACACAACAAAGTGATCGCTGGTTACATTATCTTTATGGATAGCAGTCATGGTTTTCCTATTTTGCCTTTAAACCCCGCAAGGGGCGTTTACCGAATCGTAAATCCGGCGCATATGGGGCGCGTATTTTACGCTTTTTTTATTTAAATGCAAAAAAATGGATGATAATGCGCTTTTTACTGTTAGCGCAGTGGCTCAGTGGGCTATAATGCGCGGATAAATTTACAAGACTTGCTCATATTGGAGAAATATACATTGCACTTTACTGATCTTGGGATTGATACTCGCCTAGAAACACAATTAGCGCACCAAGGGATCACCCAGCCTACCGATATTCAAGCTCATGCTGTGCCAACGGCACTCGCTGGACATGACATTTTCGCTCAGTCAAAAACTGGGTCAGGCAAAACTTTAGCGTTTTTATTACCTGCTGTGCAGCGAGTAATGAAACAAAAAGCACTCAGTAAACGTGATCCTCGTGTACTTATTGTTGCTCCAACTCGTGAGCTTGCAACCCAAGTGTTCACCCAACTACGATTACTTATTGCCGGTACCAATATCAAGGCAGTTAAAATTCTCGGTGGTGAAAACTTTAACGACCAAATTAAAGCACTGCGCAACGACCCACATTTTGTGGTTGCTACACCAGGGCGCTTAGCCGATCACTTAAAGCAACGCTCTTTACAGTTAAGTGGCTTAGAGCTACTTATATTTGATGAAGCTGACCGTATCTTGGATTTAGGTTTCACCGACCAGCTTAAGTTAATTAATGAACTGGCAGATCACCGATTACGCCAGACCCTATTGTTTTCAGCGACATTAGATCATGCTCAAGTTGATGCCCTTTCGCGTAATTTATTAAAAAAACCAAAACAAATTATGCTCAGTGCAGCCAATGAGCAACACAGTGATATTAAACAAACATTATATTTAGCCGATCATCTTGATCATAAAGAAGCGCTACTTGAGCATTTTCTTAATCAAGACAATGTAGGGCAATGTATTATATTCACCGCTACACGTGCTGATACCAGTCGCTTAAGCGAGGCATTAAATAGTAAAGGCTTTAAGTCTGTCGCACTAGCCGGGGATTTAACTCAAAGTAAGCGCCTTGATATCATGGATGCGTTTAGCCGTGAGAACTTTAAAATATTAATTACTACTGATGTTGCATCTCGCGGTTTAGATTTACTCAGTGTTACCCATGTTATTAATTTTGATCTACCAAAACACGCTGAAGAATACGTTCACCGTATTGGTCGCACAGGCCGTGCTGGTTTTAAAGGCAACGCGCTATCATTTGTTGGTCCTAAAGATTGGGCAAGTTACTTAGCAATTAAGTCATTTTTAAATGACGAACTGTCGTTTGCGGTGGTTGATGGTTTAAAAGCGAAATTTAAAGGCATCAAAGAGAAAAAAGTGACGCCAGTTAAACCAATTAAAAAGGTAGTGGCTGATAAAAAACCACAGCAAAAACGCAAAGCAAAACCTAAAAAGCCAGCAGCCCCAATTAAAGCACCACTCAACATTGATGGTGATACCCCGATGCGTCGTAAAAAAAAGCCTGAGCAGGAATAATTATGAGTTACCTTGGAACTACCCAAACCCTATTTGTAAAAGAAGTCAGTAATGAAGGTGCCTATTTAGATGGCCATGACTTAGGTGAAGTATTTTTACCTAAACACGAGATTAAACATGAACTTGAAGCTGGCGATAGCATCAGCGTTTTTACCTTTTTAGATAACGCAAACCTGCCAACAGCAACAACTAAAAAACCACACGCACAAGTCGGTGAATATGCCCTACTGCGCGTTAAAGAAATAAACAGCATTGGTGCTTTTTTAGATTGGGGTTTAGAAAAAGACGTGCTTGCACCGTTTAATGAACAAAAACCGCGTATGCAAGAAGGTTACTCGTATTTAGTCCGTTTATACCTAGATAATGCCAGTCAACGAATTTGTGCTTCAACCAACTTTAATCGCTTTTTATCAAAAGACGAGCCGCAATATAGCCACTTGCAAGAAGTTGATTTAATTGTGGCAGGTAAAACCGATATCGGCTACAAAGTACTTATTGAAGAATCTCATTTTGGTGTTGTATTTTACAACATGGTATTTAAAAACCTATTTGTTGGCCAAAAGCTCAAAGGGTTTATTCAAAAAGTACGTGAAGACGGAAAAATTGACGTCATACTTGAAAAGCCAGGTATGGGTAAAGTCAGTGAACTTGGCGAAAAAATTATGGAAAAACTAAAAGATGAAGGTGGCATATTAGCCATAGGCGATAAGTCTGAACCTGAATTAATTAAAAAAGTATTTTCGACCAGTAAAGCAAACTACAAAAAAGCCATTGGTGGGTTATTTAAACAAGGCTTAATTGATATTGAAGCTAAGTCTATTCGTTTAAAATAATTCTATAAAAAAGCCACCTAGGTATAAACTTAGGTGGCTTTTTCGTATTTAAAATTTATAACTTAATGTTTTTGTAAGGTAAGGTACAACGTGAATATTGATTTGAATATTCAATTAATTCTTTCTTAGACGTCATATTTAACGGCGCTAATCTAAAAACTTTTTTTGTACACTCATTCTGCATTTCATCGTGTACATCAACACACTCTTTGCTACTTATATTAAGTCCAGCTAAAACTCCTTCATTTGTATAGCACAAATGCTGAGCATAATTTTGAGCGATTTTTTTAAACTTAAACAAATCAACGGGGTAATCAGATACCAAATCAGTAACATTCGAAACATCATCATACATTTTAGTTGAAAAAACATATTTATTAACAGCAAAGCCACTAATGATAATTACCACTACAAACATTATTAAACGCAAAGTTAGTTCCTCACTGCATAGCCGTAATTAAATGTAGCACAAACAAAAAGAGTTGTAATAAACTCCTTATAATTATGCAAACTTTAAGTTTAAGCTATTGATTTATTTACATCACTCAATACTTGCACCGGGTTTTGTGCCTGAGTAATAGGACGCCCTATTACTAGGTAGTCACTGCCAGCTTCAATGGCTTCTTTAGGTGTCATAATACGTTTTTGATCGCCCGCATCACTACCAGCAGGACGAATACCTGGGGTTACTAGTTTAAATTCTCTGCCTAAAGCTGCTTTTAAACTTTGTGCTTCTTGTGCTGAACACACTACACCATCAAGCCCTGCTTGTTTGGTTAGTTTTGCTAAGTGCATCACTTGCTCTTGTGGTGATTTACTAATGCCTAAACGTTTAAGCTCTGCTTCATCCATGCTGGTTAAAACGGTCACTGCAATCAATAATGGGGCTTTATCGCCAAACTGCTCAAGTGCCTGCTTAGCTTTATGCATCATTTCAAAACCACCACTTGCATGAACATTAACCATCCACACGCCCATTTTAGCTGCAGCAGTTACTGCTTTAGCAACAGTATTTGGAATATCGTGGAACTTTAAATCTAAGAATACATCAAAACCTAAATCAACCAGCTCTTTAACAAATGAAGGGCCAAAATAAGTGAACATTTCTTTACCCACTTTTAATCGACAGGTATCCGGTGATAACTGTTTAACAAAAGCTAAAGCAGTTTGCTGATCATCATAATCAAGAGCGATAAGAATTTTTTTTGATTGTTCGAAAGACATAACTATCCTACTAGTGAGCGAAAAGTATAAAGATTAAAATCCGTCTAAGCCTCTGCTAGGCACAATGGTTTCCCAATGTTTACACGAAGGGCAATTCCAATAAATGGTGTAACTTGTAAAGCCACAATGCTGACATTGAAAGTCAGGCTTAGTAGCAATATATGAGGTAACAAGTTTATCTATTTGATTAAGCACATCTTTTGTATTTTTATTTTCGGCGCTCATTAACTGCAATAAAAAACTAAAACCACGGATGGTGGGCTGACGTTTTAAACTATCAGTTAAAAACTCAAAGGCTTGTTCTGTGTGGCCTTGCTCAAGCAACGCTTGGCAGTGCTGTATTTTTATCATTACTCCACCTTTTTCTAATAACTCAGCAACGAGTTCATGAAACTGATGGGTTAATTTGAGTTGCTTATAACTATGCGCTAACTTATCAATAAATAATGGCGCAAAAAAGGTAAATTGGCAGATAAGTTCTCGCCAATAATAAATTGCTTTAACGTAATCCTCTTTTGTATAGGCAGACAAACCGAGTTCATATAGAGGTCTGATTGTTTTAAAGTTTAAGCTAATAGCTTTGCGCATAAGTTGAGGGTTATTACTGGCAATAGCATGTTCACAGTAAAAGTTTGCGATGGCTTTGAAGTGTTGCTCTTTTGAAAAAAGCTCAGTATGCGCTTCAAACATATTAATGCCATTTTCCCATTCACGGGTCTGTGAATATAAGGAGATAATTGGCTCAAGAGCATCTTCATGGTTATTTTTTACCAGCCATATTAAATGTTCTTCTGCGCTATCGAGTAAACCTGCCATGATATAGTCTTCGGCTAATTCTAACCGGCTATTGGCAGCTTGTTTCTCGTTAAGGCTTGGGTGTTTTAATAGCAATTCATGAATTTTTATTGCGCGGTCGAGCTCACCACGGCGGCGAAACATAGTGGCTAAGGTAGAATAGTGTTCTACAGAGTCAGCAGCTACTTCGAGCAAATTAATTAAATGCTCAAGCCCCTGATCTTCTTCTCTGTCTAGTAAAAACTTTAAGCCTTTACTGTATTCAGAAGTAATTTGACGATTAAATTGATGAGCCTGATTTTTCGCACTGTTTTTCCCCATGATCCAGCCATAACCGGCGGCAACAGGAAGCAGTAAAAACAACAGCTCAATCATAATTAGGTATCTTTGTTGGCAATACGCTTTTTATTATCTTTTTCAGGCGTTAATTGCTTTTTTAAACGGTAATTTTGCCACTTTAATTGCGTAAACAATTTAAAGCTCACAAAGCAACCCACTACAACACCTAACAAAAAGCAGATACTTATTATAACGGCTAAAGGTAATGTATTACTGGCTATTATGTAGTTAATTTGTGTTAATTGTGGATTTTGCGAACCCAATACAAATGCACCAATTAAAAATAGTGCTGCCAGAATAATTTTTAATACCTTGAACAAGTAACTACTCCAATAAGTTTACTAAGCAATGCTCTCGTTTACACGGTCACGTAGTTCTTTGCCTGGCTTAAAATGAGGTACATGCTTACCATCTAACTCTACAGTTTCACCTGTTTTAGGATTGCGACCTGTACGAGGCGCACGGTAATGCAAAGAGAAACTTCCAAAACCTCGGATCTCAATACGATCTGAAGAAGATAATGAGCCGGCCATTTGTTCAAGAATTTCTTTAACAGCGTTCTCAACATCTTTCACAGGAATATGTGAATGTTGTTCAGCAAGTGTTTCTATCAGTTCTGACTTAGTCATAGCGTTTCCTTAAAAAGAAATAGTGGAAGGGCATAAACTGCCCTTCCAATTAAAAGACTATAATTAATTAGTCTTTTTGTGCATTTGCGAAAGCAGCTGCCATTGCGTTTTCGAACACTGGCTCTTCTTTCTTAAGCTTCTCTAGTACTTCTTTCTCTTCTGCTTCGAAAAGAGCTTTAACAGATAAGCTTAAAGTGCGGTTCTTACGATCAACACCAACGTATTTAACTTCGATTTCGTCGCCTACAGAAACAACAGTAGTTGCATCTTCAACGCGCTCTTGAGCGATATCAGCTACACGGATGTAACCTTCAACGCCTTCGATAAGTTCAACAGTTGCGCCTTTCGCATCAACTTCAGTCACTTTACCTTTAACAATAGCACCTTTTTTGTTTGCATCAAGGTAGTTATTGAATGGGTCAGCTTCGATTTGCTTAACACCTAGAGAGATACGTTCACGCTCTGGGTCAACTTGCAATACGATAGCAGTGATTTCGTCGCCTTTCTTGAATTCACGTACAGCTTCTTCGCCAGGTGTATTCCAAGAAATGTCTGAAAGGTGTACAAGACCATCAATACCACCGTCAAGACCGATAAAGATACCGAAGTCAGTGATTGATTTGATCTTACCAGTAACTTGGTCGCCTTTGTTTTGTAGACGAGCAAATTCCTGCCAAGGATTAGCAATACATTGCTTAAGACCAAGAGAAATACGACGACGTTCTTCGTCGATTTCAAGAACCATAACTTCAACAGTGTCACCAAGTGAAACAACTTTTGAAGGGTGGATGTTCTTGTTAGTCCAATCCATTTCAGAAACGTGTACTAGACCTTCAACACCTTCTTCGATTTCTACGAAGCAACCGTAATCAGTAAGGTTAGTTACACGACCAGAAAGTTTAGAACCTTCTGGGTAACGACCAGCGATAGCTGCCCATGGATCTTCGCCAAGCTGTTTAAGACCTAGAGATACACGAGTTTTATCTTTGTCGAATTTAAGAACTTTAACTGCGATTTCGTCGCCAACATTAACGATTTCTGAAGGGTGCTTAACACGCTTCCACGCCATGTCAGTAATGTGTAGTAGACCATCAACACCACCAAGGTCAACGAATGCACCGTAGTCAGTAAGGTTCTTAACGATACCTTTAACTTCTTGACCTTCAACAAGGTTAGCAAGAAGTTCTTCACGTTCTTGTGAGTTTTCTGATTCGATAACTGCACGACGTGAAACAACAACGTTGTTACGTTTTTGATCAAGCTTGATTACTTTAAATTCAAGCTCTTTGCCTTCAAGGTGAGTTGTGTCACGTACTGGACGAACATCAACAAGTGAACCAGGTAGGAAAGCACGGATTGAATCAACTTCAACAGTGAAACCGCCTTTAACTTTACCGTTGATAACACCAGTAACAGTCTCTTGCTCTTCACATGCTTTCTCAAGACGGATCCACGCTTCGTGACGCTTCGCTTTCTCACGAGAAAGGATAGTTTCACCGAAACCGTCTTCGATTGCATCTAGTGCAACATCTACTTCGTCGCCAACAGCAACTTCTAGTTCACCAGCAGCATTTTTGAACTGCTCTGCAGGGATAGCACTTTCTGATTTAAGACCAGCATCTACAAGTACAATGTTGTTCTCGATTGAGATTACTGTACCTTTAACGATAGAGCCTTGCTCTGCTTCAAAACCCTTTAAGCTTTCTTCAAATAACTGCGCAAAATTTTCTGACATACGAATATACGTCTCATATATTAATACCAATAAGCAACCATGCTGCATGGGGTTGTTAAAATAGCACTGGCGTCCTGCTGGTGCATAAAATGTATTTAGCTTCGTTTAGGAAGCTTACCTTCAGAGATGCTTGAATCTAATAAAGTTATAACTTTATCAAAGACTTGCTGTGCGTTGAGTTCGCTAGTATCAAGCTCAATCGCATCCTCTGCAGGTACAAGCGGCGCAACGGCGCGATTCATATCGCGATCATCACGTGCTTGAATGTCTTGTAATAGACCACTTAGTGTAACATCAAGCCCGCGCTCATTCAACTCAACAAAACGTCTGCGAGCACGTTCTTCTGCGCTTGCGGTTAGAAATATCTTTAATGGCGCATCAGGAAACACAACAGTGCCCATATCGCGACCATCAGCAATTAAGCCATTTTCAGTTCTAAACGCACGCTGGCGACGAAGTAACGCTTCACGAACTCGTGGCAATGCCGCCACTTTAGACGCTGCAGCTCCCACTTCTTCATTTCGAATAGTGGTTGTTACGTCTTCGCCTTCTAAAATAATCTTTCCTGCATTAGTGTCACTGTCTATCAAAAACTGCACATCAAGATTTGCAGCTAATGGAACAAGTGCTTCTTCGTTATCTAACGCAATTTGGTGATGAAGTGCTGCAAGTGAAAGTACGCGATAAATTGCACCGCTATCTAACACATCCCAGCCTAATTTTTCAGCCAATAAGCGACAAACAGTTCCTTTACCAGAACCACTTGGGCCATCTACGGTGATTACGGGCATTAATAACGCCGGCATTTAAAACCTCCTTCAATGCACACCAAAATAAACCGCCACATTATACGTCAATTATTAAAGATTATCCGCTTTTAGTATGTAACTTTTTATAAATACTTATAAATAGCCTATTTACTGACAGATGCTAACACGTTGAAAAATGTTGGGAATGTCTTGTACGTACAGGCTGGATCGTTAATCGTTATGGGCTTACCCCCTACTGCCACCATTGCAAAGCACATGGCAATACGATGGTCATCATAGGTATCTACAGCCACATTATTAAACTGTTTTGGCGGTGTGATCTCAATAAAGTCATGCCCTTCTACTACTTCAGCCCCTACTTTTTTAAGCTCAGTGGCCATAGCGTGTAAACGGTCAGTTTCTTTTACTCGCCAGTTATAAATGTTGCGAATTGCCGTTGGCCCTTTTGCAAACAAGGCAACTGTAGCTAGGGTCATTGCAGCATCAGGTATTGCATTAGCATCAATATCAATACCGTTAAGCTCACCTTTACGAACAACTAAACGTTCGTCATACCAATCAATTTTGGCACCGACCTGCTCCATCACTTTAGCAAAGCCAATATCACCTTGAACTGATTTAGCGCCGACGCCTTTAATTTCTATTTCGCCGCCGGCAATTGCTGCAGCAGCAATAAAGTAAGAAGCAGATGAAGCATCCCCTTCGACCATAATTCGCTCAACGGCTTGATACTGTTGTGCACCTTTAACGAAGAACGTGGTGTAATTATCATGCTCAACGGTAACACCAAAACGCGCCATTACATCAAGAGTAATATCAATGTAAGGCTTAGACACTAACGTGCCTTTAATTTTAATGTGTGTATCGCCTTTAAATAATGGCGCAGCCATGAGCAGCGCCGTTAAAAATTGACTTGAAATACTACCGTCAATTTCGACTTCACCACCCGCTATTTTCCCGCCGACAATTTTAAGTGGCGGATAATCTTTATTTTTTAAATAACTAACATTACCACCTAAGGCTTGCAGTGCATCAACCAAGTGGCCAATTGGTCGCTCTTCCATACGTGGCTCACCAATTAACTCATACTCCCCAGCAATCGCTGCAAGCACGGCCGTTAAAGGACGGTATGCTGTACCTGCATTACCTAAAAACAGTGGTTCAGTTGGCGTTTTAAATACGCCACCTACACCTTCTACGGTCGCGATGGTTCGCTCATCATTAAGTGTCACATTCACACCGAGCTGCGCTAAGGCGCCCAACATATGACGAATATCATCACTGTCTAATAAGTTTTCTACAACCGTAGTGCCGTTTGATAGTGCAGCCAATAATAGAATGCGATTTGACAAGCTTTTCGAACCAGGCAGAGTAACACTGCCATTAACCTGTGAAATAGGCGCTAAAGAAAGTTGCTCCATTAGCTGTTCTCCTTTGCGAAAGCCGCCATAAAATCAACTAATGCTTTAACCCCTTCCAGTGGCATTGCGTTATAAATACTCGCGCGCATACCGCCAACAATACGGTGCCCTTCAAGCGCTAATAAGCCCGCTTCTTTTGACTCTTTAACAAACTTATCATTTAGGCTTTCATCAACTAACCAAAAAGGCACATTCATACGTGAACGACAATGCTTCGCTACTTTATTGGTGTAAAAATCAGACTCATCGATAAAGTCATAAAGCAGCTGAGCTTTGGCAGTATTATGTGTTTCCATGGCTTTTACACCGCCATTTTGTTCAAGCCATTCAAATACTTCAGCTGCTAAATACCATGCAAATGTAGGTGGAGTGTTAAACATACTGCCTTGTTTTGCTTCAAGGGCGTAATCCAAAATACCTGGCTTAGCTAGCCCTTCACGCTCAAGTAGCGTTTTACGAACAATTACGATAGCAATACCCGATGGGCCGATATTCTTTTGAGCACCTGCGTAGATTAAATCAAATTGATTAACGTCAATTTCGCGCGATAGAATAGTCGACGACATATCGGCGACAATCGGTGCTGTTGGGTGACTGGGTACATCAAAAATCTCTAGACCATCTACAGTTTCATTTGGGCAGTAATGAATATATGCAGCATCGGCTGGTAAAACCCAATCGGCTACCTGCTTAATAGAAAATAAACCGTTATCATCATTACGTACGTCAATTGTGTGAGTTTGAGTAAACTTATCGGCTTCGCTGGTTGCACTTTTTGACCACACGCCGTTTTCACAATACACCGCTTTTTTTCCATCAACGTGGAGGTTTAAAGGTACGGCACTAAATTGACCTCGACCACCGCCGTGCATAAACAGCACTTCAAACTCATCACTAATATTCATTAAGCGACGTAGACTAGCTTCACACTTAGCCGTTAATGCTAAAAATTCTTTACTGCGATGGCTCATTTCCATTACTGAAACGCCAAGCCCTTGCCAGTCTAAAAACTCTTTTTGTGCTTTTTGCATTACAGCCGGTGGTAACATTGCAGGGCCCGCACAAAAATTATAAATACTCATTACCTTTTCCTCATTCCAGTAATTTACTGTTTAACTTGAACTATAATACCAATCCGCAATAATACTTAATCATTTTACGGGGCTAAACGTGTCGCTACCTGCGTTAAAAAATTCTCATTTAGAACAACTAAATAGCAAATTTTTTGCCTAGCTATCAACACGTTTTTCCAGCCTCAAAATAGACCACTTAATTAAGTGAATTGGTATTAAACTAATTCAAGTGTCTTTAGTTTTTTTCAACCATATAAAAAAAGCGGCCAAGGCCGCTTTTTTCAATCTCAATTATTCTGAAGGAGGATTATCATCCGCTACTTCATCTATAACCGTATCTACTGTTTCAACGTCTTCGATGTCAATCAAGTCACTTTCAGTCACTTCAATCTCTTCTATACGTTGTAAACCAACTACTTGCTCTTCGTCAATAGTTCTGATCAAAATAACACCTTGGGTGTTACGTCCAACCGTAGAAACTTCATTAACGCGAGTACGTACTAAGGTACCACGATTCGAAATAATCATTATTTCGTCGTTGTCATCAACTTGTACAGCACCAACAACGGCACCATTACGCTCACTCACCTTAATTGATACAACACCTTGTGTTGCACGACTCTTAGATGGGTAGTCTTCAAGTTGAGTACGCTTACCGTAACCATTTTCTGTCACTGTTAATATTGCACCGTCATTCTTTGGTACAATCAGTGATACAACACGTTGATCGTCTGGCATCTTAATACCACGAACACCCGTTGCAGTACGACCCATAGGACGTACACCTTTGAAGCGAATCGCAGGCTTACCTTCTTCATCAAGAACAGGGTTACCATTTTCATCAACTACCGTGGTTTCTTCAGCTTCTTTAAAGCGTACAACTTTACCCGCATCAGTGAACAACATAATTTCGTTGCTACCATCGGTAATATCAACACCAATTAAGCTATCACCTTCGTTTAAGTTAACGGCAATAATACCGCTTGCACGTTGACGGCTGTAGGCCGTTAATGGTGTTTTCTTAACCGTACCAAATGCTGTAGCCATAAAGATGTATTTATCATCTTCATAATCACGTACAGGTAAGATAGCTGTAATACGTTCATCTGCTTCAAGTGGTAATAAGTTAACAATTGGCTTACCGCGCGCTGCGCGACTTGCAAGTGGTAACTGGTACACTTTAAGCCAGTATAATCGACCCGCAGTAGAGAAACATAAAATAGTATCGTGGGTATTGGCAACAAGTAGACGTTCAATGAAATCTTCATCTTTCATCTTAGTTGCTGACTTGCCTTTACCACCACGACGCTGCGCTTCGTAATCACTTAACGCTTGATACTTAACGTATCCTTCGTGTGACAAGGTTACAACCACGTTCTCTTCGTTAATTAGGTCTTCAAGGCTAATATCGTGTGCAGCGGCATTAATTTCAGTGCGGCGCTCATCACCATATTGCTCTTTAATTTCAACTAACTCATCACGAATAACTTCCATTAAACGTTCCGGACTTGCCAAAATGAATAATAGTTCAGCAATTAGGTCGAGTAACGATTGGTATTCAGTAAGAATTTTTTCGTGTTCAAGACCCGTTAGTTTGTGTAAACGTAGGTCTAAAATTGCTTGAGCTTGTTGCTCAGAAATATAGTACTGACCATCACGAATACCCAGCTCGCTTGCTAACCAATCTGGGCGTGCAACATTGTCTTCACCCGCTTTATCAAGCATGGCTTTAACATTACCTAATTCCCAAGGACGCGCTGTTAGTGCAACTTTTGCTTCAGCAGGTGTTGGTGACTTACGAATAAGTTCGATAATTGGGTCAATGTTTGCCAGTGCAATCGCTAAACCTTCTAGCGTATGCGCACGGTCACGGGCTTTGCGTAAATCAAATACCGTACGACGAGTAACAACTTCACGGCGGTGAATAATAAACTCTTCAAGCATTTCTTTTAAGTTGAAACACTTAGGCTGGTTATTAATTAACGCAACCATATTCATACCAAACACAGTTTGTAACTGAGTTTGTGAATAAAGGTTGTTCAAAATAACTTCACCTACGTCACCACGTTTGATCTCAATAACGATACGCATACCGTCTTTATCTGATTCATCACGTAATGCGCTGATCCCTTCAATTTTTTTATCTTTAACTAGCTCAGCGATTTTTTCAATCAAACGGGCTTTGTTAACTTGGTAAGGGATTTCATGAACAATAATCGTTTCACGGCCAGTTTTCTCATCAGTTTCGATGTCAGCACGCGCACGCATGTACACTTTACCACGGCCGGTTTGATAGGCTTGTTCAATGCCTTTTTTACCGTTAATAATCGCCGCAGTTGGGAAATCAGGCCCTGGGATGTAATCCATTAACTCAGTAATAGTTAATTCAGGGTTTTGAATAAGCGCTAAACAGCCATTCACTACTTCTGTTAAGTTGTGTGGCGGGATATTTGTCGCCATACCAACAGCAATACCTGACGAACCATTAACTAACAGGTTAGGTATTTTAGTCGGTAACACATCAGGAATTTGTTCTGTGCCGTCGTAGTTAGGCACAAAATCAACCGTTTCTTTTTCAAGATCGGCTAATAATTCGTGCGACATTTTTGCCATACGTACTTCTGTATAACGCATTGCCGCTGCTGAATCACCATCAACCGAACCAAAGTTACCCTGACCATCAACTAGCATATAACGTAGTGAGAATGGCTGAGCCATACGTACGATGGTGTCATAAACTGCACTGTCGCCGTGTGGGTGGTATTTACCGATTACATCACCGACCACACGGGCCGATTTTTTGTAAGGCTTGTTCCAGTCATTACTAAGCTCGTTCATTGCAAACAAAACGCGGCGGTGAACAGGTTTTAAACCGTCACGTACGTCTGGTAATGCACGTCCTACAATTACACTCATGGCGTAATCTAAGTAGGAGTTTTTTAACTCGTCTTCAATATTGACTGGCAGAATTTCATTGGCGAGATCAGTCATTTGATATCACATTCCTTCAGTATCAGCTCTTAACAACCCATTATTAGGTATTAAGAGTGTTTGTTATTATTTCTAAGCAACCATGCTATCACAATTAATTTTAATTTACAGGCGCAAAACTTTGCGATTTATCAATTTAGCCCTATATAATGGCCTCAGATTGACGAGGAAGTATTTTATGACCGAACATCAAAATGTAGATAACGCAGAAATAGCAAAGTTTGAAGCCATCGCAGAGCGTTGGTGGGATTTAGAAGGCGAATTTAAGCCGCTTCACGAAATTAATCCATTACGATTAGATTTCATCGCAGACAAAACTAAAGGATTATTTGACAAAGAAACCCTCGATGTAGGATGTGGCGGCGGTATTTTAAGTCACAGCATGGCGCGAATGGGTGCAAAGGTAACAGGTATCGATATGGGGCAAGAGCCTTTAACTGTCGCTAAGTTACACAGTTTAGAAACAAGTGTACCCGTTGAATATATAAAAGTACCTGCTGAACAATTTGCTGATGAGCACCCTGAGCGCTTTGATGTGATTACTTGTATGGAAATGTTAGAACATGTCCCCGACCCTGCTTCTATTATCCATGCAGTCGCTAAATTAGCAAAACCTGGGGCCGATGTATTCTTCTCCACCCTTAATAAAACCCCTAAAGCTTACTTATACGCTATTGTCGGCGCAGAAAAACTGTTAAAAATGGTGCCAGAAGGTACCCACGACCATAAAAAGTTCATTAAACCTGCGCAATTAATTGCATGGGCAGAACAAGCAGGGTTAAAGGTACGTGCTAGTGCAGGATTAAGTTACAACCCACTCTCAAAGCAATATACGGTTAATGATGATGTTAGCGTAAATTATATGCTGCACTTTGAGAAGTTAGCGCAATGACAAGCTCGCAAACAGCTACTAGCCCAATTGAATATCAAGCATTGCTATTTGACTTAGATGGCACTTTACTTGATACCGCTGATGATTTAGGCGCTGCACTTAATAGTGTGCTGCATAATCACCAACAACCACAAGTGGGCAGTGATATATATCGACCCGCTGCTTCAAATGGCGCAGCAGCATTACTTGCTGCTGGTTTTAAAGAAGGCTGGGGGCAACAATCGCAAGAGCAACTTTTAGCAGAGCTAGTTGCATACTACGCTGCCAATATTGCCACCCATACCCAATGCTTTGTTGGTATAGAACAGCTACTCATTGCCCTTGATAATAAAGGGATCCCGTGGGGCATTATGACAAATAAGCCTGGCTTTTTAACCGATCCTTTAGTCAAGGCGATTCCTGCATTAAAAAATGCGCAAATTGTGATAAGTGGTGATACCTTAGCTGAGTCTAAGCCCTCACCCCTTCCTTTATTACATTGTGCTGAGCAAATGAGTGTTGATCCTTCGCGCTGCCTATATATAGGTGATGCGCTGCGAGATATACAAGCAGGTAAAGCAGCGAATATGCACACCGCTACCGCACTGTGGGGATATGTACCGAGTGTGGACGAGGCATTGGCTTGGAATGCAGATTTTAATTGGCATAGCCCTATAGATGCTTTTAACCACATATAGTGCCACACCAATTAATAAACACTACATGTTGTGATTGTGTTAGTTTTTACGCAAAGCTTGATGATAAAAAAAGCAGACAAAATTTATTTTTAAAAAGCGTAAATTTAATCTTTCCTTAGTTGATTTTTACAAATTTCAACTTAACCGAATGATCAAAGGTTAATGCCTACTAACACAATTACGTTATCCCAACGTTATCCACAATCAGAGCGGTTTCTGTCCCTTGCAAAAGATCACAGACCACACTATCTTGTGATCTCTAATTTGAACAACACCAGATATTGTGGCTAAATGTTATTCAATTAAATTTACCTATGCGGTAGAAATAACAATAAAAGAATAGGCACTGGGCGTTTTGAGTGCACTCATTGGTCAAAAATATTTAATTCCCAAGGAATACAGGCAAAACTATGAACCAACAGTTATCTGTAAGCAAACGTGACGGCCGTAAAGAGCCACTTGATCTAGACAAGATCCATCGCGTTATTGAATGGGCCGCCGAAGGTTTAAACAACGTTTCGGTTTCACAAGTTGAACTTAAATCACATATTCAATTTTATGACGGTATTCGTACTAAAGATATTCATGAGACGATTATCAAAGCCGCTGCGGATCAGATCTCAAAAGAATCACCTGATTATCAGTATCTTGCTGCTCGTTTAGCTGTATTCCATTTACGTAAAAAAGCGTATGGCCAATTTGAGCCACCGCGTCTTTTTGACCACGTTACTAACATGGTTGAACAAAAACGCTACGACGCCCATTTGCTTGTTGATTACACAGAGCAAGAACTTGATGAACTAGATACTTACTTAGATCATTCACGCGATCTTAACTTTAGCTACGCAGCAGTAAAGCAGCTTGAAGGTAAATACTTAGTACAAAACCGTGTAACCGGTGAAATTTACGAAAGCGCGCAGTTTTTATATATATTAGTAGCAGCAAGCTTATTCTCAGATTATCCACGTGAAACGCGTATTGATTACATCAAACGTTTTTACGATGCGGTTTCACTATTTAAAATTTCTTTACCTACACCAATTATGTCGGGTGTGCGTACGCCAACGCGTCAGTTTAGCTCATGTGTACTGATTGAGTGTGGCGACAGCTTAGATTCAATTAATGCGACTTCATCAGCCATTGTTAAATACGTTTCTCAACGTGCTGGTATTGGTATAAATGCCGGACGTATTCGTGCATTAGGTAGCCCTATTCGTAACGGCGAAGCGTACCACACAGGCTGTATTCCGTTTTATAAGCACTTTCAAACAGCGGTTAAAAGCTGTTCGCAAGGCGGTGTACGTGGCGGTGCAGCTACTTTATTCTACCCGCTTTGGCACTTAGAAGTAGAAAATCTGCTGGTACTTAAAAATAACCGTGGTGTTGATGATAACCGCGTACGTCATCTAGATTATGGTGTGCAGTTTAATAAACTAATGTATTCTCGTTTAATTAAAGACGATTACATTACCTTATTTAGCCCTTCAGACGTGCCGGGCCTTTACGATGCATTCTTTGAAGATCAAGATGAATTTGATGCACTTTATGTAAAATATGAGCAAGACGAGTCAATTCGTAAAAAACGCATTAAAGCCATTGAACTGTTTTCTATGTTTGCTCAAGAACGTGCCAGCACCGGTCGTATTTACTTGCAGAACGTTGACCACTGTAATACACACAGTCCGTTTATCTCAAAAGTGGCGCCTATACGTCAATCTAACTTATGTTTAGAAATTGCGTTACCGACTAAGCCTCTTAGCAACGTGAATGACGAAGAAGGTGAAATTGCACTTTGTACATTATCTGCGTTTAACTTAGGTGCCATTGAGTCTTTAGATGAACTAGAAGAGTTAGCTGAGCTTGCAGTACGTGCACTTGATAACCTACTTGATTTCCAAGACTACCCTGTACCTGCAGCTAAAAATGCCACTATGGGGCGTCGTACGCTAGGCATAGGTGTTATTAACTACGCCTATTACTTAGCTAAAAACGGTAAGCGTTATTCAGATGGCAGCGCAAATGCACTCACGCACAAAACGTTTGAAGCAATTCAGTACTACCTAATGAAGGCATCTAACGAACTTGCTAAAGAGCGTGGAGCATGTCCTAAATTTAACGAAACTACATACTCGCAAGGTATTATGCCAACCGATACGTACAAACGTGATTTAGACAAAATTTGTGATGAACCACTGCATCTTGATTGGGATACATTACGTGCCAGCATTAAAGAGCATGGTATGCGTAACTCCACGCTGAGCGCATTAATGCCATCAGAAACGTCATCGCAAATCTCAAATGCAACTAATGGCATCGAGCCACCGCGTGGTCACATTAGTGTTAAAGCAAGTAAAGACGGTATTTTAAAGCAAGTTGTTCCTGACTACGAACGCCTTAAAGATAACTACGAATTACTGTGGGATATTCCATCAAACGATGGTTACTTACAATTAGTAGGCATAATGCAGAAATTTATCGACCAAACAATTTCAGCAAATACTAATTATGATCCAAATAGATACGAAGGCGGTAGAGTACCTATGAAAGTCTTATTAAAAGACTTACTTGGTGCATACAAACTAGGTGTTAAAACACTTTACTACCATAATACCCGCGATGGCGCATCAGATGCTCAAGAAGACACTCCAGAAGTGGAAGATGATGATTGTGCAGGCGGCGCGTGTAAAATTTAATAGTTAAACTTAAAGCGGGCGCCTTGCCCGCTTTGTCCTGATAGTCTTAGTGATAGTTTTTTGAGTGATAAACATGTCTTATACTACTTTTAGCAGAAATCATAATAACCAAATGCAAGAGCCAATGTTTTTTGGTCAAACCGTTAACGTGTCACGTTACGATCAACAAAAATACCCTATTTTTGAAAAACTAATTGAAAAACAATTGTCTTTCTTTTGGCGACCTGAAGAAGTTGATGTAAGTAAAGACCGTTTAGACTTTCAAGCGCTTCCCGAACACGAAAAGCATATATTTTTAAGCAACTTAAAATACCAAACGTTGCTTGATAGTGTTCAAGGCCGCTCACCTAACGTAGCATTACTTCCTATCGTATCAATTCCTGAACTAGAAACATGGATTGAGACATGGGCGTTTAGTGAAACTATTCATAGTCGTTCGTACACCCATATTATTCGTAACGTAACTCAAGCGCCTGAACTCATTTTTGATGATATTGTTAGCAATGACAAAATTAGTGAGCGTGCCGATGCGGTAACTACTTATTATGATGACCTAATCAATTCTGTATCGCTTTACAACCTATACGGTGAAGGCAAACACGAAATTAATGGCCAAACCGTGGTAGTTAATTTATTTGAGCTGAAAAAGAAATTGTACCTGGCAATGATGTCAGTGAACATTTTAGAAGCCATTCGCTTTTATGTGAGTTTTGCCTGTTCATTTGCGTTTGCCGAGCGTGAATTGATGGAAGGTAATGCTAAAATTATAAAGCTTATTGCCCGCGATGAAGCACTTCACCTTTCAGGTACTCAGCATATTTTAAATATCATGCAAGATGGCAAAGATGACCCTGAAATGGCGATTGTTGCCGCACAATGCCGTGAAGAAGCAATTAAGATGTTTGTTGAAGCCGCAGAGCAAGAAAAAGAATGGGCCGAGTACCTATTCAAAGATGGCTCGATGATTGGTTTGAATAAACACATTCTATGTCAGTACGTTGAATATATTACCAATGCGCGTATGACCGCGATTGGTCTGCCTGCACAGTTTGAAAACAACAGTAACCCTATTCCATGGATCAACTCATGGTTAGTGTCGGATAACGTGCAAGTTGCTCCCCAAGAAGCCGAAATAAGCTCATACTTAGTTGGTCAGATTGATTCACAAGTAGATGCCGATGAATTTGGTGACTTTGATTTATAATGACTGATAGAACGACTGCAAGTATCATGCTTGCAGATAACAGCCAGCGCATTGATTTTGCCGCTGGCTGCCCTTCTCTTTTACATTGCCTAGAATCGAATAAGATTGATGCCGCTTACCAATGCCGTGAGGGATATTGCGGTGCGTGTCGAGCAACACTTGTCTCTGGTGAAGTTAATTATAATGAAGAGCCGTTAGCGTTTGTTCGCGATGGTGAAATACTCTTGTGTTGCTGCAAACCAAATGGTGATATCAGTATTAATTTAAAGTAACTAACTCACATTAAGCGTATTTAACAGCACGAGAATAATATAAAACAGCTAGGTTTGTACCAAACCTGTTTGCCGTGTTTTTAAACTCAAACACGCCTACTAGTACAGTGTTATTTACTCTGAATATTCTGCAGGCACAAATCGGTAATGACCCGTAATTGTATACGCAAAAAGCATATCGCTCATTTCTGGTCCACGACCAATATTATGCACAATAAGCTGGTTGCCGCTGCCCTGCGCTATTTCATTAACGACCATACCAATATGCGGTAAATTACCTGGCAGCATCCAAGTAACTATGTCACCGGCTTTATAATCCTCTGCATTAAGCGATTTAGTTAACACTTTTGCATGGCGCTCAAAGTAAACTTGTAAGTTAGGTACACGTCGATGGTCAATGTTTTTATCTGGCTTGGTTAATCCCCAAATACGTTTGGAAGGATATACGCGAAAATTATCCTGCATGTCTTCATGTACTAATTTTTGCAAATCAATACCAAGCTGTCGGTACGACCTAATTAAAACATCGGTACACACACCAATATTAGCGGGCACATCACCACCTGGGTACTCAAGCTTATGATAGGCGCCATCGTAAGTTACTGGTTGTGTTGTTCTATGGATTAATGCATTAACGATATCATCATCAAAAGAGCTCGCCTGCACATGAAAAGCAAATAGGGCTAGTGGATAGAGAAAAAAACGTGACATATAAATTCCTTTTATAATTTTAACTAAAGCTGTTGAATAATATAATCAGGAATATTAAATTTATTTCCATTACTGGTATAGTGCGCATCAAGTTCATAGGCCATTATTTCAAGTGGGGCATCATTGTAACCAAACGTTTGGATTTCATTGATGTAGCGCATTATAAAGGCGTGCACGCTGAGTTCACGCCATTGAACTACATGAACAAGCTCATGAAAATGTACTCTTAAATTATGCACAGCGTTAGGTAATATATAATATGTATTTTTATAAGTTATTCCAGCTACATCCATATCAATAAAATTGCTTAAACCAAGTTCACGTAAACCTGTAAAGTCAGGTTTAGGAATTTTATCAACAACTACATAAAATGCAGTTTTCAAAAATTCATTTGGGTAAAAGCCCTCAAACTCGCTAGCAAATTTTTCACAGCATATTCTTTGATTTGCATACTCGCTATTCGTTTTATCAATCCATTGTTCTATTTGCGCTAGCATTTTTTCTCCAAAAATTACTCGGTAAGTTATTTATAAATATTTTATGAAGTTGAACTTTATCTTCTTCATAAAAAAGCGCCAAGTGTAAACTACTGGCGCTGATTATTAATAATCACTATAAAGTTGCCTAACCTTCTTCTTCAACCAGTGACTCTAATAGTTCATGGATCTCTGACTTTAATTCTTTATCTTCAATTTTATTCGCACTGACTTTAGCATCTTGTAGGTTTTTAATCGCCGCTTCTTTGTCACCCAACTCAAGCTGTAAAGTAGCCATAGAAAATGCAACCGACGACATATGATCTTTGTTATTGATTTCAATCGACTTCTGTAATGCTTTTTCATAAGTCTCAATAGCGTCTTCTAGCTCTTCGGTAAAATCTGCTAAAGTTTCCCACTGTACAGGGTGATCTTTAGCGGTATTTTCGTTTTCAATACAAATTGCTTTGAGCTCTGCATATAAAGATTCGAATTGTTTAGTATCATTCTTATTGGCAGCTGCCATCAGCTTTTCTGCTAAATCGTGAACCGCTTTGTATACTTTAGTATTCATAATTACTCGCTACCTTAATTAATGCGCCTTTTTAATTTTTTACAGCGCTGTATCCGAAACATATGTCTTAATAGTACATTATTATTAAGCGCCGCGTTGTTACAAAAGTATAATAAGCAACAATAAACGCTGTTTAGTTTATTGACGTGGATATTAGGGTGCTACACTTAATGCCTACTATAAAAAGCAACAGTTAATATCTACCCTATGCAAAATTGCAATCAATGCGGTAAGTGCTGCACAAAATACGGTGCGGCAGATTTAGATACTAATCAGGATGAAATTCAAATGTGGGCTTTATTCAACCCTGAAATATTTCAATACGTTAAAAACGATAAATTATGGTTTGACCCAACAACGGGTGAGCAATTAACGCAATGCCCATTTTTAGAGCTTGCCAATAAAGCATCTCCTGAAGAAAAAGATAAATATACTTGCAGTATTTATCATGACCGACCCCAAGATTGCAGGCATTATCCAAGCTTAATTTCAGAAATGATAAACGATGAATGTGAAATGCTTGAACCAGTTGATAAGCAAAATCATTTTAGAGCACAAAAAAAGTTAGACATACTGATGATAGACAGCCGCTCCTAAATTTAACTGTAATAATGCCGTGCTAAATTAAATTTATCGCTCTCTTGTGTTATTCAACGCAAATTTTAAAGTTATAGTATAACATTGTTGATAGCATAATTTTGTAGTGTTATATTATATCACAACATAACAACCACGAATTGAAGTAACTATGACTAAGCTAACACTCATATCCTCAGCACTACTGTCTGTTTTGTGTTCTCACTCTGCACTTGCAGCGACGATTAACGGCACGGTAACAGATACAAAAAAGCAACCCATTGCCAATGCCACGATTCATGTTCATGGTAAGTCAAAAAGCGTGCAAAGTAATGCACAAGGCCAGTTTAGTATCGACATAGATGCTAAAAGTCAATTACATATCAGTAAAGATAACTACCTAGATTCTCGTATATCGCTTGAAAATACAGACAACACTATTAATGTTACTTTAAAGCCAACTTCGGTTGAAACTGTTGTTGTATATGCCTCAGCCCTGCATAAAAATAGCTTAGAAATGATTTCACCAGTAAGTGTGCTATCAGGCGATGAGCTAAAAAATAAAGCTAAGCCGACGCTAGGTGAGACACTTAAAGGCATACCTGGCGTTAATGCTAGTTATTTTGGCCCTGTTTCATCAAGTCCGATTATCCGCGGCCTAGGTGGTCCTCGAGTTAAAATTACTCAAAATGGTTTGGATAGCAGCGATGCGTCTCGCATTGGACCTGATCACGCTACATCAAGTGACAGTCTAGCGGCAGAGCAAATTGAAGTGTTACGTGGCCCAAGCACCCTACTTTATGGCTCTGGTGCTATTGGCGGTGTAGTGAATGTGGTTGATAACCGTATTCCAACCAATAACATTGACTCTTTATCTGGGGCAGCACAATACACGCACGATACAGTTTCAAATGCGAATACATTCGCAGCAAAACTAGAAACTGGCAGCGATAACTTTAATTTCCATTTTGATGGTACTAAACGCAGCGGTGATGATTACCAAACACCTCGTTTTAATTTACCGGATGAACATGAAGAAGGTGAAGTACATGTTGAAGGCGATGAAGAAACAGCTACTTCAGTTGAAAATACCTTTATAGACAGTGAAACAGTTAATTTTGGTACTAGCTATGTGGGTGAGCATTTAACCGTTGGATTTTCATACGGTAATATCGAAACAGACTATGGTATTCCAGGCCATTCACATGCTCATAATGAACACGATCATACACATGAAGAAGCAGGCGAGCATGAAGAACACGAAGGTGAAGAACATGCAGAAACACCTGTTTATGCTCATTTAGAACAAGACCGTTGGCAGGGGCTGGTAAGTTATGCATTTCATGATAACTGGATTGAGTCAATCAACCTACGTGTTGGTTACACAGACTATACCCATAGTGAAATTGAAGACGGCGCTATTGGCACCACTTTTAGTAATGAAACCACTGAAGCACGTTTAAACGTAGAGCATCAATTAAGCCAATGGCATGGCATGATTGGCTATCACTATAGTGAGTCTGATTATGACGCGATTGGTGAAGAAGCGTTTACACCTGCAAGTATCACGACGACTCATGCGCTATATTTACTTGAAGAACGCAAGTTTGGTGACGTCACCGTAGAACTTGGCGCCCGTTTAGAAGATTATGAGATAAAAAGTGATGTGGATACACATCAGCATAGCCATGATGACGAACCTGCATCAGCAGATGAAACTGTTAACTACACCCAAAGCTTTACTAATCTAAGTGCCTCAGCAGGTGCAATTTGGGAGTATATGCCAAGTCACAACCTAGCCGTTAGTTTGTCACATTCAGAGCGTGCACCACTTTCAGCGGAGCTACTCTCTAATGGTGTGCATATTGCTACTGGGACTTACGAACTTGGTTTGGGTTACCATATTGAAGGTAACGAAGCGCATTTTGAGCCTGAAGAAATTAAACAAGAAACATCAACTAATCTAGATATTAGTTTACGTCGCTTTAGTGGAGACTTTGGTTACACTGTCAACTTCTTCTATAACGACATTAAAAACTTTTATTATCAGCAAAACACAGGATTAGTGTTTGATGAAATGGATGGTTTTGAACCTGCTGCCATTGGTCACAGTGACGCAATTGATGTTTATCAGTTCACAAGTAAAGATGCTGAGCTGTATGGTTTTGAATTTGATGTACATTATCAAATAAACCCCAGCGCCATGGTAAAAGTATTTGGTGATTCTACTCGCGCCAAACTAAAAGATAATGAAGGAAATTTACCACGCATTCCTGCTAATAAATTGGGTTCAGAACTGCAATACACCCTAGGTAGCGCACAATTTACCTTAACAGGAACACATTATTTTGAGCAAAATGATATTAGTGCATACGAAACAGCAACAGATGGCTATACATTGATTGATTTACAAGCCAATTATCAGCTTGATTTAGGTACCGTTGACACACAGCTTTACCTAAGTGTTGATAACATTACTGATGAACTTGGTTTTGTACACAGCTCGTTTATTAAAGACACCGCGCCACTTCCTGGCCGTAACTTCCAATTTGGAGTAAGAGGCTACTTTTAAACAAAGATCAGTTTAATGAGACAATAAAAAACCGCATTCATATTAATGAATGCGGTTTTTTCATAACTAAAATGTTATGTACGTTCTAATTAAAGAATTGCGTGTAACTCAACGTCGAATACAAGTGTTGAGTAAGGTGCGATTGCTGCACCGGCACCACGTTCACCATAAGCAAGCTCATGAGGAACGTATAAGCGCCACTTAGTACCTACTGGCATCATTTGTAATGCTTCAGTCCAACCTTTGATCACGCCGCCCACTGGGAATTCAGCAGGTTGACCGCGCTCGTATGAGCTGTCAAAAACAGTACCGTTTACTAAAGTACCGTGGTAATCAACACGTACTGTAGACTCAGCAGTTGGCTTCTCGCCTTCACCTGTTGCAAGTACTTCGTACTGAAGACCTGACTCAGTTACTGTAATTTCAGGACGTTTTGCGTTTTCTTCTAAAAATGCAATTCCTTCAGCAGCGAGTACTTTAGCTTCTTCTTCACGACGAGCTTGGATCTCTTCGTTAATTTTTTCAAATGCAGCTTGGATCTCAGGGATCTCAACTTGAAAAGCACTGCCTGCATACGCATCTTTCATGCCTTCAAATACTGAATTTAAGTTTAAACCTTCAAAAGGATTAGCCTTAAGTTGCTCACCCATTTGTAAGCCAATACCGTAACTTGCTTTTTCAGCATCTGTAGTAAAATTATCTGACATAATGTGTTATTCACGTTTTGTTAGTTAAAAGACCCGTATATGCTATCACAAAATAAAAGGTCTTTGGTGCTAGTTTTTATTGAGTTTTTCTTTAATTAAACCAATAGCAAAGGTACACACAGGCAAACTGAGCAAAATTCCAACAAGTAAGCTCATCGACAATAATCCAGCCACACCGACCAGTAAAAGAGGCACAGCTACTAAACCGATAATGCCAATATAAAACGCGCCCCATACAGGCCAATAATTATCGTATTTTGTAATTAAATGCCCCGATAAAATATTAAACCCGATGCCATATAATAAGGTCATTATTAGTGCGTCGTCTGGATATGCATCAATAGCCATTTTTTGTAATAACGATATGGCGCTTTGGTAACAATAACCAAACACAGTCCATAGAAGAATGTGCTTAAGTAAACGTTTAGAAAAGGATAATTCCGGGGACTGTGACATTATAAAGCTCCAGATAGCAAAAAACCGCCAATAAGGCGGTTTTTTAAATAATGGTGGAGAGATAGGGATTTGAACCCTAGAGGGGCTATAAACCCCTGCCGGTTTTCAAGACCGGTGCATTCGACCACTCTGCCATCTCTCCGTACGGCGCGCATAATAAGATCATACGCTTAGCTTGTAAAGCCCTATTTTAATAAAACCGGCTAAATAGTTAAATATAAACCGCTTTAGTTAGCAATTAGCCATTATTAGTAATATTGCTTAGGCCTACGAGCAATCCAAGAGCACACTAAACAGACCAATAAGCTGGCTGTTAAAAATGCAATACTTTGAAATATTAAATCGAAGCGATTAAGGTCATCGCTCGGGATCACAACCAATACAAATGAAGGCAGTACAGTGAACAGTAAAACATAACAACATATTTTAAAAGCTCTGCCAAAATCAAACCGTTTCGATTGTTGCATCCACCAAGTTAGCAATACCAGCACCCCTATTGCTGAAGCAGCAATAAAATGCTCAGCTTGAGTGCTCATTGCAACATAAAATGTCGCAAGCGCGCCAACTACACCCCAGATTGACCAAGCAAACCAGTTTTCTTTTTCACGTAAAAATAAATTTCCCATCATTTTCGTCTTCTTTATCGTTATTATTGGTAAGACTTTCCATACATTACCAAAAAATAACCGATTAAAAAACAAACTGAAGAAGATTTATTACGTTTAGTGCTTCCGTGCGCTTCTCGCAGCTACAATATTAACCGCAGTAGTGTAACACGATTAACTTAATGAATTATGACTATATTGAATATAAAAAGTTCATACTATTTCTACAAAAAACTAAAATAATTTTCTGGTTTGTGCCTTGGTGACTTTTTGCATTCAATTACCGGCGTCCCTAAATATAAATAACCGACTATTTCATCATCATCATTTAAGTTAAGCGCCTGTTTAACACTGGGGCTTTGTGCAAAGTAACCCGTACGCCAAATACCGCCTACCCCCTGAGCGAATGCGGCTTGTTGCATTGCCAATACGCCACAACCTGCGCTTTGTACTTGTTCAATTCTAGGAACTTTTGGGTGTGGTTGATATTTTGCAATCGCAATAATAATCATGGGTGCTCTAAGCGGTAACTCCTTAGCGCGATTAATTACTTTTTCAGCCTGCTGCTCTGCTATAGCGCTTTGATAATAAATTTCACCTAACTTATGACGCGCATCACCTTGAACAATAATATATTGCCACGGTGCAATACAGCCATGATCGGGCACTCTCAACCCAGCCTGCTGAATAATGTTTAACTGCTCTTCATTAGGCCCTGGCGCTGTCAATTTTGCATCAGATTGGCGAGTGAGTAAAAGCTCAATAGCATCCATAGTGTGCTCTCAAAATTCAAAACGTAAGAGTAACATTTATAAGTAAAAAATAAACACTGCAGGCTTAAAACTACTAAGCAGATAAAATTAATGAAGCGAGTGTTTATATCCTAGTAACTATTGATGTAGGCACCGCGTTTAAACCAATAATCTAGGCTTACAAAACGCCCACCTCCGGTAAAGAATAAGCTAAGTAACATAGCAAAATAAATAGCAGAAAATTCGATGCCGTTATTTAGTATTGATGGTTTACCTTTTTCGTATAGGTAATCTTCAAAGCCATATTCTTCAACTAAGCTGCGAATTTTACCTATGCGGACTTGTACTTCTTTTGAATTTTCAAGGCTTTCTTTGGCACCAGGAACTGATAGCCAATCAAGTACTTGGGCGGCACTTGTTTGTGGATTTGTTGGCGCTATAGCAAACCAGCCGTTATGCCAGTGTACTGTTGTTGCTGCTACCACCATTGTAAACATAAGTGGAATACTCACTAAGCGCGTAAATAAACCAATAAGTAAAAACCAACCTCCTAAAAACTCACTCCAACCGGCTAAAAAAGCAAGCAAATCAGGAAACGGTAATCCTAATCCCCAGTCACTATTGCCAAACCACTGAACGACATCATCAGAGGCTAAAAACTGGTTAAAAAAACCATTAGTATCGCCACTTATTGCGAGTTTGTTATAGCCTGCAATAATCATTACAGGCGCTAAAATCAAGCGAAAAAGCAAAGCAGGCAAACCATCCAATAAAGATAATTTACCTATAATATTGTCGTAAAGTGTAATTAATTTAATCATGCGCACTCTTGTATGTTCATTGTTTATTAAGTTATAGACTATAAACAAACATGACCGCGCACAGAGCTAAATTATTTCGCCCTTAAAGATTAAATTTGCCTTGCTACTTGTAACGCTTCAAATATTGCGCGTTTAGCATCAATAGCAGCAGCGAGTTTAGCGCCACCAATAACATGCACGTTGGCGTTCTCTGCTTGTGCCTTAAATAACTCGTCGTTAGACACTTGACCAATACAGGCAATAACCGTATCAACTGGCAGTACTTGAGTTTCACCAGCAACACTAATGGTTAGGCCGTTTTTATCAAAACTATGGTATTGGCAGTCTGCAATTTGTTTAACACCATGTTGTTTGGCAACTTGACGATGGATCCAACCAGTAGTTTTACCTAAGTCACCACCAAAGCGCCCTGCACTGCGTTTTAGCATATAGAGTTGACGTTCATCTTTATGCGGCTGAGGTTCACACTCTATGCCCCATTGGGTTTTAAAGTCGCTGATGCTTTGTGATTTATGTTCACTTAAAAATGCCACCATATCAAAACCAATACCGCCTGCGCCTAATATAGCAATAGAATTACCCAGCTCTACTTCACCGCGTATAACTTCATCGTAAGCAAATACACGCTTATCATCGCTGCATTTAATCGTAGCTTCACGTGGTCTTACACCAGTTGCAAATACCACATCATCAAACTCAGCTAGCATACTGTCACTAAATGCTTTACCTAATTCAATGGTTACATTTAGACGCTTAAGTTCATTACTAAAGTAAGCTAATGTATGATTGAAGTCTTCTTTACCGGGTATTTGCATCGCTAAATTGAATTGCCCACCCATATGTTGCTTTTGGTCAATCAGGGTTACATTGTGCCCTTTTTGCGCTAAGTAACAGCTAGACGATAAACCTGCAGGCCCTGCGCCAACAACTAATACATTTTTAGCTTTCTCTGCTTTTTCTAACGGGTAATCAAGCTCAAAACCTGCTTGTGGATTTACTAAACAGGTAGCGCGCTTACCTTTAAATACATGATCTAAACAACCCTGATTACAACCAATACAAATATTAATATGCTCAGATTGCTTAGCCGCGTATTTATTAAAAAATTCAGGATCAGCTAATAATGGACGCGCCATAGAAATTAAATCAGCTTCGCCAGCATTTAAAATATCATTAGCAATCTCTGGGGTATTAATGCGGTTTACCGCAATAACAGGCACGCTAATAACATCTTTTAAACGCCTTGACGCTTCTTTAAATGCACCCGGTGGCACCATACTCGCAATTGTAGGTACGCGCGCTTCATGCCAACCAATTCCGGTATTAAAAATATCAACACCCGCTTTTTCAAGTGCAACCGCTTGTTGAGTTACTTCATCAGGGGTTGAACCATTAGGGATTAAATCTATAACGGAGAGTCTAAAAATAATTAAAAATTTATCCGATACTTTTGCTCTTACTGCTTTTACAATTTCAACGGCTAAACGCATTCTGTTTTCAAGGCTGCCGCCAAATTCGTCGTTTCGTTTATTAGTATGCGGTGCCATAAACTCATTAATCAAATAACCTTCTGAGCCCATTACTTCCACGCCATCGTAACCAGCCTTTTCAGCCAAATAAGCCGAGTGAGCAAAATCTTTAATCGTTTTCTTAATTGAACTTAAAGACATTTCCTTTGGTTTATATGGATTAATCGGAGCTTTTATAGCACTTGGTGCCTGATTAAAAGGGTGATACGCATAACGCCCAGCATGTAATAATTGCAAACATATTTTACCACCATGTTGATGAACAGCTTGCGTATATGCACGATGCTTAAATACATCGTAATAACTATTAAATGATGAAGAAATAGGCGTTAACTTACCGCGTAAGTTAGGGCTGTAGCCTCCGGTAATAAGCATCGCAGTGCCACCTTTGGCACGTGCTTCATAAAAGGCACGAAGGCGTTTGCGATTGTGCCAACCTTCTTCAAGGCCGGTATGCATTGATCCCATTACTAAACGGTTGCGTAGTTGTGTGTGTTTTAGTTCTAGTTTTTGTTCTAACATCCTGTGCCCCAATAACTGGTCTAACCTGTGTGTTTGTTCAATTCTGCTTTAATGACGCAGAATAAGCAATATACGAGCAGCTTAAACTTAAACTTTTTAATTTAAAACACCCTAAATAATCTTGTTTTATGTATAACTGTTAATTGTAAAATACGGCTAAAAGTGACATAAACATTCGTATAATCATAAGTGTAATTGAATTTATAAATGTTTCGTTACGATTTAGCAGTTAAATTAATTTATATTCTAAGCTACTATGGCAATAACGTTTTAGCTGTACGAATTTAAGGAGCTATTTTGATAGCGAAGGTATTTAAAGGTATATGGACAGGGATTAACTTCTCGCGTCGTTTAGTACTAAATTTATTATTTTTATTTTTGGTTATCATTTTCATTGTCTCAGTATCAAGTGACGGCGATAAAATCATTGTCGAAGAGGGTTCTGTCCTCAGGCTCAACCTAAACGGTCCTATTGTGGAAGAAAAAACCTACGTAGACCCTATAGAAGCGGCCATTAATGATGCAACAGCAAGCGCTGATACGCCTACTGAAATACTGCTTGATGATGTCATTGAAGTAATCAATGAGGCGTCACAAGACTCTCGTATCAGCGCAATTTTGCTTGATTTACAAGAAATGCCAAAAGCGCACTTAAATAAGCTTAAGCAAATTACAAAAGCACTTGATACATTTAAAGCAACTGGAAAAAAAGTAATTGCCTCAGGCTATTACTATACCCAAGCGCAATATTACATTGCCGCGCATGCAGACGAAATTGCGATGCACCCTTATGGTAGTGTGCTTATTGAAGGCTACGGTATGTACCCGCTTTACTTCAAAGATGCATTAGAAAAATTAGAAGTCACTCAGCATATATTTCGTGTAGGTACCTTCAAATCTGCCGTTGAACCGTTTATCAGAAACGATATGTCAGAAGCAGCTAAAGAAGCAAACCGCGTATGGTTAGGTGCTTTATGGAACGAATATAAGCAAGATGTAAGTGCGGTGCGTCCATTTGACGAATCAAATTTTGATGAAACAATGGATACTTATTTAGCCAAAATGCAGGCTGCCAATGGTGATGCGGGTAAATACGCGCTGGATAATAAATGGGTTGATTCTCTCAAAACTAATCAACAAATTCGTCAACAATTAATTGATCTAGTTGGCGCTGAGGAAGATGGTAAAACATTTAAACAAGTGTCTTTTGGTGAATACTTAAGCTTAGTTAAGCCGCCAATTGAGTTTGATAACCCAATGACAGAAAAAGTCGCTGTTGTTGTAGCTAAAGGTACCATCGTAGACGGTGAGCGTCGTGCCGGTGAGATTGGCGGTGATTCAACAGCTGCACTATTACGCAAGGCACGCCTTGACGATAAAGTAAAAGCAGTCGTTTTACGTATTGATTCTGGCGGTGGCAGCATGTTTGCCTCTGAAGTTATTCGTGCTGAAGTATTGGCACTTAAGGCCGCAGGCAAACCAGTCATTGCTTCAATGAGCTCAGTAGCTGCATCAGGTGGTTATTGGATTGCATCAGCGGCAAATGAAATTTGGGCAGCACCTAGTACGATTACCGGCTCAATCGGTGTATTTGGTACCTTTATGACCTTTGAAGATACCTTAGCTAAAATCGGTGTTTACTCTGATGGTGTAGCGACTACAGAAATGGCCGGTTTTTCAATAACTCGCCCACTAAATGAAAAAATGGCACAAGTGATTCAAATGAGTGTTGAAGAAGCTTATGAACGTTTTTTAAATGTGGTTGCCGATGCGCGTAATATGACCCCTGAGCAAGTTGATAAAATTGCCCAAGGCCGCGTTTGGATTGCATCGCAAGCTCAAGAGCTTGGTTTAGTTGACAAGCTGGGTAACAAGCAAGACGCTATCAAAGCGGCTGCAGAGCTTGCTAAACTTAACTTCTATGAAGTTAAAACAATTAAACAATCACTTAGCCCTCAAGAACAAATGCTCCAAGATATTTTTGGTAGCGCCGCGGTTAAATCAGTGCTTGGACTTGAAACACAAAAATCAGCAGTACTAGCTAGTCAAGCTAACCTGCAAAGCGTGATTAAGCAATTAAGCAGCGAAGTAGAAAACCTGAAAGATTATAACGATCCACAAGGTGTTTACGCGCGCTGTTTAGAATGTACAGTTGCACAATAATGCCCTAACAGGCTGTATTGATTAGCACTTAACGTTATACTAAGCCCAGTTTTTTTACTGGGCTTTTTTTATGAAACGTAAACGCATTTACATCGCTTATACTGGCGGTACTATAGGAATGAAAAAATCAATCCGCGGCTATATTCCTGCCGAAGGTTTTTTAACCGAAACTGTGGTTAATAACGCAGAATTTAATCGTGAAGAAATGCCATTATTCGATATTCATGAATACTGCCCACTGATTGACTCTTCAGATATGTCTCCTGCTCACTGGCAACTTATTGCTGATGACATAAAAAGTAAGTACCAAGATTACGACGGCTTTGTAGTGCTGCATGGTACAGATACCATGGCCTATACGGCATCGGCTTTATCGTTTATGTTTGAAAACTTAACAAAGCCTATTATCGTTACCGGCTCACAAATTCCGCTCTCTCAATTGCGCTCTGATGGTCAAGTTAACCTACTTAATGCCATGTATTTAGCAGCTAACTACCCGATAGCGGAAGTCAGTTTGTTTTTTAATAATCAATTATTTAGAGGCAACCGAGCAACCAAAGCGCATGCCGATGGATTTGATGCATTCGCCTCCCCTAACCTAGAGCCATTAGCGCTGTCTGGCATTAATATTCAACTGTTCAAAGGTCAGTTAAGTCCGTATGTAGAAAATGAATTACAAGTTGCGCAGATCACTCCTCAAGCCATTGGTGTATTGTATTTATACCCTGGGATCAGCAAAGAAGTGGTTAAAAGCTTAGTTAATGGCAACATTAAAGCATTGGTACTGCTGAGCTTTGGTGTGGGTAATGCACCGCAAGACCCTGAGTTTTTGGATATACTTGATGAAGCGAGTAAGCGCGGCGTTATTATCACAAACCTCACTCAATGCCTAAAAGGGCAAGTGAATATGGGCGGGTATGCCACAGGAAATGCGCTACTCAATATAGGCGTGATCAGTGGTTTTGATATGACCTTAGAAGCCTGTTTAACTAAACTGCATTATCTTTTTAGTCAAAACTTAGAGGTCGAAACGATTCGCCATTTAATGCAAGATAATTTGCGGGGTGAGTTAACTCGTTAGGTGTTCAGCAAAACGAATAACAAAAAAGGACGCTATTTAGCGTCCTTTTTATTTACTTAGATTTTATTAACGAACTTTTGCGTCAATATCAACTAAGTCAGTTAAATGACACGTTTCCCCGCTGTGAGTCTTAATGCCATGCTCACCAAAGTAATCACGCTGGGCTTGTACTAAATGCCCATTACTTGGTGTTGTTAACGTTGCTAAGTAGGTTTGTGTTGCACTTAGCACAGGGAATGCCAGACCCGTCATGACCGCTTGGCCCGTTACTTTACGCATTGCGAGTGACTCTTTTTCAAGAGTATCAATAAACTCAACACCTTGCGCTACACTGTCTAAGTAATCTGCACGAATAATACACCCTGCACGCCAGGTTTGTAGTGTTTTGGCTAAATCAACTTTCCACTGATGGGTACGTGAAGCACCTTTAATTAATGCAAGTCCTTGACGATACGCTAGTAAACTTGCAAGAGTAAATGCATCTTTCAATTCATCTAAATCAATATCAACTTGCGTGGTATTTTGCGCGCTATACGTCATCTCTTGTGCAGCAGTGGTATTGCATGCATTAGTTAAATGGCGTGCTTGAACAGCGGCTACTAATGACGGTACCGCAATACCCAATTCAAGTGCATTTTGAGCTGTCCATAAACCAGTACCTTTTGCGCCAACTTTGTTATCAATTAAGTCAACAAGGGGCACATTTTGCGAATTTTCAAGTGACAAAATATGGCTAGAAATTGACAATAAATAGCTATTTAACTGGCCTTGTGACCATTCATTAAATATCTCAGCAATTTCTTTTGGCGAGCGCTTAGTTCCATGACGAAGTAACTGATACACTTCAGCAATAAGTTGCATCAGTGCGTATTCAATTCCATTATGAACCATTTTTACAAAATGACCGCTGGCTGATTGACCAACGCGAGCAAAACACGACTCGCCTTTGTAGCTTGCAGCAACTTTTGTAAACCATGGCTCGACACGCTCCCAGCCACCTTCAGAACCACTTGCCATCATAGCTGGCCCATGACGCGCACCCTCAGCACCACCTGAAATACCCATGGTGGCAAACTCAAACTTGTCTTGGTATTTTAGCTTGCGATTAATTCCGTCTTTGTAATTACTGTTACCGCAGTCAACAATAATATCACTACATTGAACACCCGCTTCAATCAGCTCATTGCAAACCGCATCAACCAACTCACCCGCAGGTACAAGTAATAAAATAGAACGCGGTGTTTCTAAACGCCTAACCATATCCCCTAGATCAGAGACAATGTGAAGTTTGTCAGCCATGCCTTGTGACTTAGCACAGCTTAATAACTCTTCACCCGCATTTGGGTTTTTGTCATAAGCGACCAGCGTTATCCCTTTTTCAATCAAGTTCAGGGCAAGATTTTTCCCCATAACGCCTAACCCTACTAATGCAACTTGCATTTAGTGCCCTCCTCGGTAACAACTATTTGGTTAGTAAATTAAAATAATACCGCGTGCATTATACTCAGGCCTTAACCATGAGCAAAGCTACATGCATTTATTACAGTTAAAATAAACACTGCAATTATATCAAACAACCGCCCTCACAGGGGAAGAAATAGCGCTGCTATTTAAATTTTTAGATCATTGACGCCCTGTGACACCGGTGTCATAATGATGACATATTCATTTTGTATATAATAGTCGCAATGTTATAAAAATTGCCTAAAACTAAAAATTACTATTTAACCTGAAATCTTCTTTGAAGATTTATTAAATAGTCACTAAAACAAAATAACCGTCAACTTGCTTAAAATAAGCGCACAGGAGAATTTAATGTTAAGACGTACAAAAATAGTCGCGACACTTGGACCTGCAACAGACAGAGATAATAACTTAGAAAAAATTATTCGCGCAGGCGCTAATGTCGTTCGATTAAACTTCTCACACGGTGTTGCACAAGATCATAAAGACCGTGCACAAGCTGTTAGAGATATAGCCGCTAAACTGGGTAAGCACGTTGCAATTCTTGCTGACCTACAAGGTCCTAAAATCCGTGTTTCAACCTTTAAAGAAGGTAAAGTAACTTTAGCGGTCGGTGCAAAATTCATCCTTGATGCAAAAATGGAAAAAGGTGAAGGCGATATTAACGCCGTTGGTATTGATTACAAAGAGCTACCACAAGATGTAGCTCCTGGTGATTTACTCCTTTTAAACGATGGCTTAATTCAGCTTTCTGTAGAACATGTTGAAGGTCATTTAGTGCACACTGTGGTTACTGTGGGTGGGGTGCTCTCGAACAATAAAGGGATTAATCGTTTAGGTGGTGGTTTAACTGCGCCCGCGTTTACCGATAAAGACAAAGAAGACTTAATAACTGCGGCTGAAATTAATGTTGACTATATTGCCGTTTCATTCCCGCGTAGTGGCGATGATATGCGTTATGTACGTTCACTTGCAGAAGCTGCAGGCTCTAATGCTCAGCTTTTGGCTAAAATTGAACGTGCTGAAGCAGTAGAAACGCAAGAAGCAGTAGATGATATTATTTTAGCGTCTGACGCTGTGATGGTTGCTCGTGGTGATTTAGGTGTTGAGATTGGTGACGCAGCTTTAATGGGCAAACAAAAACTCATTATTCGTCGCGCACGCTCGCTTAATCGTACTGTTGTAACAGCCACGCAAATGATGGAATCGATGATCGATAACCCAATGCCAACTCGTGCAGAGGTTATGGATGTTGCCAACGCAGTGCTTGATGGCACCGATGCGGTCATGCTTTCAGCGGAAACAGCCGCTGGTGATTACCCAGAAGAAACGGTTGCCACAATGGCACGTGTTTGTTTAGGTGCTGAGTCGCAAAAAGAAACCCATGTTTCTAAGCATCGTTTAGATAGCCGCTTCTCTTCTAATGCGGAGTCAATTGCACTCTCTGCAATGTATGCAGCTAATCACTTAGACTCTGTGAAAGCGATTATCACCCTAACAGAATCAGGTAGTACAGCAAAACTTATGTCGCGTATTAGCTCTGGTTTACCCATTTACTCACTTTCACGTCATCCGAGCACATTAGGGCAAACAGCACTATATCGTGGTGTTTACCCGGTGTTTTTTGACTCTACCAAATGTGAAAAAGATAATATGGTTAAAGATGCATTAAACACGTTAGTGGCTGCAGGTTCACTGCAAACAGGCGACACCGTGATTATCACTCATGGTGATGCAATGGAAACAATTGGTGCAACCAATACAATGAAGATAGTGACAGTGTCGTAAAAGTCACAATAAAAAACGCGAGCTAATTGCTCGCGTTTTTTTATGCTATTTATTAAAGTTAGCTAGCTAATGCTGCTTTTACTTTATCACGGTAACTTCTACTTACTTTAAGCTCTTGTCCGTTATCTAACACTAATAAATATTCACCACTAACCTGAGTTACCAGCTTGCTAATTTGTTTGGTGTTAACAATCGCGCTGCGATGCACACGAACAAATAGATTTGGATCTAATTCTTGTTCAAGCTCTTTCATGGTTTTACGTAATATATGCGTTTGCCCGTCTTGGCAATGCAAACACATATAATCACCTGCGGCATCTACCCACTGTATCGTGGCAACGGGCACTCTAACAATTTCGCCCTGCTCTTTTACTGCTAGTGACTCAGGGTAGCGCCGATCAGTTAAGGTATCACCTGTGGCTAATTTCTTTAAAATTTCTTCGCAGTTATTACCCGTTATCCCAGCTACAAAACTGGCTAATTTTTTCTTATGGGCGTTATCCTGCTGAGTTTTTAAATAGGTATGCACTTTTTCTACCGCCTGTTTTAATCTGTTATCATCAACGGGTTTTAAAATGTAATCTAAAGCATGAATTTCAAATGCTTTAACAGCAAAGTGGTCAAACGCAGTCACAAATACAATGGCAGGCAAGTCTTTACTACTTTCACTCAATGCACGCGCTACCTCAAAGCCATTCATGCCTGGCATTTGAATATCTAAAAATACGAGGTCAATTTTTTCGTTTTTGCAACTTTCGATCGCATCAAATCCTGAGCTACATAGTTTGATCACTTCAATATCAGAAAACTCTTCAAGCCTAACGGCTAAGCCTTTACGTGCTAATGGTTCATCATCAACAATCAGCGTTTTTATTCTTGTCATTTCTTCACAGCCTTCTCAAACGGAACTCGCAGATTAACTTTCAATCCACTTGGCGTATTATGTGATAATACAAACGAGTAATTATTTTCGTAGAGCGTTTTTAATCTGTCTTGGGTGTTTGCTACACCCACGCCTTGTGCATTAACTAACTGGCCATTTACAATTTCAGTGCCAGGGCCATTATCGCCCACTTCAAGTAATAATTCATTAGCAAATACTTGTGCTTTTATATCAATAACGCCACCTTCTGCCATGTGAGCAATGGCGTACTTAATAGCATTTTCAATGATCGGTTGTAATATTAAGCTAGGTACCAATGCTTGTTGAGCTTGCTCACTCACATCAACATTAACCTGTAACCGTTCATCAAAGCGCACACGTTCAATCTCTAAATACAGCATTAATGCATGTAACTCTTGCTCTAGTGGCACTTTTTTAATTGGATCAGTATTGAGTGTATAACGCAAAAAGTCACTCAGCTTAGATACCATTAAATTAGCATCTTTGTTTTCTTTTACCAAAATTAAAGTGGAAATAGCATTGAGGGTGTTAAATAAAAAATGAGGGTTTAACTGATATCTGAGCATTTTTAACTGCGCTTCGTGCGCCATTGTAGTTGCTTTTAACGCTTTTTGGCGTTCACTTTGCAGTAACTGGTAATACTTAACCCCAAAGTACAAACCACTCCAACACAAAATAATATAAACGGAGTCTAGCCCTTGTTGTAAATAATAGAACCATTCTTCAGGGCGATAGCCGTGTCGATAAATTTCCCACAAGTTAAACTTTTGTACCACCGCCCAGAGCGTACCAGTTACATACGAAGCACCAAATACAACAATGATTAAGACCCAAGGCGAGGCATTCCAAATTTTGCGATATATATAACGCAAAGGGACAGTCATTAAACAGCCCGCATAGGCATTAAGTAAAATAACGAATACGTAAATATCACGCATTTCGAATACTTTAGATCCAATGTAATTAACTAACGCATACCCTATCCAGCCAGCGATTTGCAAAAGCCAGAAAAAGCGTTGTCTGTTATCAATTAAAGACTGCCAATTCAAAATTAATTATTACCTTATAAATTTGTTATTATTATATCGATTTATCAACGTGTATAGCACTACCAACTGTCTTACTTTTTAATAGCCCTATCGCAAACGATAACGTTGGCTGATGCTATTCGGTTAAGCGATTCAATTGAGCTATATGCATAAAAAAAGCGAAAGGTATGTACCTTTCGCTTCTCAATGTTTACTTTTTATTTATTAAGCAAGTTTGTCTGAAGCAACTTTATAAGTCGGATCTTCAATTACGTTTACTTCCACTAAATCACGTGCTTTATGAAGTAGTTCAGTACAGTCTTTGCTTAAGTGACGTAAATGCAACTTTTTACCCGCTTTATTGTACTTATCAGCTAGGCTATCAATTGCTTCTATTGCACTGTGATCCGCAACACGGCTGTATTTAAACTCAACAATAACGTCTTTAGGGTCGTTCTTTACATCAAATAAATCAGCAAAGTTTTTAACTGAGCCAAAGAATAAAGGCCCGTGTAACTCGTACACTTTTGAACCTTCTTTATCAATATAGTTCGTTGTGTAAATATGTTTAGCATGCTGCCAAGCAAACACTAATGCAGACACAATAACACCTACACACACTGCAATGGCTAAGTCAGTGATAACCGTCACACCCGATACTAAAACAATTACAAATGCGTCAGATAAAGGCACGCGTTTCATCATTTTAAAACTTGCCCATTCAAATGTACCCAGTACCACCATAAACATAACCCCAACTAATGCCGCTAGTGGGATCATTTCAATTAAGCTTGAGGCAAAGATAATAAACGCAAGTAACATCAGCGCAGCACTAATACCAGATAAACGTGAACGGCCACCTGAATTAATGTTAATCATAGATTGGCCAATCATGGCACAGCCACCCATTGCACCAAAGAAACCACATGTAACGTTTGCCGCACCTTGGCCAATACATTCTTTGTTAGAATGGCCACGTGTTTCTGTAATTTCGTCAATCAAGCTTAGCGTTAACAGCGATTCAATTAAGCCAATTGCTGCAAGAATAAGCGCATATGGGAAGATAATTTGTAGTGTTTCTAAATTAAAAGGCACCATAGGAATATGAAACTGTGGTAAACCACCGGCAATCGTTGCAGCTTCATTACCTGTCATACCTTTTAAGAAATCAAGTACTGTACGCGCTTCTAAGTCAAGGCCAATAACTAAGCCAGTTACCGTCACAATGGCAACCAGTGACGAAGGGACTGCGGTCGTTAATTTTGGCAAAAAGTGAATAATAGCCATAGTTAGCGCCACTAAACCGAGCATAATGTACATTGCACTGCCCGTCATCCATTCTTGACCGCCAGCACCATCAGGCACTTTAAACTGCCCGAGCTGTGCTAAAAATATAACTATCGCTAAGCCATTTACAAAACCGAGCATCACCGGATGTGGAACCATACGTATAAACTTACCGAGCTTAAATACCCCAGCCAATATTTGTAATAGCCCCATCAGCAACACAGTGGCAAATAGATATTCCACTCCGTGATCCAGTACTAAACTTACCATTACAACCGCAAGCGCACCGGTTGCACCCGAAATCATACCTGGACGACCACCAAAAATAGCCGTAATTAAGCCAACAATAAATGCGGCATATAAACCAACAAGGGGTTCTACATTTGCAACAAAGGCAAATGCAACAGCTTCTGGGATCAAGGCAAGTGCCACGGTCAATCCAGAGAGAATATCGTTTTTAGCAGAGCTTGGCGCCCTACTGAGTAAGTTAAACATTGAGTTCCTCAGTTTTATTTAGCTGACAAAAAAAGCGCTGAATTCTATCAAATTAGCGCTCATTTCACAATTATAGTTAATGCAGCCGATTTGTTTATCATCGGCTTATTTTTATTTTACAGTGGTAAGGCTGTACTACGTTTTACACAGGTCATGGTCACGTTAGAATGAACCTCTTGGACGTACTCTAAGCTAAGTAGGTTATCGCGTACAAAGTGCTCATAACCTTCTATGCCTTGAGAAATAATACGCAACATAAAGTCCATAGTACCCGCCATAGTGTAACATTCAGTCACTTCATCATAGCTAAGTATCAGTTTTTCAAACTCGGCTAGATTCTTTTTACCATGGTTTGATAAACGTACATGGGCGTAAACCAACATATCAAAGCCAAGCTTTTTTTCATCAAGCAATGCGACTTTACTTTTGATGTAGCCATCTTGTTCTAATTTAGCAATACGACGCCAACAAGGAGACTGAGATAGGCCTACTTTATCTGCAATTTCAGCGGTTGATAAACTTGCATCTTGTTGTAAAAGTGCCAATATTTGGCGATCTACGTGATTTAGAGACATTTTATTTCTTATTTATCTAATAAATTGGTTAAATTATACAGCCTTTTTAAAAAGCAGTCTGCATATTTTTAACAATTAAACACATCAACCAAATTGACCACTTACAAACGGATTGGTTGCCTTCTCATTGTCGACATCGGTATCTTCACCATGGCCACTTAAAATTGCGGTACTCAGTGGCAACGTCATTATATGGGCCTGTATTGAGCTAATAAGCTGCTTACTGTCTCCTTTTGGAAAATCAGTACGACCGACTGAGCCTTTAAATATAACATCACCCACAATAACGGTGCTTTGCGTATCTTGATAAAATACAACGTGTCCTGGGGTGTGCCCTGGGCAATGCAGTACTTTAAATGCAAGCTGACCAACTTGTACGGTATCATCATGTACTAGCCATTCATCTGGGTAAAAAGCACTGATAGGTTTAAATCCAAACATTGTGGCTTGCATTGGTAAGTTATCAAACCAAAAGCGCTCATCCTTATGTGGGCCAATAATCTTTATATTATGTTGCTCACGTAAACTATGAGCACCACCCACATGGTCTAAGTGTCCATGGGTTAACCAGATGGCTGACAAGCTCAAGTTATGCTGTGTTAGTGTTGCATTAATTTTGTCAACATCACCACCGGGATCTACCACCACAGCTTGCTGGGTTTGTTCGCATACTATAATTCGGCAATTTTGCATAAACTGCGTAACGGGAATTGTGATTATTTTCATCTTATATTTCTTTATTTTTTTGCGCTGGAATGACTATATCTTGTTCATATGACATTAAAATTGGGTATTTTAAATAAGCTTGATCGTAAAACGGGCTATGTTCATAGAGCCAATTTAAGCGCGCCTCAGGATCTGTAGCAAATGCTTTATCTAGCTTCAGTTTTTTATTAAATGCCTCTGCTAATTTCGGATCATCGCTGAGCATTTTCTCAGCGAATGGGAGCAATGCGTAATTTTCCATATACTCTGTTCGCTGAAAAATCGTATTAAATTCACCCCATGCAAAAAAAGAGTCAGGTGCTTCTGGATGCAATAAATGCACAGCTAACTCGCCTGCTTTTTGTTGGGTACTGACTTCAAACCAACCATCTAAATCGACATTCGTGGCCGGTTCATAGTTAAAACGTGCCGACACTCTAAATCGCCCTTCAAATGGTGCTTTATCAAAGCTATATTGCGCCACTTTTGCCATTTTTAACGGCTGAGTATTGGCGCCACTGAGTTTATTAATTGATACCCCATGTAAAGCAAGCTTTTCGATAATATCGGTATACACTGGCGGGATAAAAAACGATTTAGGGACTTCAACCGTGTGCTGTACTTCTTTTTGCCAAAAAATAGGCAGCTTGTCATAATCTTGCTTTTTACCTAAATAACTTACTTCCTGCTGATTTGACAAAGCATTCATATTCTTAGAATAAGCAATGCCTTTAAATTTGATATGAGCAGCTTGCTCAGCGTAACCACGTTTAACAATTAATTGCTTAGGCACAAATTGCTGTTCTTTTTTTACCGCATTGGCGAGTTTATCTTTATGGGTTGCTAACGCTTCAATAGCACCATCTATAAATACATAAGTCCCTAGCACGCGTTGCTTATAGGGTTTTAAAGAATGGTTTTCGACTAAAATAGTTGGCAATGACCTTAAATCACCCCAGCCATTAGAAAAACGAGGCGTCGCCACCCAACCTGCTAAACCTGATTTAAACTCTTGTTTATCCATAACAAACACTAAAGGGCCAGGGATATGTCCTTGCTCAGTTAAAGTGTGGTCAATTACAGGTTTAAAGTAACGGTTGAGCGCATCCGAAATAGCAGGCGACTCGCTAGCAAATACTGGGTTATAGCCGTAGGTGACATCATATTGGTAATCGGCCCCATCAGTCACATGCACGTCTATATATAAATTAGGATTATAATCGTTAATGACTGCAAGTACGCTTTTAACCTCGGGGGTATCTAATTTAGTGAAATCACGATTTAAATTAAGGTTATTGGCGTTTGTTCTAAAACCCATTTTTACCGGACCACGCTGATTAATTCGATTAAATGCGCTACTGCGTTCATGCCCATCAACATTAAGAATGGGGATAAATAGAATGTTTACCTTTTTTAATATATCGCGACGTTTACCCGTGGCAATATCTCTTAACAACATAAACATTGCATCTTTACCATCAATCTCACCAGCGTGAATTCCGGCTTGAATTAGCACAGTTGGTTTAGTGCTGTTAGCCATTTGCCCAGCATCAAAAAAGCCTTGTTCGCTGGCAATCAACATTTTTATTGCACGTTTACTATTACTATAGCCAATCGTTTTTGATTTAAATTGAGTGGGATTCGCCGCTACCAACCTATCAACAAATGCCATGGTATCAGCATAATTAGGAGACGAGACTCCTGCAGAAATTTCAAAGTCTGTGGTTAAAGGTCCCTGTTGTTGCAATAGCGATGTGCTCGCACCTTCCCATGGTAATAATGGCGGTAAATGACTGTTATTCGCCATACTTGCAGATAAAACCAATAAACTTATAAACATATACTTCTCTAGCAAACGCATTAATTAAAAAAATTATAGCAATTAAAGCTTTTTAGATGCCAAAACTGCGGTAGTTCAACAAAAAAATGCAGCCAATTGCAGTTTCCTTTGATTATTTGCTCAAGCCCTAGTCAAGTGCTGATAAAAACATAATTAATATCAACCTTAAGAGCAACAATGAACATGCCTAGAATTCTGGTTTAGCTAGTTAAGTTAAATGGATACACGGCACTAAAAGGTATGACATAGCTAAAGCAGTAAATAGCAGGCACAAAAAAAGGAGCCATAGGCTCCTTTTCAATACTTATACAAAAACTTAAGCTGCCGCTAGGCCTTCTTTTGCTTTTGCTACAAGCGCTGCGAATGCAACTTGGTCGTAAACAGCGATATCTGCAAGGATCTTACGATCGATTTCTACAGATGTCTTTTTAAGACCATTGATAAAACGGCTGTAAGACAGACCATTTTGACGTGAAGCAGCATTGATACGTGCAATCCATAATTGACGGAAAGTACGTTTCTTAGCACGGCGGTCACGGTAAGCGTATTGACCCGCTTTAGTAACAGCCTGGAAAGCTACGCGGTAAACACGTGAACGTGCTCCGTAGTAACCTTTCGCTTGTTTTAAAACTTTTTTGTGACGTGCACGTGCGACAACGCCGCGTTTAACTCTTGCCATTTCTAAAAACCCCTATTAAGCGAATGGTAACATACGTGAAACTAGACCATGGTCATTTTTATGAACCATCATCTTAGGACGTAGGTGTAACTTACGCTTAGAAGTTTTCTTAGTCAGAATGTGACGAAGATGCGCTTGTTTACGCTTGAAACCGCCAGAAGCAGTCTTTTTGAAACGCTTAGCTGCGCCTCTGTGACTTTTTAGCTTGTAAGCCATTGCAATAACTCCAATTGTATTGCTTTAAAATTAGTAAGAAGGCGTGAGATATATTGCTATAGCTCCACTTTAAAGGCCTAGCTTACTGCTATGTTCCGGTGAAAACCCGATATAAATACCGCAATTTTACTTTAAAACCGGTTAACTCAGGTGGACATTTTCATATCACTTGCAAACCTGAGCTAAATTCGGTGCGTATTATCGCCTAATTATTACTTTTTAGCAACCGGCGCCATCATCATAACCATTTGACGGCCTTCAACACGATTTGGGAAAGATTCAACAACTGCTAATTCTTCTAAATCGGTTTTAATACGGTTTAATAATTCGATACCAATTTCTTGGTGAGCCATTTCACGACCACGGAAGCGGATAGTTATCTTAGCTTTATCGCCAGCTTCTAAGAACTTGCGTAAGTTGCGTAGCTTAACCTGATAATCACCTTCATCCGTACCTGGACGGAATTTGATTTCTTTAATCTGGATCTGCTTTTGCTTCTTCTTCTGCTCTTTTAGTTCTTTGCTTTTTTCAAAGATGAACTTACCGTAATCCATAACCTTACAAACAGGCGGCTCAGCATTTGGACTGATCTCTACAAGATCAACACCCGCTGCATCAGCCATAGCTTGCGCGTCTTTTAATGACTGAATTCCAGCTTGTTCGCCGTCGATGTCGATTAAACGAACTTCTTGCGCTGTAATTTCTTCGTTAATACGATTTTTTTGAGCTGTTTGTTGCCCTTTCTTGCCGCCTCTAATAGTACGTTCCTCCAAGAATATCAATAATATAAGCGTGTAGCTGGCTATTTTTGCTTGCCCTACACGCTCGATTTTTACTGTCGATTTTTGATTTCTTCACTGATTTTAGCTACAAAATCATCGACATTAAATTTGCCTAGGTCTTCACCTGTGCGAGTTCGTACTGCTACTTCTTGTTGCTCAACTTCTTTGTCGCCAACAACCAATAAGTAAGGAATACGCTTAAGTGTATGCTCACGGATTTTAAAGCCAATCTTCTCATTTCTCAAGTCAGCAGCGGCTCTAATTCCAAGTTTATTTAATTTTTGTACAATTTCCTGAACATACGGTGCTTGTTTATCGGTGATATTCATAATCACCACTTGCTTAGGCGCAAGCCACGTTGGGAATAAACCAGCATACTCTTCTGTTAAAATACCAATGAAGCGCTCAATAGACCCTAATATAGCGCGGTGTATCATAACAGGTGTACGTCGTTCGTTATTTTCAGCCACATATGTTGCGCCTAAACGACCAGGTAATGCAAAGTCTAGTTGCACTGTACCACACTGCCACGCTCTGTCTAAGCAATCGTACAAAGTAAATTCAATTTTAGGACCATAAAACGCCCCTTCACCTGGTAGGTAATCAAATTCAATGTCATTTGCCTTAAGTGCATCAGCAAGTGCAAGCTCAGCTTTGTCCCACATTTCATCTTCGCCAATACGTTGCTCTGGACGAGTTGAAAGTTTAACTACAATTTTTTCAAAGCCGAATGTTTCATACGTATCGTAAACCATTTTAATACAGGCCGATACTTCATCCATGATTTGCTCTTCAGTACAGAATACATGCGCATCATCTTGGGTAAAGCCACGCACACGCATTAAACCGTGAAGTGCGCCTGATGGCTCGTTACGGTGACAACAACCAAACTCAGCCATACGCAATGGTAAATCACGGTATGATTTTAAACCTTGGTTAAATATTTGTACGTGACCTGGACAGTTCATTGGCTTGATTGCGTATTCACGCTTTTCAGATTCCGTGGTAAACATGGCTTCTGAATATTTTTCCCAGTGACCTGATTTTTCCCATAACGAACGGTCCATCATCATTGGACCTTTTACTTCTTCGTATTGGTACTCACGTAATTTTTCACGCACAAATTCTTCTAGTTCGCGGTAAATGCTCCAACCATCGTTGTGCCAAAATACCATGCCTGGCGCTTCTTCTTGCCAGTGCCATAAATCAAGTGCTTTACCAATACGACGGTGATCACGCTTTTCAGCTTCTTCTAAACGCTTTAAGTACGCTTTAAGTTGTTTTTTATCGCCCCACGCTGTGCCGTAAATACGCTGCAGCATTTTATTTTCAGAATCACCACGCCAGTATGCACCTGCTACCTTCATAATTTTGAAGTTTTGACAGAATTTCATGTTAGGAACGTGTGGTCCACGACACATGTCTACATATTCTTCGTGGTGGTATAAACCTGGGCGATCATCTTGAGCAATATTTTCGTCAAGAATTTCTATTTTGTATGTTTCGCCACGCGCCGCAAACGTGTCGCGTGCTTCTTGCCAGCTAACGGTTTTTTTCACTACATCGTAGTTTGTTTTTGCAAGCTGTAACATACGCTTTTCAATAGCATCAAGATCATCTTGAGATAACGAATGTTCCATATCAATATCATAGTAAAAACCGTTATCGATAGTAGGACCAATCGCCATTTTAGCGTCTGGGAAAAGTTGCTTAACTGCATGACCAATTAGGTGGGCACAAGAATGGCGAATAATTTCTAAACCATCGTCATCTTTTGCTGTAATAATTTCAAGACGAGAGTCGGCTGAAATTAAATCACATGCATCCACACGTTCGCCATTAACACGGCCGGCGATGGTTGCTTTAGCAAGACCAGGGCCAATATCGTTTGCAACATCAAGCGTGCTTACAGGGTTTTCAAAACTACGCTGACTACCGTCAGGGAGAGTAATAACTGGCATTATAAATCCTTACATACAGTGGTGACACCTACAATGTATCACGTGTATTTTTTAATTAATTAAATGAGAATGACTCGACAACGCTTTTACGAATAAGCATTGACTATTTTTCGCCCTCAAAGGCTAATGTAGATGCTGAGTCTGCTCAACTACAAAAAAGATATTGTCGCGTGCTGCAGCGTTAATTACAAGTTTTAAGCTACTAAAAACCACGCATTTTTAACATAAATGTGCAATTAATAACTTTTCTTCAGTCACGCCGCATGAAATTAACGTAAAGCACTATATTAAAGCAGCACACAAAGTGCTTAAACTCGCATTTTAATGCGTGTTGCGTATAATAACCGGTAATTAAGTTATAGTAGAGATTAACAATGAGAACATGTGGTGTAGAAATTACCGGTAGCGATGTACTACTTTGTATTTTAAGTAAAGATAACGACGTTTTTGATATTCGTGACGTGCGCCAAACACGCTTTACCTTAGGTAACGGTAACGACACTGAAATAATGCGTAAATTTCAATTTGATTTTGCAAAGCTGATGCAAGATTATCAAATTGATTCTGTTGCCATTCGCGAACGCCAGCCCAAAGGTAAATTTGCAGGTAGCGCTAAAGGGTTCAAAATGGAAACGGCTATTCAATTAATCGACAACCTCGATGTTCGCGTGTTTTCAACTACTGAAATAAAAGAGCAAGTAAAACGCAACCCAATCCCTATCGCGTTCGAAGACACTGGTCTTAAAAAATATCAAGAAAATGCATTCGTTAATGCTTACGTTTATATCATGAAAAAAACCTACCGCAGCGACGAAATGTAATACCAATTGCATCCTTGTAAAAACGCGTAATAGCTCAATATTACGCGTTTTTTTATGTCTAAATTTTCAAATAAAAGTGTAAGACATTAGTCTAACCCTCTTCCCTTTGTCGACAATTCATGTTTATTTAATCAACAAGCCTTGGATAGATAAAAACATGGAGAATGTCATGAAAGCGACACAAACAGTGCATAAAGAAGTAGAACAAATAAACACTATACCGCTATCAAATAGTTATTTTAAGGGGATTCAAAGCACACCGCTAATAGAGCAAACTATTGGAGAATACTTTGATTCAATTGTCGACAATAACCCAGAGGCATTGGCAGTTGTTGTTGCTCACCAAAATATTCGCTTAAACTATAAGGAGTTTCAGCAGCAGATTGATCAGCTTGCTATGGGGTTGTTGGCATTAGGGGTTAAATCAGGTGACAGGGTCGGTATTTGGTCACCCAATAATATACAATGGTGCTTAACTCAATTTGCCACGGCCAAAATCGGCGCAATCATGGTGTGTATTAACCCAGCTTACCGCCCCAGTGAACTGCAATATGCGCTTAATAGTGTTGAATGTTCCACGCTTATTACTGCTACCTCATTTAAGGGCAGTCACTACGTTAATATGCTACAAAGTTTAGCCCCAGAGCTAAATAGTTGCCAAAAAGGGGAATTAAAAGCCGCTAAGATTCCTTCATTAAAAAATGTAATTTGTATAGGTGATGAGCCAGTAAATGGTATGTTTTCGTTTAATGAAGTACTCGCCATGCCCACAGACGCTCACAAGTTTGAACTTCAAGCAGTGGCAAAAACTCTAAATTGTAATCAAGACATTAATATTCAGTTTACCTCTGGCACCACAGGGAATCCTAAAGGGGCTACGCTAACGCATAAAAACATTCTTAATAATGCACTGCTTGTTGCCCAAGCAATGCATTTTACTGAACATGATAAGCTGTGTATCCCTGTACCACTTTATCATTGCTTTGGCATGGTTTTAGGCAGCTTATTGTGCGTAAGTAAAGGCGCTGCAGCTATTTATCCAAGTGATTCTTTCGATCCAAAAACCACATTAGAGGTGGTACAACAAGAAAAATGTACCGGGCTTCATGGCGTGCCTACCATGTTTATAAGCGAATTAGAGCTTAATAACTTTAGTGATTATGACTTAAGTACATTACGAACCGGCGTTATGGCAGGCTCAACCTGCCCCGAACAAGTTATGCGTAAAGTACAAACACTAATGAATATGAACCAAGTCGTTATAGCCTATGGACAAACAGAGTGTAGCCCAATCAACAATATCACTGAAACCGACTCATCAATTGAGCGTCAAGTCACCACTGTAGGACGAGCGCTTGCGCACACTGAAGTAAAGATTATTGATGAGGTGGGTGAAGTTCAAAAAATAGGCCAACCAGGTGAAGTCTGTAGCCGTGGAGCTGGTATTATGCGTTGCTATTGGAACGATGAAGAAAAAACCAAAGCTACTATCGATAATCAAGGTTGGTTACATTCTGGCGATTTAGGGGTAATGGACAGTGAAGGCTTTGTCAGTATTGTTGGCAGAATTAAAGACATGATTATTCGCGGCGGAGAAAATATATATCCCCGTGAGATTGAGGAAGTTTTATACACCTACCCAGGGATACAAGATGCGGCAATTTTTGGTATTACCGATGAAAAGTTTGGAGAAGAAGTCTGTGCCTGGATCCAGCCTAAAGAAGGTGAAGTGCTTGATGAGCAAGCAATTCGATTATTTTTAAAAGACAAACTCGCCTACTTTAAACAGCCTAAATATATTCGCTTTGTTGAACATTACCCGATGACGGTAACCGGAAAATTGCAAAAATTTAAAATGCGCGAACAAATGCAAGCAGAGCTCGCCGAATCTGCATTTTCATAAGCTGGTTAAATGCAAAGCACTATCAGCTTAGTGCTTTGCATTGTCTTACTCAATTTCAGGTTGTTTAGGAACAACAAAGTCAGTAATACTTATATTTCGTCCTGCATTTTTAGCTTTATAAACCCCTACATCAGCTGTTGCCAACAATGATTTAATTGAAGGTCTATATGTAGTGTATTTATCAATTGCAATACCAGCAGAGACAGTAATACGGTTAAAGGGTGAATACTGATGCGCAATCGGATCGTCTGCAAAGCGTTTAGGTAAGTCACTCAACCAATCTAACTCATTCGCCTGTAATGTTTTTACCAATATAAATTCTTCACCACCAAAACGCACCACAATATCAGCGTCACAATTTTTTAGTCGGTTTGCGACTGCTATTAATACGTTATCTCCCTCTAAGTGGCCGTAGTTATCGTTATAATTTTTAAAATAGTCGACATCAATCATGGCTAACCCTAAATATTGTGATGGCGCTAACTTGTTAATTAATGCTTTACAGCGTCTATCAAAACTATGCCGATTATGCATACCTGTTAATTGATCGGTATTGGCTTTTTCAGTTTCAAATAATTCCGCTTTATATTGCTTTCTTAATAGGGTATCTAGTTGATATTGCACTATGGCCAATACAATAACTATGCTGAAATAAAAATAAAGTGTCCACGCAATCGAAGTAGAAGAAAAAAGCTCAATAAATATCAGGGCAATGCCAATTATTGACCATAAAACCAGTTTATGTCCTAAGTGCAGCATCGGTATGGCTATAAATGCAGCAGCTACAAGCATAGGTCCACCCTCTTTTAATTCACTATAGCGTTGCACATATTCCCAAAAGAAATAACTAAATAAAAAACAAAATAAAACCGCATAACTGAAAAAGCGCGAATGCAAGTACTCTGAACTTAATGTTCTATTTACAATAATGAGGACTATCGATAACAACACCATAGTTACGCGTAAAATTGTTATGGTTGAATTGGCAGGCTCTTGTTGATTAAGCCAAGACATAAAAATAAAAGACAATAAAAACAGTGTTACTAGATAGAGTGATGCATCAGCAAGGCGCATTGAGCTTTTATTGAGTTGATTTTGGAAGTTGTGCTCTGTTGCACTTGAAAAATAAAAAATTGCGGGAATAAGACGCACCGGCACTCTCCTTAATAAGCTCACTTATCCTTATCCACACTATAGTTTATTGTTATTAATTAGCGAGTTAAATTTACCTTATTAAATAATATTATACATTACTTTTGCTATATCCTGAACAATGCCTGCTCAAGATATAGATAAGAATTATTGGGTTCACTAATAAATAGCCGGGGCGTCGCTATACAACGCCCTGTTCAATCATTGCATCTGCTACACGTCTAAATCCAGCAATATTTGCACCAAGTAACAAGTTACCGGGTTGATTAAATTCTTTTGCGGTATCGTTAGCTGTAGTGAAAATATCTTTCATTATTTGCTTTAACTTTTCATCTACTTGCTCAAATGTCCAGCTTTGCATACTGGCATTTTGTGCCATTTCTAATTGGCTCGTTGCCACCCCACCTGCATTTGCTGCTTTGCCAGGTCCATAAGCAATTTTTGCTTCTATGAAACAATCAATCGCTTCTTTGGTTGAAGGCATATTTGCTCCTTCACTGACTAAAGTACAGCCATTTTCAAGTAGTGCTTTTGCATCCGCTTGGGTTAATTCATTTTGTGTAGCACAAGGAAAAGCCGCATCCGCACTGTAACGCCATACCGCATGACCATCTTGAGGGTACTCATCGCGAGGCGTATACTTGGCATGAGGATGAGTATCTAGGTAGTCACTTAAGCATCCTCGTGAGTGCTCTTTTAATTGCTTAATAAGTTTTAAGTCAATGCCACTCTCATCGTACAAAGTGCCTTTTGAGTCACTACAGGCAATAGGCGTAGCCCCTAGTTGATATAATTTTTCCATGGCATAAATTGCCACATTGCCTGAGCCTGAAATTAAACAGCGTTTTCCTGATAAGCTGTCATCACGATCTTCAAGCATATAGTTAGCAAAATACACTGCGCCATAACCCGTTGCTTCTTTGCGAGCAAGCGATCCACCCCAAAGTAAACTTTTACCGGTTAGTACGCCTTCATAGCGCCCTGTTAAGCGTTTGTATTGGCCAAACATATAACCAATTTCTCTCGCCCCTACGCCAATATCCCCTGCAGGTACATCGGTTGTAGGACCAATATGACGATATAACTCGGTCATAAACGATTGGCAAAAACGCATTATCTCGCCATCAGAGCGTCCTTTAGGATCAAAATTAGCGCCTCCTTTGCCGCCGCCTATAGGCAAACCAGTCAGTGCATTTTTAAAAATTTGTTCAAAGCCTAAAAATTTTATGATGCTGGCATTTACACTTGGATGAAAACGTAAGCCGCCTTTGTAAGGGCCAAGCGCCGAATTAAATTCGATACGGTAGCCTTTATTAACTTGAATATTGCCCTCGTCATCAACCCAAGGCACGCGAAACATTAACTGACGCTCTGGCTCTACCATTCTTTGAATAATTGCTTGTTGTTGGTAATGACTGGTTTGCGCAAATACAGGCTCTAGCGAGTCTAGCACTTCTTCTACTGCCTGATAAAACTCACATTGCGCAGGACTCGTCTGCTTTAATTGCGCAATTGTTCTGTGTATATAATTCATATTTATTCTTCCATGTGGGTATTTTTTAATTCGAAACAGGAAAAATGATCAACGTTATTGTTAGTGGAGAAATTGATTATGCGATCATTATTTTTACACTTTAACATCATAGATAAACTGGATGCACGTGTTTGATGTTGAATTAAATTGTTGTTTCTCTTGTATAAAAACCCGTTAAAAAAGAATTTATATGCTAAAAACACCAGTTTAAATGAATAACACGTTAAAAGTATTAAAAAAATAGTAAAACAAAATACGACTCTACGTTTTTACGAGAGCGACAACATAAAATGCTTTATAAGACTGAAGTTGTAGAAGGATAAGACTAATAATAGCGTAGGTTTTAGTGAGTTCGTTTAAGAGGCTTAAATGGAGATTGCTAACCAACCTCCATAAAATGCATTAAGCTTTTTCGCCATCTGGGCGAAAAGTACGCTGCACACCAGTTAAAAATAAACGTAAAACTTGATCGTTACACACACGGTAATGTTTGTTTTCAACTTTACGTGAAAATGCACTGAGCTCATGCTTACTTAAATCAAAATCAACTAAGGCTAGTGTGGCAATCACGTCTTCTGCTTTCATATTTAAAGCAATACGTAATTTCATAAAAATAATATTATTGTTTAATTTAGTCTCTGGGATTGGCTGCTCACCGTCACGTTTACCGCGCTTAGTGTTTATAAAGCCATTTAAAAATACCGCAAATTCGGTGTCACTTATTGGGGTGTAACCTTGCTCGCCCTCTTTAGTTAACCATGCAATCACCTGCTCAGTGCTGACGCTCTGCTCTGCAGCGGCGAACACGTCAACCATTGCTGAATCGGTTAAATCGAAGGTGTAGCGAATACGGCGTAAAATATCGTTATGTGTCAAAGTAAATCCCGGGTAAATAAGTGCTCAGCAAACAAAAGCTGTTTAATAGCGGCGCAGTTTATCAGAGTTACACGTAGCGCCCTATTAAATACTGTGTTTAATTACCCAATACTTTTGCCGGATCAACACGTGTTGCTTGCCATGCTGGATACAGCGTCGCCAATATTGCAAGCACAAAGGTGGCAATAACAGTTAACACAATATCTTGCCAAACTAATTTACTCGGTAAAAATTCGATAAAATACACGCCTTCTAGCGGGTTTTCACCCAGCAATAAACTCAGCCAAGTAAAGAGCTCACTAATATTGATTGCTAGAATAACGCCAATAATAGAGCCTAAAACTACGCCAACAAATGCTTGAGTTAAGCCTTGCATTACAAAAGTAGCCAATATAGTACTGTCTTTGGCACCCATGGTTTTTAAAATAGCAATATTGCCTTCTTTTTCGCGCACTTCCATCACTAATGACGAAACAATGTTAAAACTGGCGACTGCAATAATTAAAAACACCACAATATAAACGATCGTGCGAACCATTTGAATGTCTTGATACAAGCTGCCTTGGGTTCTAAACCAACTCGATATATACACATAATCAGTGACTGTTTGCCCTACTCTCAGCGCTATTTGGTGCGCTGCAAACACATCATCAACTCGTAAACGTAAGCCGGTTACTTGGCTTTGATCGTAACCTAAAGTTTGTTGTGCTTTGCTAAGGTGAATAAACGCGGCACTGCTATCAATAGGACCGCCCATTTCTATAACGCCTGCGAGTGTCAATGTGACCCGTTTTGGCGCAAGTAATGATTGCCCTTTTTCACTAATTTGGGGGATCAATAAAGTGACATTGTCGCCTATTGATATATTAAGTTGAGTGACAATTTGCTTGCCTAAAATAACATCCTCAAGTGCTAGCTGACTGACTAATTTACCTTGTGTAAATTGGTTAACCGCTGATACGTCACTCTCTAGCGAAGGCTCAACACCACGTATTTCAACTGCTTTTAATTGGCTTTTAAATTGCGCCATACCATTTACTGCTATAAATGGGGCTGCTCCTGTTACTTGTGGTTGCTGTTTTAATTTTTCGACTTTGCTGGGCCAATCAGCAATCGGCCTGCTTGGTGCTACATATTCAACTTGTGGCACTACACTTAATAAACGATGAACCAATTGTTGTTCAAAACCATTGATCACCGATAACGCCACAATTAAAACGGCAACACCAAGTAAAATACCAATAGTAGATGCCTTAGCAATAAAACTAACAAACGCGTTTTTTTCATCTTTATGGCCTGAATAGGCTCTGAAACGTTTACTTATAAAGGCACTAAGCAACATGGTTTGACTCTTTTATTGATAATTTACCATCATCTAAATACGCTATTTTACCCAGCTTGTCGGCAAGTTCTAAATCATGAGTCACCACCACAAAACTGGTGTTTAAACTTTTATTTAGCTGGTTAATTAAATCGTAAATTTTAATCGCGTTTTGCTTATCTAAATTACCCGTTGGCTCATCTGCAAGAACCAGTGCAGGCTCAGTCACTAAAGCACGCGCTATGGCAACACGTTGGCGTTCGCCACCAGAAAGTGCCGACGGTTTATGGCTACTTCTGTGCGCAAGGCCGACTTTATCGAGCATGTCGAGAGCTTTTACATTTGCTTCTTTGGCACTCAAGCCTTTTATTAACAGTGGCATAGCAACATTTTCAACCGCACTAAATTCCATTAATAAATGATGAAATTGGTAAATAAACCCTAAGTTTTGATTTCTAAACGCGGCTTGTTGGCTGCGAGAAAGTTTAGCCACATCTTGGTTTTTGATTTTTGCACTGCCAGAACTGGCGGTATCTAAGGTACCCAAAATATGCAATAAGGTACTTTTACCTGAACCTGAGCTGCCTACAATAGCTAGCATTTCACCTTGGGTTAGGGCTAAATCAACCCCTTTTAATACCTCAACTTGGTTTTGCCCGTCTTGGTACACTTTACTTATTTGTTCACAACTAATTACTAAATCATTCATAACGTAATACCTCGGCTGGGTTTACTTTAGCGGCCTGGCGCGCAGGATATAAAGTCGCTAAAAAGCTCATTGCTAAGCTTAAAAGCGCAATCACACTTAAGCTAAGCGCATCAAATTTGACCGGCAGTGAAATCCCCGATAATAAATTTAAGCCAACCAACGCCAGCAGTTCATTAATATATAAGCTAAATAAAATACCTAAAGAGGCACCTACTGCCGTACCAATCACACCGTTATACAAACCTTGAACCATAAATACCGTTTGTACTTGGCTTGGCGTTAGCCCTAGTGTTTGCAGTATCGCAACTTCGCTTTGTTTTTCACTCACCATCATGGTGAGCGCCGACACAATATTGAACACCGCCACCAGCACGATTAAGCCCAATAACATAGACATAATGCGTTTCTCCATCGCCACAGCGGCAAATAAAGTGCCTTGGCTACTGCGCCAATCGGTGTATTTAAAATTCTTTAGAATAAGTTGGCTGTCTTGAATAAATTCATCAAGTGCAAATGGCTCATGCAGTGACACACTTAAATTAGGGGGTGTAGAGCTACTTTGCTTTAATACTCGTTGCAATGACACACCACTGGTAAATGCCAGTCCCATGTCAATTTCTGAACCAGTTTCGTAAATAGCAGCAATTTTGAATAAACGCTGGCTAGGAACACGACCAAGGGGTGTATAAGTTGACGCATTGGGCATAATAACGCGCAGTTTATCGCCCAAGCTAACGCCGAGTTTACGACTTAGATAACGGCTAATAGCAATGTGGTAATTATTATTTAATACGCTTTGCCAATTCCCCTGCACTACTTTGTCAGTGATTTTATAAAGCGAGCCATCATTATCATAGAGCCCTTGCAGTAGCACACCATGCAAGTCTTTATTTGTTTGTAGTATAGCTTCACCATGGCGGTATAAACTAACATGATCAACATACGGTGATTGCTCAAGATCGGCTTTAAGAGTATTCATTTGCGCTTTAGAGTGTTGTTTTGCCTGCACTTCAACGTGTGGAATGAGTCCGAGCATATTCGTTTTCAGGCTGCTTTCAAAACCGTTCATGACACTACTTACTGTAAAGAGCGCCATTAAACCAATCGCTATACCTGCAATAGAAAAAAAAGAAATAAACGAAATAAACACATTGCCTTTGGAAGAGCGACTATATCTAAGTCCGATAAACAGGCTAACAGGTTGAAACATATTAATTAAAACATTAATGCTAAAAGTGTGGCTTTATAGTAGCACGAACTCAGCGCAATTGAATATCACCATAAATGTAAGAAATAATTTATAAATCTTATACTTGGCTATATTATAAGCAAATCACTAAGCCAAGCTAAACTTTTAATCCTGTTACTAGATAATCAAGTAATACCCGTACATTAGTAGCAACAAATTGCCGAGGAGGATAGAGCCCCCACACACCCTCTTGCTGAGGTTGATAAGCTGTTAATATTGGTACTAACTGCCCTGTTTTTATCTCATTCTCTATGTAGTAATCCGGCAACTGAACAATACCCAACCCTTTTTTAGCGCCGTCAACCAGTGCCCAACCGCTATTGCAATGCAACCGCCCTGCTACTTTAATATGTTTGTCACGACCGTTTTCATTTACTCGCCAATAACTACTGTTACCAATTAAGCATTGATGCTGGTTAAGTTCACCTAACGTATGGGGTTCGCCAAAACGCGCTAAATAGCTTGGTGCAGCACACATAATAAATCGCCGAGAGCTCAAGCGTCGCGCTTTTAAAGTCGAATCTTTTAAATGGCCTAATCTAATGGCTAAATCAAAGCCGCCCTCCAGCAAGTTTTCTTGCTCGTTAGAAAGCGTTGCGATTACTTCTACCTCGGGGTGATCATGCATAAACGAATGCACTATCGGCATAATAAAACTTTCACCATACATAACCGGTGCGGTTAATTTAATTTTACCTTTAGGGGATGTTTGCACAGACGCGAGCCCCTGAGTGGCTTCATCCATGGCGTGTTGTAAATGTTTTACTTGGTGTAAAAACTGCTCACCTTCTTTGGTTAATACCACCTTTCGGGTCGTACGCGTTAAAAGTTGGGTATTTAACCGTTGTTCAAGCTTAGTAACATGGCGGCTAATATGGGCAACCGATAGGCCCAACGCCTGTGCAGCTTGAGTAAAACTTCCCTCTTCGCCAACAGCAATAAACTCATCAATCCCTTCCCAACGCATCATTATTACCATACTGTAAAAGTGTTTTATTAATTTAGAGATTATCATTGTTATAGAAATAAATACAATAGGCACATCACCCAAACAGTTTGGGTCTACAATTGATATTCAAACCACTATAAAGGATATACACATGTCTGAATTTATAAAATCAAAAGCAGCGATTGCCTGGGGCCCTAATCAGCCTTTAAGCGTTGAAGAAGTTGACGTGATGATGCCTAAAAAAGGCGAAGTGATGGTAAAAATTACTGCCACAGGTGTATGCCATACAGATGCTTTTACTTTATCAGGTGAAGATCCAGAAGGCATTTTCCCCGCTATTTTAGGCCATGAAGGTGCTGGGGTGGTTTACGCTGTGGGCGAAGGAGTTACAAGTGTAGAAGTTGGCGATCACGTTATTCCTCTATACACCGCAGAATGTGGTGAATGCAAAATGTGTACTTCAGGTAAAACCAACTTGTGCTCTGCTGTACGCGAAACACAAGGCAAAGGCTTAATGCCAGATGGCACAACGCGCTTTTTCAAAGACGGCCAACCAATTTATCACTATATGGGGACGTCGACCTTTTCTGAATACACAGTACTTCCTGAAATCTCGCTAGCTAAAGTAAATAAAGAAGCCTCTTTAGAGGAAATTTGCTTATTGGGCTGCGGTGTCACTACCGGTATGGGCGCTGTAACAAATACGGCAAAAGTAACAGCGGGCGATACGGTGGCAATTTTTGGTCTAGGTGGCATTGGTTTGTCGGCCATTATTGGCGCCAAAATGGCTGGTGCAAGCCGTATTATTGGTATTGATATTAACACCTCTAAGTTTGATCTTGCGACTAAACTCGGTGCTACCGACTTAATTAATCCAAAAGACTTCGACAAGCCAATTCAAGAAGTGATTGTAGAGATGACCGACGGCGGTGTTGATTACTCATTTGAATGTATTGGTAACGTTGATGTAATGCGCTCTGCCCTTGAGTGTTGTCATAAAGGCTGGGGAGAGTCTGTAATTATTGGTGTAGCTGGTGCTGGCCAAGAAATTTCAACTCGCCCGTTCCAACTTGTTACTGGCCGTGTATGGCGTGGTAGCGCATTTGGAGGCGTTAAAGGTCGTTCGCAACTTCCTGAAATTGTAGAGCGTTACATGGCGGGTGAATTCGCTCTTAATGATTTTATTACCCATACCTTGAGCCTTGAAGAAATTAACGATGCCTTTGATTTAATGCACGAAGGTAAGAGTATTCGTACTGTTATTCATTACTAATTTCTTTTAATCACCATTACCAGCCGTTGCTATTAAGTAACGGCTTTTAAGGATTGTTATGTTAGAAAATATCTCAACAGCAAAAGTGGCTGGTGGCTGGCATAAGCAGTATAGCCATACTTCCTCAAGCACCCATTGCAGCATGCATTTTGCGGTATTTTTACCACCAGGCGCCAGTGAAAAAAATAAAGTACCAGTACTTTATTGGTTATCAGGATTAACCTGTACCGATGAAAACTTTATGCAAAAAGCAGGCGCGTTTAAAAAAGCGGCGGAGCTAGGCATTGCTATTGTCGCACCTGATACCAGTCCGCGTGGTGAAAACGTTCCTAACGAAGATAGCTACGATTTTGCCCAAGGTGCAGGGTTTTACGTCAATGCAACGCAGGCACCTTATAATACTCATTTTAATATGTACGATTATGTGGTGAAGGAACTACCTGCATTAATAGAGCAACATTTTCCAGTAACAACTAAAAAAGCAATTTCTGGGCATTCTATGGGTGGTCACGGCGCATTAATGATTGCCCTTAAAAATCCTAAAGCTTATACCAGCGCTACAGCATTTAGCCCAATTGCAAACCCGATAGATTGTCCTTGGGGTGTTAAAGCCTTTACTGGCTACTTAGGTACTGATAAATCAGTCTGGGCAGAATATGATAGCTGCGAATTAATGCAACAAGCCAAACAAGCTGATTATTTACCTATGTTGGTTAGCCAAGGTGATGCAGATAACTTTTTAGATGAGCAACTTAAGCCACAAAAGTTAGTAACTGTAGCTACACAGAAAGGCTATCCGTTAACACTCGAAATGCAAGCTGGTTACGACCATAGTTACTATTTCATTAGTAGTTTTATAGACCAACACTTATTATTTCATCATCAGTTTTTAACTGCTTAGATTCATTACTGTGTAGAGTAGATTTATCGACTTCTACACATTCTTTTAAGACCTTAGTAACCTGCCTACATTTTCTAATCACACCGTCATCTCCTTTTACTAAACTAAATACTGCAGAGTCTATTTTTAAACCTAGCTCTGCAAAAGAAAATCCGTCCTTATCAACGGGAACTGGCTCAAATGGATTTTCATAAGGAGTAGACCGAGCTGGATTTTTCATCCGCTGATTTTCTTGTGCATTTGAGGCTGCTTGTCCATCCAACATAACGCCAAAAAATGTACAGCCATTAAGCATCAGCAATAGTGATAAAAAAAATATTTTTTTCATGTTTAACCCTTTAGTAGCTTCAACTTTAACTATTTAGTTAATAGAGTAACTCCATTAAAAAAGTAAAACTGTAAAAATCTGTTAGTAAGTGAAAATTGTTTACAACATAATTTATACTAAAGTATTTTATTATCACTCTCGCAAAATGATATAATATAACATATAATTAAACTCGTTTTTTCATCCATACCAAAGCATATTTATGTCATTACCTTTATCTCAAAATCGTTTACACCATATAGACTTACTCCGAGGTCTTATCATTATATTTATGGTGATTGATCACGGCATGTATTATTGTCTAAATTATTCAGTGACCGATCCCATGACCATACCAGGAACAGATGCGCTTACTTTTTTCACTCGTTTTATATCGCACTTTTGTGCGCCATTATTTGTATTTTTAGCGGGCCTTTCAGCTGCGATAACCGAGCATAAATACACTTCCACGCAAGCTTTTTCAAAAAGTTTAATTATACGTGGACTAGTGCTTATATTATTTGAATTTACTATTGTGTCATGGTCTTGGAGCTTTAATCCACTGTTTCCAATGTTATACGCTCAGGTTATTTGGGCGATAGGTTGGGGATTTATTATTCTAGGGCTTTTACGCTTAATCGGTCTGTATGCAATTTTTGCCATGGGCTTAATTTTAGTATTTGGCCACAACTTATTTGATGCCGTCAACTTTGAGCCAAATACAATCGCAAATACGATATGGTCTATTTTACATCAGAAAAATGTACTCGAACTTCCTTTTAACTTTAAAATTAGAACCACCTACCCCGTAGCTCCTATTGTTGGGTTAATGGCGTTAGCCTATTGTGCAGGTGTTTATTACAAAGCCAAGCAATACAGTAACCGAGTTATGGATTATGGCTTAATTTTGGGTGTAAGCTGCCTAGTTTTATATACGCTTTTGCGTGGCTTTAATCTTTATGGTGACGCGTCAATATTTACGATTAGTGACTCTTATTTACTCACTATAATGTCATTTTTAAACCCGACCAAATATCCACTTTCCCTGCAGTTTATGTTGTTAACCGTTGGTATAGGCCTAATTATGCTTAAACTATTGAGTAAGCTAAAAAGTGATTTTTCGCCAAAGTTTTTACAAGTATTGGGTAAAACCAGTATGTTCTCGTACTTAGCCCACTTGTATTTACTGCATGCAATAAGTTGGTTACTTCTCCCTGTTTTAGGCTTTAGTTTTTCTGATATGACTTATGGCGAAACACTGGTGGGTTTACCAACTGGATACGGTATGAGCTATGTTGCAACACTGCTATTTATTGCAGTTGTAATTGGCCTAACAGCCGTTCTTGCCAATTATTATCTAGCATGGAAGCAAAAAAATAAACACAGTTTAATTGCTAAGTATATTTGAACAAACATTAAAAAAGGCGCTATAAAAGCGCCTTGCTAACAAGTATGTGTGCTTAGAACATATCTTGATAGGAATTTGTTGTACTAAATGTAATTGCTTTTTCAAAGCCTGGCAGCGTAATGCTGTGCTCATCTAAAACAATCTCATTTTCATCAATCAAGCCATCACCAAAACGGTAAATTAGCGAGTATTGACCTAAATCGGCTTGCGTTTGGTAAATATGCTGTGCATCTTTTACTTGGCTATGTTTTTCAACATAGCTGTTCATCAGTGCATCACCATGGCGTTTAGCAAGCATTTGCATGGTTACTTTTGCGCTCAGCACAGTCGCTGTTGCATTATTTCCACCAAAGCCTTTTGAGTTAATAAACGCAATATCCATATCACCACAATCGTAGTGGCTATTACGAATATCTAAATGTTCGCTGTAAACATCGTCGGCTACTTTATCAATGGTGGTAATACCCGGCATAATATTATGACTAAATACACCTAACGTAATCGCAAGCTGATCGCCACTAGCAGGCGCAATAGTATGGCCTACATAGGCTTTAGGCGCAGTCACTTTCCAGTTATCAATAGCAAATGTTTGCGCTACTTTATGATAAATTAAAGATTCAGTAACACGATTTTGTGGCGTACTTGAGCCGTGCGCTAAAATAAAGCTACGTTGTTGCAGTGCCTCTTTACCTAACAAGCTAGTAGCAAGTGCTGCTGATTTCGCCATGGTGATGTAATTGCCAGGCCCAGGTGAGGTAATTGACTTTTTAACTCCATCGGCATTCACAAATACATCCGGCACACTGCCCATAATATCTGCACCGAGTTCCAGAGCCAGTGCATCATCCATTAATATAGCAACCTGAGCCCCCTCACCTAAGGTAAAACCGCAGTTCTCACCAAATGGACGACTACTTTTACGGTAATCAGGCTCATCATCATTGGTTAAATTATCTAAACGGCGCAAACCTTCAATATTAGCCAGCGCACTCATATTACCAAAACCTTCAACCACTTCTGGAGTAATCGCACATTCAACACTGGCAACCACTGCAACACGGGTACGACCAGCTTGAATATCGTTAACGGCAGCGCGCAAGTTATATAAAAATGTGGCACATGCGCCTGAAGTTGAAAAAGTCGTCCCCACATTCCCAGTAACATAGGCGTTAATAAAATCGGTCGACATCGTATTTAAACCCAGCGCTAACTGTTTAGTACTAACACGATCGCCCTGCTGACGCGCTTTAACTAAACCACCTAAGCCTTTATCATCCATTTGACCAATAACCGATGCTGAATAGGTACCAATTTTATCTGGCTCTACGCTATTCATAATATGTTGCCAATCAAGTCCTGTTGATTTTATTGCATCGGTGGCAGCAAATATGGTCGCTTGTAAACCGCGCGGCTGGTAGCGGCTGTTATACATAATGGCAGGATCAAACCCGGTTGGAAATTGCCCAGCCGACTTAATCGGGTTATCACGGGTTGAGTCATGTTTTACATCTAGCTCAGCAGCAATCGTGACTTTTACTTTTTTATTATCAAGGTCATCTATTTGCCAGTTGCTTGGTAAAGGCGATGGTAAGTCACGACGACGTGTTTCAAACACAATTGCACTATCATCTGAAGCCGTTAAAGTCATTTTTTGCTGCCAAGGTGTGGCATCAACGTCAAAATGTTCTTTTTCAATTTTTCGAATTAATGTACCAGCAATAATTTGCTCACCAAAGCGTGCTTCAATGTCGCTTTGCTCAACATGATTACCTTGGCTGTCTTCAAGTTGGCCGTTTACTGTAGTCACTAAGTTCATTAATGTGGCAAGGCCTAAAAACGTTTCTTGGCGAGCTTGCGCCGCTAAGCTATCTAACACGATACGACGATAACCTTGATGAAAAGAAGTACGGCCAGCGGCATTAATGCCTCCCATGCCTACAATAACGGGTAATGCAGTCATAATTTACCTTTAAAATGCGTGTTATAAGAATATGACATTAGTTTAATTGGATTATAGAGACGTCTTTGTGCTTTAATAGCCAAATAAGCGGCATAAAAGGCCAAAAACAACTGGTCGGAGCATTCACAATGAGCAACAACCCATTAACTCCCCCCATAAATATTGGTATCGCAGTGTTTGAGCATTTGTTGGTAACCAGTCTCACATTACCGATTGAGATGCTGCGTGCGGGTGAGGCTTTTGCTAAAGGCCATAGTGATAAAAATAACTTTAAACCTCTGGCTATTCATTTAGTGGCTAAAAATAGTGATGCCATTAAGACGCGAACTGGACTATCGATTATTCCTGATTGTACTAGCGAAAACTCACCTTATTGCGATTTAGTTATTGTGCCTGGTATTTGGCGTAACCCTCGCCCGGTGATACGCGCTAATCAACAATTAGTCACTTGGCTGATCGAGAGCTTTACCGTAGGAAGTCATATAATTGGAGTAGGCACAGGTAATTGTTTTGTTGCAGAGGCTAGTTTACTTGACGGACATCCCGCTACTACCCATTGGCATTATGCTAAACAGTTTAAGCATGACTACCCTAATGTAAGTTTAAAACCTGATTTTTTTATCACCCAGTCAGAACGTATGTATACCGTAGCCAGTTTAAATGCACTTGCTGATGTTATCGTACATATTATTAGTCAATATTATGGTAAGGAAGCGGCACAACATGTGGAGCGCAACTTTTCCCATGAAATTCGTAAACCCTATGAAGATCAACGTTACTTAGAGGGAGCAGTAGATAGACACCCAGATGAGCTGATTGCACAAATACAGTTTTGGTTAAAAACCAATCTAGCCAGTGAGCTCAACTTACAGGAGGTTGCGGCTCAATTTAGTCTAAGTTATCGCACCTTTACCCGTCGCTTCAGAAGTGCCACTAACCAAAGTCCAATCGAATATTGGCAACAATTACGAGTAGAAGGCGCCAAAGATTTATTGGCATCTTCTAATTTATCGATTCAGGAAGTTGCTTTAGAGGTTGGCTATAATGACCAAGGGCATTTAACCCGAGTATTTAAAAAAGTATTACGCCAAACACCCAGCGAATACCGTAAAGTCGTGCGACGAAAATTATTTGGTTAAGTTTTAACTAAACCGTGTTCACTTTTGATGGTTAGCAAAGATTGATATAGCCTTGATTAGATTTTTTTATATATATAAATTATAGTATTACGCATGAAGCGTGGTGAAATTAATACAGGGAGATAGCTGATGGATAAACTTACCAATCTGCTTGTCGATCAACAAAGCAACGCATCCATTGAGGCTAAACTAGCTGACTTACTCGCGTTAGTTCGCAAACATTTAGATATGGATGTTGCTTTTATATCTGAATTTATTAACGATGAGCGGGTTTTTAAAGTGGTCGATAATCCCTCTGAAAACCAAATTGTTAAAGTGGGTAATGCCGATCCGATTAATGAAACGTATTGTCAAAAAATCACCGATGACAAGCTTAGTCCTATTATTACTAATACCAACGCAAACCCAATAACCAAGGCTATGCCCGTAACCGAAAAGTTAGGTATAGGCGCCTATATCGGTGTACCTATCAACCTGTCAAACGGTAAATTATACGGTACTTTTTGTTGTTATAAATCACACCATGATGAGAGCTTGAACGATCGCGATTTATCGTTTTTAAATATTATTTCGGAAATAGCGACTGGCTTAATTGAAAAAAACTTATCAAAAAGTATATCGCGTAATCACGCCAAGTCAGCTATTGAGCAAATTATTAGCGATAATGATATTAGTATCTACTTTCAACCTATTTTTAGTTTAAAAAATAATAAAGTTGCAGGTTTTGAATCACTTGCTCGATTTTTTACTACGCCTTATAAAACTCCTGATGTATGGTTTAAAGAAGCAAAAAAGGTTGGCTTAAATGAAGCATTAGAAATGCTAGCCATTAAAAATGCAGTCACCAACATAGCCAAATTTAATAATTCAACTTACATTGCCATTAATTGCTCACCATCGCATATCCTAAGCGGTGCACTTAAAAATACATTACAAAACATTGACTGCACTAGGCTAGTATTAGAAATTACTGAGCATTCGCCAATTTCCGACTACGAAAAAATGCGAGCTGCACTTAGGCCTCTCAGAAACAAAGGCCTTCGCTTGGCTATTGACGATGTAGGCGCAGGCTTTTCGTCATTTCAGCATATTTTAGAGCTTGAAGCCGATATTATTAAATTAGATATCAGCCTCACACAGAATATAAACACTGATGATCGTAAGTTTTTGCTAGCAAAAGCACTGTGTGGGTTTGCAAAAGCAATCGACTGCACCATCGTTGCCGAAGGAATTGAAACTGAAGAAGAACTCAACTCGTTAAGAAAGCTCAATGTAGATAGTGTGCAAGGTTATTTTATTGGCCGCCCCGCAGCAATTAACGATGCACTTAGTTTGTTAAACGCAACTCTACCAGCATAAAAAACGCCACTATTTAGTGGCGTTCGCTATCTGTACCGTCTTTTCGATAATAACGTTTGTGATAACTTTTTACTTTAGCGTGCACACCTTTGCTAAGACTTTTAAACTTAGCTTCGAGCACATCAACACCATATAAAATACCAACCACCAATATAGAAAGCTTAATTGCTGCACCTAGGTTTTCGGTTGCGATCATCACCCCAATAGACGCAAGCACCCAAATAGTAGCCGCTGAGGTAACCCCTACCACGGCACCGTCTTTTGCTAGCATAACGCCTGCGCCTAAAAAGCCAATACCCGTGATTATTTGCCCCACTACACGAGAATGATCAATCACATCTCCTTGTAAGTTAAACGCCGTTGATAAAAACAAATATGTACCTAAGGTTATTAACGCTGATGTGCGAATACCTACGGGTTTGCCGCGCAATTGGCGCTCTATACCAATAATAGCGCCACAAAAAGCAGCGGTGCCGATGGCTGCCCATGAGTAAGGCGCTACGTCGATAAAATCTAAAAATGTCACTTAATATCCTAATCTATTTTACTTTACCAATAGCAACTGCCGTTCTGAGCCTTTGGCTACCAAATGCCGACATTTTACTAAAGTCGCTACGTGCAATTGGTACGTACTGACAATCTATTGCTAGCTGGTTATCTTTTCCAGGCTCGCAAAATGGGTCATGTACGTAAACACAATGTGCATCTAAATGGGTTACACACACCCAGTGCGGTGATTTTTTACCATCAAACCGATACGTACTAATTAACAGCAACACACTAAACCCCTGACTCAACCAGTTTTCTATGTCAGTTAATTCAACATCTTTTTGTGTAACTGAAATATTTGCCGCTGCAATACCCTCAACAAACTGTTGATGAACCGTGGCCAATACTGATTTTTTGTTATCACTGCGAACCCCATCTAAAAATAATGGTTCAGATGTATTAACAATTACCTCACTTGTAAAACCGCGTTTATTTGCAGCCAGTGCCAAGCCAAATGGGTGACAACCGCCATGCCCAGAGGTCATAAAAATCGTGGTGCCTTCACGCCACAAAGCTAATTCATGTGACTGACTCAGCTCTGTGTTTGAGTCAAGAGCAGCCATTGCCATTAATAACGCAGCAGGGCCACAGGTAAACTCGGTGGTTTGCTGATACCATGGCGTTAAACGCTCAACCTGCAACTCACTGGTTTGGCGAATATTTTTTTGCATGCGTAAGGCATCACTGTGATCGTCATAATAATCACTGTATTGACCAAATACGCGATACCCCACACTTTTATAAAGCCCAATGGCGCTGTCGTTATTTACTGCAACTTCTAGGCGCAAATAAATACGTCCACGCTCACTGGTCGCTTTTTCAAGTTCATTGAGTAATTTTTTGGCTATGCCCTTGCCCTGCATTGTTGGTAATACGGCTAACGAATACAAACGCGCTAAACGCGTGCCTTTATGGCACCACACTAAGCCATAGCCACATAGTTGCGCATTTTGCTCAGCAACTAATAAAATCCCATGTTTAGCCCCAAGCCAGCGCTTTAAACTACGCGCACTTAGCTTATCGTTACTAAAGCAAGTATTTTCAAGCGCCACCAACGCCTTTAAGTCAGTGGTTATTGCAGGGCGAATAACTAGCTTGGTCGTCACTGTTACTTTTTCAGCCAAAGCAATAGGCATTAGCCGCGGCCTCGTGCTTCTAACCGCTGTTTAAACTCATCCATTATGATCATGTATAGCTCGTCACCTAAGTAACCATCTTCTACTTTGTGATCAATGCTCGGGTTGTCGTTTACTTCCAATACATACGCACGACCTTGGTGCTCTTTAACATCTACACCGTATAAACCTTTACCCACTGTTTTGCAGGCCTTTAAAGCAGCGTCTAACACAGCTTTTGGTAACTCAAAGGTTGGTAGAGTTTCAAAGCCACCGGAAAAAAACCGTTTTGCGTCATGGTTGTATATTTGCCAATGGTTACGCGCCATTAAATAACGACATGCATAAATAGCACGACCATTAAGTACCCCTACGCGCCAATCGTATTCGGTGTACATGTACTCTTGTGCCAATACCAACGCACTCAGTGCGAATAATTCACTAAGCTTAGCTTCTAATTCATCACGATTAGCAACTTTATAAACGCCTTTTGAAAACGATCCTTCTGGCATTTTTAATACCAGCGGATAAGTAAATGCTGCTTCTAATTGTTCAAGCGTTTGGACTGATTGATCAGCCACAACTAGCGTTTTTAAGCTCGGTACTTTTTGATAATTAAATGCATCATGTAAGTACACTTTGTTACAGCACCGTAAAATAGACTCCGCATCGTCAATCACCACTAAACCAAGGCTTTGCGCTTTACTTGCAAGGCGGTAGGTTGGGTGATCAATCGCTGTTGTTTGACGAATAAACAACGCATCAAATTGGGCAATATTATCTATTTCCTCAAAGCTGAGTGCTTTTGCGTTAATACCATGTTTCGCTGCTGCTTTTATAAAGCGAGCTATTGCATCTTTATCACTTGGCGGTACTTTCTCGTTATGATCAACCAAGATCGCCATATCCCAACGAAAACGGCGTTCTACTTTACCAATACGCCATTGCGTTTGGGTAAACTCATTGAGCTTTTCAATAAACGCAGCATATTGTTGCTCACTTAATGAGGTTAAAGAGCCTTGTTGCAATAAACCTTGCTGATCGACAAATAAAATAGGAGCTGGGTATTGTTTAAATACCGATTTAGCCGCTTTACCTTGTAATTCGTTTAGAGCATTACCAAAATAAACTGCGCCATCAATATGCCCAGTATTTAAAATAGGTGCTTGTCCACTTCTAAGCGCGTTTATTGTTTTAACGCTTGGTAATACTTGGTGTTTGCGGGCTTCTGCAAGCAATGAACAATAATAACCCTTACTCAAGTATTGGCTTGAGTCGCATAAATTAATAATGCGGGTTTTAGGTTCGTTACGTTTGGGGTAATCTCGTAAATAGGTGTCAAATGTAATTACATTTTCAAATGAAAGAGCAACTGCTTGCTCATTGTTATCAACCACAATTAAGGTTTTAAACACGACTTTTCCTAGTTAAGTCAAAATATAAATTATACCTTGGCTAGTTAGCTCAGGTAGTTAAACAGCAAATAGAAACACCTATCGCACTAAGTGCAGCAAATAGCAAATCACTTAATACGATAGGTGCTTTAACGAATATCTACTATAAACGTTAGCGCTTAAATTGCTTAAGCGACATGTGATTTATAAGCCCTTTTTTAAATACACACAAACGAGATATTTTTAGCGTGAAGATAAAAATATTTGATGAACTTTTTTATTGTTAATTTGTGTTTTAAAATAGCCAAAATTTACCACTAAAAGTGATCATTATGTCTCTTCCCGCTTGCCCTAAATGCCAATGTGAATACATTTACGAAGACCAACAGCTGCTTATATGCCCAGAATGTGCTTATGAATGGAACCCAAATAATACAAGCGATGAAGACGCTATTTTGGTAAAAGATGCAAACGGCACTTTACTAGCCGATGGTGACAAAGTAACCGTTGCGAAAGATTTAAAAATTAAAGGCAGTTCTCAGGTTATAAAAATTGGTACTAAAGCTTTGGTAAGACGTGTGCTTGATAAAAAAGATCACCAGCTAGATTGTAAAGTAGATGGCATTGGCGAAATGATGGTAACGGCTAAGTTTGTGAAAAAAGCCTGAAATTACAAAAACTCACTTGTAAAAATTAACACAAAGCAATAACGCTTAACTGCTAATTTTTTAGCTCTTTAGATAGCGCAGCTAATGTTTGATCGTAAGCATTCTGATTAAAGTTACTTGAGTGTGGGTTCATAAAACCATGTAAGTAATCAACATGCTTTACGTTAACATTAGCCTTTGTTGCAAGCTCCACCTGTAATGATTTAACATCAAAGTGCGGCTCATAATGCGGAAAAATGAGTTCAATCTCAAATTGTGGTTGTATATCTGTATGGTGCCTAATTTGCGAGCTGTAAAAACAAATGCCCTTAGCTATCGTTTTAATCGCCGGGTGTGCAGACATTGACCAAATTGCCGATGCGCCAACACTAAAACCAATCAATATGGTGCTGCCAGCGAGTGGTTTAATCGCTTTTTGTAAAATAGCTACATACTCATCAAGGCCTATATGCTGACTAAAATACTCATAGGCCTGCTGTTCACTGTTAAATGCCATATCAACCCCGCCATAGGGATCGACAATAGACTGAGCGTTTAGTTTTTCAGCAAATGCTTTTAAAGCCGCTGTATTACCAAAAATATCACTGACCAATACCAAGTTCATAAACGGCTCATCTTTAATTTTATTCTATAAGTTTTAGGCAATAATTTAACAAAGAGGCCTACGAGATGCTGCGCCTCAGAGTAAGAGACAAATAAATACTACATTCAAAGCACTTCAACCACATCGTAACTATGTTTTAGATCACCGAGTGTTAAACTAACTTCATCATCGACTTGTTTACCTAATAACTGTTGCCCTAATGGTGCGCCAGAGGTAAGTACTTGAATGGTTGTGCCTTTAATATCAACGGTTAATCCACCAGCTGCTGGGCCTAAATAAAACCATTTTTGTGTGCTGGCATCGTCTTCTAAACATACCAATGAGCTTATAACGACAGTGCCTGTAACGGGTTCGTTGTATATGGCTTCAAATAGTTGTATTTCTTTATAGCACTCATTAACTCGCTCTGCATGGCCTTGTGCTAAATAGGCAGCTTCAAGCCCGAGGGTATCGTATTGGGTCTCTGCAATACTTTCTTCATGGGTAGCGGTATCGTGAGCTGTTTGAGCTGCAATTTTAGCAGTGTTTAGTTGCTCATCTAAGGCAAAACGAAGGTGCTCAGTAACATGGGCTTTATTCATTTGGAAAATTCACTCAATTCGGTAAAAATAATTTTGCCATTTTAGCATTGTTGCTACATCGAACACTATCCCTTTGCTGTGTAACAACAATGCTAATATTTAAGGCTATGGCATATCCATTAATGCCTGCGTTTGCTGATCCACTTGCTTATCGTAGTTTTTAGCACTTAACCCAAGTAGCTCAGGTAATGTAGCAGCAATACAAATAGACGACAGCGTGCCTACGACTATTCCTGCAAACAAAGCAATGGCAAACCCCTGCAGCGGCGCGCCAGCTAACAGCCAAACACTTGCCACTGTTGCGAGCGTAGTTCCTGAGGTAATAAGCGTACGAGTTAAGGTGCTTTTAATAGCACTGTTGATAATACGACTTGGTTTTAGCGAAATATTTGTTGGTATGCGTAATAGCTCGCGTACTCTATCGCCCACTATTATTGAGTCATTTAGGGAGTAGCCAATAATTGCCAATAAACTGGCTAAAACGGTTAGGTTAAACTCTATTTGTAACCACGAAAATAAGCCAACCACCAGCACTAAATCATGTAATAAAGCCACCACAGAGCCTAATGCTAAACGCCACTCAAACCGAACAGCTAAATAAATCATTACCGCTACCATCGCAGCAAATAAGGCTAAGCAGCCTTGCTCAAATAATTCATCACCCACTTGAGAGCCAATATAAGCCGATGATAAAACCTCAGCGTTTATATCTGGGTTTTGGCTAATCGCGGTTTTCCAAGCATCATTATTAGCTTCCTCACTTGGCGCTTGCGTTAATTGAAAATGATTATTGCCCTGTGCTGTAAGTTCAAATTCACCTTGATGGTTTTTAGCAATAAATTGCTCAAGCTGTTTTAGTTCAACACCTTGGCTGGTGGTAAATTCTGTTAAATAACCACCCGTAAAATCAAGGCCAAAATTAAGCCCTTTTTGTGCAATGGTGAATACTGATAACAACACAAATATGGCACTTATAAGCAAGCCTGTATAACGCATACGTGACCCTGTCTCACATTTTAAAAAAGTGTTAAGCATGCGCGTTTACTCCTGCTTTTTTGCCCAGCTTTAAATATAAGCTTTGGCTTAAATATTTCGATACATACACACCAGTAAACACCGATGTAATAAGACCAAGCGCCAGCGTTATCGCAAAGCCTTTTACTGGGCCATATCCTATGCCATATAAAATAATCGCGGTGATCATGGTGGTAATATTGGCATCAAATATAGTATTAGCAGCCTGTTTATAACCCTCTTGGATTGCTTGATACGGGGGGCGACCTTTGCGACGCTCTTCTTTTATGCGTTCAAATATAATCACGTTAGTATCAACCGCCATTCCTATAGTTAATACTAAGCCTGCTATCCCTGGAAGAGTTAAAACCACCCCAGGTAATAACGACATTAGCCCCACTAAAGAGGTTAAGTTTAAAATTAACGCAACATTTGCAATAAGCCCTAAACGGCGGTACCACAGTGCCATAAACGCAAGTGTTAAACCCATGCCTAACATTAACGCTGCTAATCCATTATTAATATTGTCTTGGCCAATGCTTGGGCCAATAGTTTGCTCATGCACTATCGTTACAGGCGCAGTAAGTGATCCTGCGCGTAGTAGTAGCGCTAAATCGGCAGCGGCTTGTTGGCTCTGCATATTGGTTATACTAAACCGCGAGCTTAAATGCTGGGCAATGTTCGCCACATTAATGACTTCGCTTTTTTTAACCACTTCACCTTTAGCATTTTGTGAATACTCTGAATAGAGCGTTGCCATAGGTTTACCTATATTCGCCTTTGAAAAAGCCGACATAGCATCGCCACCTTGGCCATCTAAGCTCAGTTGTACCAAAGGTTTACCCCAGTCATCACGGCCTATATTAGCGTTATTAATATGCTCACCGGTAAATATAGGTACAGGGTCGAGCTTAATAGTCCCTCCCGATTGCAAATTAAACGTTTGCCCGCCTCTCTCTTTAAGTTGATAAAACCCCAATGACGCGGTTGCACCAATTATGCGTTTTGCTTCAGCTGGATCTTGCACGCCAGGTAGCTCAATACGAATGCGCTGCTTACCTTGGCGCTGTGTAACGGCCTCAGTTATACCGAGCTCTTCTATGCGTGAGCGAAGTGTGGTGAGTGTTTGGCTCATCACTTCTTTATCAAATGCGCTGCGCCCTTGCTCAGAATAGCTAATTTTAACGACCTGTAAGTTGCCATTAGTTGATGTGGTTGTAGTGAGGTTTTCAAAACGGCTTTTAAGCTCTTTTATGACAACTATTAGCTTATCACCAGCATTCTCAAGCGCACTTATTTCAAAGCCCTGATTAGTCTGCTTCGCTTTAACGCCATAGGCTTTTTGTTTAACAATAATAGCTTTTGTTTGTTGATATGCACTGAGTAATTGCTCATCAACCGCTTTTTCTAAATCAACATCAAGTACAAACAATACCCCGCCGTTTAAATCAAGACCCAGCTTTATGGGCGATAAGCCAAACTCTTGTAACCAAATAGGGCTGGTTGCATGTTCAACAATTTTAACTTGTGTGTTTGGAAAGTTTGATTTTAAAGCCGCCTGAGCTTGGGCACTTTGCGTTGGTGTATTTAAAAGTACATTAATATTTGCTTGGTCTTTTAAACTTTCACTCACTTCAAAACCTTGGCTATTTAAAAAGCTAACTAGGTTTTCAGTACTTGGCATTACTTGCGTTTTAACATCAGAAGCTGCACTAATATGCAACCATGACTTATTCGGATATAAATTAGGTAAGGCGCTTATTGCTAGTAACACTAATACAATCAGCATGGCTACATAGCTCAATTTAAACTTAGCCTTAAATGGCTTTTTCTCTTTTTTTAGACTTAACATAGTTATTCCTTATTACTAGGCATAGCCCAGTAACGTACCTATTAGGCACAATTAATCTGCAGGTCAAAACGCGATGCGTTAAAACCAATTAACATTAAATAAGGAACTTTAAGCGTGATAGGTAGTTACAGCGGTGTATAACAGGTTAGCGTCTTTCCAGCCGCTCAAGCGCGACTTTTTACTTTTAAATAGCCAGGTATACCAAGGCTGACTTATGTTGACTGCTTGCGGTCGCAAAAAAATATGCCTACACCCATTTAGGGCAAAAAACTCATGCACTACATCGTATTCAGGATCGCCCTGCGCACTATGTAGAAATAAAAATGAGTTATTGGCTGTTAACCTAGGTTGATGAGCATCAAAATCAGAATGCTTTGAGTTTTTGTGCTTTAAATTGCCAAGCGATTTTGTAGGTGTAGGAGTGTTAGTTAAATGGTCAACATTAACAATATCGGTAAGACTGCTTAAGTTACTGCCTAAACCCTGCTTTACGCTCATAGCATGGCTTTGCACACTAAAGAGTGCAGCAAAAAACAAGCATGTAGCGAAAAAAACGCGAAATTTAAACATTTGCCATTTAAAACTAAAATAAAGGATAGCTAGTATATAAGGGCAGCTAATTAAAATACAATAGCCGTTCTTAAGCTAATTCATTTATATAATATCAAATACTGAGATCCTCGATGCGCTCCAGACAAAGTTCAGTAAAACGCCCCGACGCCATGAATTTAAAACAAAGCGTTCAAACTCTTTGGCCTTATATCACTAAGTTTAAAGGCCGTGTGCTGATTGCTATATTAGCGCTCATCGGTGCTAAAGGCGCGACATTACTCATGCCATGGGCTTTAAAAGAAATAATTGATTCGGTTGATAAATCAATTAATCCACTACTTCTTGTTCCTACTTTATTACTGATTATGTACGGCGCATTGCGCTTTGCTAGTGTATTTTTGGGTGAAGTACGCGATGGAGTATTTTCGCGAGTCACCGAGCATGCCATGCGAGATATTGGACTTAAAGTGTTTAAACATTTGCACTCATTAGATTTAGCTTTTCATTTAGATAGGCAAACTGGCGGCATAAGTCGAGACATAGAGCGCGGCACCAGTGGCTTAAGCTTTTTAATGCGTTTTTTAATGTTTAATATTGTGCCCACGTTGTTTGAAATAATGACTGTGGCGATTATTTTTGGCAGCTTGTTTTCTATTTGGTTTGCGCTGATCACCCTATTGGCTGTGGCTATTTATATTTTTTTTACCGTGACGGTTACCCAATGGCGAAACCGCTTTATTCGTGAGTCAAATGCTGCCGACAACCAAAGTAATACCCGCGCCATCGACAGTTTATTAAATTACGAAACCGTAAAATACTTTAATAATGAACAGCATGAAGCCCAAACTTACGACACATTTTTAGCAACCTGGGAACAAGCACGATTAAAAAATCGACTCTCGTTACTGGTGCTTAATTCAGGGCAAGCGCTGATCATTGCGTGTGCAATAACCGCATTAATGTGGCTTGGTGCCAATGAAGTGGTCACCGGCGAGTTAACGATTGGTGAACTGGTAATGATTAACGCGTATATGATTCAGCTTTTTTTACCCCTTAACTTTTTGGGGTTTGCGTACCGTGAAATACGCCGCGCTCTTACCGACCTTGAAAACATGCTTGGATTACTAAATACCTCTCCCAAAGTAGCAGATAGCGAAACCGCGCAACCATTAGCACTCAAAAATGGGGCAATTAGCTTTGAAAACGTCAGCTTTAGCTACGATAGCAAGCGTCCTATTCTTAAGAATGTCAGTTTTCATGTAAATCCTGGTGCTAAGGTAGCGGTTGTAGGTGCTAGTGGCGCAGGTAAAAGCTCGTTAGCCCGCTTGTTATACCGTTTTTATGAACTTTCATCGGGCGCGATTAAAATTGATAATCAAGCCATAAACACGGTCACCTTGGCAAGTTTGCGTGAAGCTATTGCCATAGTGCCGCAAGATACTGTGTTATTTAATACCAGCATACGCGAAAATATTCACTACGGCAGACCCAGCGCCAGTGAAGATGAAGTAAACAAAGCCATAAACATGGCGCACCTAACAGACTTTATTAATAGCCTAGATAAAGGCGATAAAACCTTGGTAGGCGAACGCGGACTAAAAGTCTCTGGTGGCGAAAAACAACGTATTGCTATTGCTCGCGCTATTTTAAAACAATCGCCAATTTTAATTTTTGACGAAGCCACTTCGGCGCTGGACTCACAATCTGAGCAAGCCATATTAAATGCTATGCGAGAAGTTGCCTCTAATCATACCAGTATTGTTATTGCGCACCGCTTATCAACAATTACCGATGCCGATACAATTATCGTACTCAAAGCGGGAGAAGTACTAGAACAAGGTAAACATGATGAATTACTCATGCAAAATGGTGAATATGCGCACATGTGGACCTTACAACAAAAGCAGTCAAAGGCTGCAATAAACTAAGCCTCTCGGGTACGATTGAAGTATCTGAGTGCTTTTTTTTGCTATTTTGCTAGTATTTCATTCATCTTATCGACCGGTACGGTTATTCACCTCAAAAGGTTTGTTTGCAGTGAAGTTATCAATACAATCAAGTAGCTATTTTTATAACAAAAATATAACGAATTAAATAACGTGAATTCATAGGGGAAAATAATGAAAAAGAGTTTAATTGCAGCGGCGCTCGCTGCCACATTTATTACTGGCTGTTCTGAGCCACAAACAACAAAAACTGAGCAAGTAGCAGCAGTTGCAGAAAAGCCACAAGCAACAGAGCAAGCCGAATTAGGCACGTTTGGGGTTGATTTAACTGCGCGTAACGAAGCTGTAAAACCAGGCGACGATTTCTTCATGTACGCCAGTGGTTCATGGTACGACAACTATGAAATGCCAGCAGATAAAACCCGTTACGGTGCATTCTCTGCGCTAGCTGAGCGCAGTGAAGATCGCGTTAAAGAAATTATTGAAGAAATTGCAGCGCGTGAAAACTTAAACGCCGAAGAGCAACTAGTCGCTGACTTTTATAACTCGTACATGGATACCGAGACGCTTAATAAACTTGGTATCACGCCAATTAAGCCGTTGCTTAACGACATTAATACGGTTGCCTCTACTGATGATTTGGCAAAAGTATTTGGCCAATCTTGGCTTACGGGTGTGCGTGCTCCAATTGGTGGCGGTATGTGGTTTAACCGTTTAGATCCCAATAAATACGAAATGTCATTAGGTGCAGGTGGCTTAGGCTTACCTGATCGTTCTTACTACCTTGAAGATGCAGAACGTTTTGTAAAAACCCGTGAAGCGTATGTTGCACATATTGCCGATATGCTTAAATTTGCAGGGGTTGATAATACCACAGAGCGTGCACAAGCGATTTTAGCGCTTGAAACCAAAATTGCAGAAGGTCATTGGCCGCGTGAAAAACGCCGTAATCGCGATTTAACCCTAAACCAAGTAAAACGTGATGAGCTAAGTACGCAATACCCCGGGTTTAACTGGGATTTATATTTTGCGCAAACAGGTTATAAAGTACCACAATTAAACGTATCGCAGCCTGAACCTGTTAAAGCCATGATTGACCTAATCAATAACGAAGATTTAAGCGTATGGAAAGACTACCTTACATATCATGCGATTAATGGTAACTCACGACTATTATCTGAAGAAATATTTAACACTAGCTTTGCCTTTTATGGAAAAGAGTTAAATGGTCAACAAGAGCCACGTCCACGCTGGAAACGCGCTATCAGCCAAATGTCTGGCACTAGCTCATTGGGCTTTGCAATTGGTAAAATTTACGTAGATCGTTATTTCCCTGAGTCATCTAAGCAACAAATGTCTGAGCTTGTTGAAAACTTACGCACAGCACTTGGTGAGCGTATTGATAACTTAGACTGGATGGGCGCAGAAACAAAAGTAAATGCGCGTGCAAAATTAGCGGCGTTTGTGCCAAAAATTGGTTATCCAGATGAATGGCAATCGTATGAAGGCTTAAGCATTAGCAAAAATGATTTAATGACTAATGTAAAAAATATGCGTGAGTTTTTCCAGGCTGAAAGTGTAGAAAAAGAGCTGAAAAAGACCGATCGTAATCGTTGGGGCATGACACCACAACGTGTTAATGCTTACTACAATAGTTCGTTTAACGAAATTGTATTCCCTGCCGCTATACTACAACCGCCATTTTTCGATCCAAATGCAGATCCAGCAGTAAACTACGGTGGCATTGGCGCTGTAATTGGCCATGAGATGGGCCATGGCTTTGATGATCAGGGCTCAAAATCTGACGCTAACGGCATTCAACGTAACTGGTGGACTGATGAAGATCGTGCTGCTTTTGATGCTAAAGCCGACAAGCTCGCTGCTCAGTACAGCAAATATGAGCCAATTCCAGGTAACTTTGTAAATGGCCGCAACAGTTTAGGTGAAAATATTGGTGATGTGGGTGGTTTAGCCATGGCTTATCATGCTTACAAACTAAGCTTAAATGGTAAAGAAGCACCGGTAATTGACGGTGTAACCGGCGATCAACGTTTCTTCTTAGCATGGGCACAAGTATGGAAAGAAAAACGTACTGAGCAAAGCATGTTAAATCAATTACGTGGTGGTACACACGCACCGGGTCGCTTTAGAGCACAAGCACCTCGTAACCATGACGCTTGGTATAAAGCATTTGATGTAAAACCAGGCGATCAGTTATACCTACCAGAAGAAGAACGCGTTCGTATTTGGTAATCCCCTAACAACCGTTCATCGTTTGTAACGAATAAACAGCCCGCTTATGCGGGTTGTTTTATTTTTGGCTACTAACAATACTTACTAGCCCTGCCCCGCATTTACCTTTAGAATATGGGCTTGCAATTTTTTTCAATTATTTATACATATTAAGGCGAAACGCAGATGGGAAGAGCTTACCAAAACAAAAAAGATTCAATGGCTAAAACTGCGGGTGCTAAAACTAAAGTTTATTCTAAATACGGTAAAGAAATTTATATTTGTGCTAAAAATGGCGGTGTTGATCCAGACGGCAACCTAGCACTACGTCGTTTAATTGAACGCGCTAAAAAAGACCAAGTACCGGCTCACGTAATTGAACGTGCTATTGATAAAGCCAAAGGCGGCGGCGGTGAAGACTATGCAGCCACACGTTATGAAGGTTACGGCCCAGGTAATTGCATGATTATTGTTGATTGTTTAACCGACAACAACAAACGTACTTTTGCTGATGTACGTGTATGTTTTACCAAAGCAAACGCTAAAATTGGCGCACAAAACTCAGTTTCACACTTGTTTGATCACCTTGCTATTTTTGTGTTTGACGGTGACGACGATGAAACCGTACTTGAAGCGCTGATGATGGCAGATGTTGATGTTACCGACGTTGAAGTAGAAGATGGCAAAGTGACCGTATTTGCACCGCACACTGAATACAACAATACCCGCACAGCACTTGAAGAAATGGGTGTGACAGAATTTGACGAAGACTTAATTGCTTTTGTACCTCAAGTTGAAGCTCCTATTGAAGGCGAAGACGTTGAAGTTATGGAGCGCTTTTTAGCCATGCTTGAAGATTGTGACGACGTACAAAACGTGTACCATAACGCTCAATTTTAATCGTTAAGCGAACAACCTGAACTTCGAATGATAAATCTGTTTCAAGCAGAGTTCAGATCAAATAATGTTTAAAGGTCAACTTAGTTGGCCTTTTTGTTTTATGTAAAATGGATTAATTAATTTTGAATACCCTTTCACAACTTCGAAGCGGCCAATTGCTTGGTGCAACACATCTACAATTGGTTGAAACGCTAAGCGACTTTCCTGAAGAAATTTTTACACTTGCTGATACCCTCGAAGTCTTGGATTTATCAAATAACAATTTATCTGATTTACCTGATGGATTTGCTTGCTTAACAAAATTAAAACGACTGTTTTTGTCGTTTAATCAGTTTAACCATATACCTAAAATACTCGCTAAGTGCCCCGCTCTTATTATGGTTGCCTTTAAAGGTAACCAAATAACTGAGTTTGCAGATAACAGCCTGCCTAAAGCGATTGAATGGCTTATTCTTACAGATAATAAAATAGCCAAACTGCCTGCAACATTTGGCCAATACACTGCGCTTAAAAAGCTGGCTTTGGCAGGTAACCAACTCAGTGCTCTACCAACAAGCATGGCAAACTGCCATAACTTAGAACTAATTAGACTCTCTGCAAATCAATTAACTCATGTTGATGATTGGCTATTTGAACTTCCTAAGCTTACTTGGCTTGCATTTGCAGGTAATTGCTTTAATAAATCACAGTGCCTTACCCAATCAAATTTAACCAATAAACCACTGAGTGACTACTCGCTCAGTAAAGTAATAGGCCAAGGCGCATCAGGAATTATTCATCTTGCTTATTCAACAAATAAAGAGCCGGTTGCTGTTAAGTTATTTAAAGGGAGTATTACAAGCGATGGTTATCCGCTGGATGAAGTTAATTGCTGCTTGCAAGCGCTTGAGCATCCAAACTTAATTAAAGTACTGGCTTACATTGAACAACAGCAGCAGCTTGGTTTAGTGATGGAGTTAATTGATTCAAGCTTTACGAATCTAGGCTTACCTCCCAGCCTTGATACCTGTACTCGTGATACATTTGAAAGCGATTGCCATTACTCTGCCGATACAATTTATAGCATTGCAAAGCAAATGGTTAGTACTGTGGCACACTTGCACCAACACAATATAAGCCATGGTGACATTTATGCGCACAATACTATGGTAAACGCGCAAGCAAGGGTTCTGTTTGGTGATTTTGGCGCAGCTACTGATCTTACTATGCTGAGTGATTATCAACGTCAACAAATGCAATTAATAGAAGTGCGCGCTTTAGGGTGTTTAATTGAGGACTTACTTACCACCTGCCACGAGCAAAGTGCTGAAGTAATGCACTTACAACATATTTCGCAGCAATGCATGAGCGAAAATGTTGCACAGCGGCCAACGCTTAGAGTATTAGCTGACTTTTTATGATTGCTGCGGCCATGAATCTTATGGCCGCAATCTAAAACTACAGACTATTTTTGTTTTTTAAACGGGTAAATTTGTTGCTTTAGCATACCTACAGGCATGTAGTCCCCGACAACACCATATTCTTTAGGCCACTCTGCTTGCCCCTTTACCGCAGTACCAAATAAGTAATCTAAAAACGAGAAATGGGCTGCATAATTTCGATCAATGGCAGCTTTATCGGATGCGTGATGCCAATGGTGAAACTGGGGAGTAACCATAAAATATTTCAACCACCCAAATTTTACATTCACGTTAGCATGATTAAATACGGCTTGAAAACCAACAATAATTACATATAAGCTGATTATTTGCTGTGAAAACCCCAGCACAAATATAGGGGTTAACACTAAACTACGGGTGATCAGTATTTCTAAAATATGCTGACGAGAGCCTGCGAGCCAATCCATTTCTTTGGCACTGTGATGCACACCATGAAATCGCCACATAAATGGCACTTCGTGATACGCACGATGCGTCCAATACTGCATTAAATCAGCCACCAAAATAATTAAAAATAGCTGAAGTATAAACGGCATTTGCGCTATGTAAGCTTGCAGTGTGCTCGAAACCGCCCAACCAAACCCATAATGAACAAAATGATTAGTAACCAGTAATACAAAGCCCACTATTAAGTGATTAACAAAGAAATGGTTTAAATCCCCGCGCCATTCACTACGAAGTATTTTTTGCTCTTTACGATGCGGAAGTAGTTTTTCAATTAAAATAAAAATTAAGGTAGAGCCTAGTAAGTCTAATATAAACCAATCTAAGCCAATATAAGGAGTGTTATCTGCAAAGTCATTCACTTCAACATTCGGGCCACCAAAGCTAATGGCCAGTATAATAAAAAACCACGCAGTGGCACCCAAACGCTTATTGGTATTTCGTACAAAATTAAGTAACCCTAAGCTACCGGAAATAATAAGAGCAACAAACATGAGCTGACGTAAAAAGTCAACGCTATAGCTTTTGCGTAATTCTGGAGTCGTTAAATATTCCGGAAAGTGGAATGCAAGCACTCCTAAGCAACTTAATATTGCCAAAAAGCAAGCAATATAACCGCTGATATTACCCTCACCAATTTGCAGGTGACTAGTACGAAATATTTTTTTAGTGACGTGTTTTAGCATTATTTTCCTTAATATAATATGCAGTCCCTATTCTAGTGCACATATTCTAGCAAACTTTGGGCTAACTAAAACACAAAAAAAGCCACGCAGTGCGTGGCTTGGCTGGATAAAGTAAAATTTAACTACACGGAAAAATTATAAATAAGCACCCAGCGCTTTAACTTGATCTAACATGCGGTTTGAGAAACCCCATTCGTTGTCGTACCACGCCATAACTTTAACCAATTTACCATCAGCACGCGTTTGCGTTGCATCAAAAATTGATGATGCTGGGTTATGGTTAAAGTCAATAGAAACAAGCGGTAGCTCATTGTACTCTAAAATACCTTTCATAGAGCCAAACGCAGCGTCTTTAACCACTTGGTTAATTTCTTCAATGCTTGTATCGCGCTTAGCAATAAAGGTTAAGTCAACCAATGACACATTGATGGTTGGTACACGTACCGCCATGCCATCTAATTTACCGGCAAGTTCAGGCAGTACTAAACCAACGGCTTTCGCTGCGCCCGTTTTAGTTGGGATCATAGATTGAGTTGCACTTCGCGCACGGTATAAATCTGGGTGGTATACATCAGATAAATTTTGGTCGTTAGTGTATGCATGAATGGTGGTCATGCTACCTTGTTCAATTCCTACTGTATCGTTAATTGCTTTAGCAACAGGCGCTAAACAATTGGTTGTACATGAAGCATTAGAAATAATGTTGCTATCGGCATTAATTACATCGCTATTTACACCGTGCACTACGGTAGCATCCATATCTGTACCAGGAGCCGATACCACTACTTTTTTCGCGCCCGCTTCAATATGCTTATTAGCTGCTTCGCGAGAAGTAAATAACCCCGTACATTCAAGTACGATATCAACGTTTAGTTCTTTCCACGGTAAATTAGCAGGGTCACGCTCTTGCGTTAGCGTGATCACATCATCGCCAATTAGCATAGTGTTATCTTTAAGTGTTACTTGCTGTGAAAAACGACCATGTACTGAGTCAAACTGAGTCAGATGAGCATTTACATTGGCTGGGGCTAAATCGTTAATAGCCACAATTTTAATTTCATTATTTTGCGCTGATTCATACAGTGCACGCAATACATTACGACCGATACGGCCGTAGCCATTAATTGCTACATTAATCATTTTTGACTCCTATTAACTTCACATGCTTGGCGAGCAAGCGTTTCAATAGCTTGCCAGTCTTTATTTTCAATAAGTTGTTTGTCTAACATCCACGTACCACCTACACAAATAACATTGTTAAGTGCTAAGTAATCAGGCGCTGTAGCTAAACTAATGCCACCGGTTGGACAAAAAGTAATATCAGGTAATGGGCCGCCAATCGACTTAATCATCGCGGTTCCGCCTGCGGCTTCTGCAGGAAAAAACTTTAAAAATTTAAAGCCGTGCGCTGCTAAATTCATCACTTCGCTTGGGGTTGCTGCACCAGGTAAAAAAGGAATACTTGACTCTTTTGCCAATGCTAATAGTTCATCGCTTACGCCTGGGCTCACCATAAAGTCAGCGCCCGCTTCTACTGACGCGTTAAAGCTTGCTTTATCAACCACAGTGCCAGTACCTACATAGGCCTCTGGTACTTCAGCTTTCATTAACTTTACAGCTTGTGCAGCAATTGGTGTACGTAGTGTAATTTCAAGTGCTTTTAAGCCACCGTTGTACAACGCTCTTGCAAGTGGTGCGGCATCTTCTAGTTTTTCGATTACCACCACTGGCACAACGGGTGCCGATGCTAAGATTTTTTCAATACTCATTACTTGTTCCTCATTACCCAATATGGCTAATTATTATTCAAGTCCAAAAGCACTTGCACCTAAGTCGGCACTGCTTACGATATTTCTAAATCCAGTAAATAATTCACGGCCTGTACCAAATGTTTGGCTTGCTTGGCTAATTTGTAGCTCACGCTGTGCAAGATCTTCGTCGCTTACATGCAGTTTTAAAATACCATTTGGCGCATCTAAAGTAACAATATCGCCTTCATGGATTTTAGCTATAATGCCGCCTTCAACTGCTTCAGGTGCTAAGTGGATTGCCGCAGGAACTTTGCCTGATGCACCCGACATACGTCCGTCAGTAACAATAGCCACTTTGTAGCCCTGATCTTGTAATGTTGCCATTACCGGCGTGAGCTTATGAAGCTCTGGCATGCCTTTAGCTTTAGGGCCTTGCTCTTTAAGAACAGCAATAAAATCTTGGTTAAGCTCACCACGGCTATATGCGTCTTGTAACTCACCTTGTGAGCTAAATACTTTTGCTGGCGCCGACACCACTTGATGCGACTCTGCAACAGCAGATACTTTAATAACTGCTTTACCTAAGTTACCCGTTAGTAGCTGTAAACCACCTTGCTTGCTAAATGGATTGCTTACAGGACGAAGTACTTCTTCATCATGTGAGTTTTCAGGACACGCAACCCATTTAACTTTACTAGGGCCATTGGCATCACTCATAATCAAGTTATCGTCTTTATCAAGCAGTGGCTCACACATGTAAGGTGCAAGACCTTCGCCTAAAATAGTAGTCACATCTGTATGTAGGTAGCCAGCACTGGCTAATTCACGCATTAAGAAGCCCATACCACCGGCTGCTTGGAAATGGTTCACATCTGCTGAGCCATTAGGGTAAATACGCGTCAGTAACGGTACAACTGCTGATAAATCAGACATGTCTTTCCACGTAACCTGAATACCAGCCGCTTTTGCAATCGCCACAATATGGATTGCATGGTTGGTTGAGCCACCAGTTGATAGCAAACCAACGAGGCCATTAATAATGGTTTTTTCGCTGATCACATCGGCTAAACACGGACCATCTTTGTTTTCTGTAAGCTGCTTGAGCATGGTCTCAACTGCATTACCCGTTAAGCCATCACGCAATTCTGTGTATGGATTAATAAACGAGCTACCTGGTAAGTGTAAGCCCATAATTTCCATTAACATTTGGTTTGAATTTGCAGTGCCATAAAACGTACACGTACCAGCACTGTGATAAGAAGCACTTTCCGCCTCTAATAACTCATCGCGAGATACTAAACCTTGGGCAAACTTCTGACGAACACGTGCTTTGTCTTTATTTGGAATACCTGACTGCATTGGTCCTGCTGGTAAAAAATACACAGGTAAGTGACCAAATGATAAAGCACCAATTAATAAGCCAGGAACAATTTTGTCACACACACCTAAACAAAACACACCATCAAACACGTCATGCGATAAAGAAACCGCAGTAGACATAGCAATAACGTCACGAGAGAAAAGCGATAGTTCCATGCCGTCACGACCTTGGGTAACGCCATCACACATCGCAGGTACACCGCCAGCGACTTGCGCGGTCGCGTCAAATTTAGTGGCAATGCTTTTAATTAAATCTGGGTATTCTTTGTAAGGCACATGCGCAGATAACATGTCGTTGTATGAATTAATAATTGCAAGGTTTGGCACCTCATCTGCTTTTAAACGCGCTTTGTCATCGCTACTGCACGCAGCCATAACATGGGCAATATTGCCACAGCCTAAACCAGCACGAACTCTTGTTTGTTTTTTTGCGTGCGAAATACGATCTAAATAGGCTTGACGGGTTTGTTTACTGCGCTCAATAACGCGTTCTGTGACTTCTTGAATTCGAGGGTGCAACATAATTTTACTCATCTCTATTCGTTAGAGGATAAAGGCTCAGTAACAATTATAGACTCCACGAAAATAACTGTACTGAGCATCTTTGACTTACCCGTTCAAAGGTACGCTACCAGGGAGCCTCTCACAACAACCCTGACACCGGTGTCAGGGTATTAACGCATGACAATGACACCGGTGTCAACCCTGAGTAATAAAAATAGTCATTTTTTTTAACATGTGCAATAAATAAACGTGAATTTTTAGTGAAATATTAGCGGCAAATAATGAAGGTTAAAAATGCAGATAAAAAAAGCCCGAGTAAGCGTCACTCATACTCGGGCTACTGTGAAAAAGCGGTTTTATTTTACGGCTGCGGTTGACTCTCGCGTGATTAATTTTGCTTCTAAAATCACCTTATACGGCGACTCTTGCGGCTCAATAATATGGGTAATTAACTGGGTAACAGCTTGTTTAGTCATTTCTTCTACGGGTTGCGCTATAGTCGTTAGCCCAGGCCAAATATGACGCGCTATGGGGGCGTTATCAAAGCCAGCAATAGAAATATCATCTGGTACACGCAAGTTACGCTGTGTGGCTAATTTAAGCACGGCGGCTGCCATGTAATCATTCGATGCAAATACAGCAGTAGGTCGTGGCGATAAATCTAAAATACTACGCGCACTGTCTACCCCTGAGTGATAACTAAAGTTACCCTCTTCAACTAAGCGTTCATTAAATTCAATACCATGGCTTGCTAACGCGCGCCTGTAGCCTTTAAAACGTTGCTGTGTAGCACTGTGATCTGGGTGACCTTTAATAAACGCGATAGAGGTATGCCCTAGGTTTATTAAATGTTCGGTAATTTCAAATGCGCCCTGCTCGTCATTACTGGTAACAGAAATAGAGTCATCTTCTAAAATAGCAGAAGCCACTCGAGCATAAGGAATCTTTTTCGACTTTAAAAAGTCAACCAGTTCTGAAAAGTCACAAAATGGTGGCGTAAGTACTAAACCATCAAGGCGTGATGACTGTAATAGCTGCTCTATATTATTAATAAGTGCATCACCTCTGAGCTCACAAGGGTGAATCAGCAAGTTATAGTTGTTTTCTTGGCAAGCAGCTAATGCGCCTGTTTGCACTCGAGTAATATAACTTTTACTTGGGTTATCGTATAAACAACCAATAATAAAACTACGGTTTTGTGCAAGCCCTCGAGCAATGGGATTAGGTGTGTAATCAAGCTCTTTAAATACCGCTAATACTTTCTCGCGGGTGGCCGCGCTCACATTTGGTTCGTTATTCAGTACGCGCGATACCGTTTTTTTAGATACACCGGCATAACTAGCAACGCTATTTATAGTGACTTTTTTCATCTATTTATTTCCAAATGTATGCAACGTAATTAAACCTGTTGACTCGTATGCAAACACGCGGCAGCACCAATTAAAGGAATGTTGTCTTGTGTTACTAATGTGACCGGAATTTGACCTGTATATTGCGACATTATGCCCTTTTGTGAAAAGCGCTCCATGAAGCGGCTTTCCAGTAAACGAGCCTGCATTCTTGGTAATATGCCACCGCCAATATAAAGGCCACCAAGAGCACCGTAAGCAAGCGCTAAGTCGCCTGCTACACTGCCAATCCAATCACAAAACTGATTAAGCGTTGCCTCACATACTTCACATTCACCGCTGTTGGCTAAGCTACTAATTTGTGCAGCGTCTAAATTCTTTGCGGCGACCCCTTTAACTGCAGCCATTGCTTTATATAGATGAGCAATGCCTGGTCCAGAAAACACCGTTTCTACCGATACATGTGGGTGGTCTTTCTTAAGTGCTTGAATAAGCTGAGCGTCAAGTTCATTTACCGCCGCTAGAGAAATATGACCACCTTCTGAACTCATTACCGCACACGAATGTGCAGTTCTTACTAAACACGCTGCACCAAAGCCTGTACCTGGGCCCATTACACCAATATTTGCTGTGTCGTCTGCTTGGCCAGGTTTAACGGTTACGTTTTGAGAAGGATCTAAATACGGAGCGGCGTAAGCGAATGCAGCGAAGTCGTTTATTACGCTTAATTGTTCAAGGTCAAAATGCTGTTTGAAATCATTAACGCTAAAGTGCCAACCTAAGTTAGTTAAGTGAACTTGGCCTGCGTTAATTGGGCCTGCTACTGCTAGGCATGCGCGTTTAGGATTTATATGAGACACTGTTGATAAGTAATACTCGGTAGCACTTTCGAGGGAGCCATAATTAGCACTTGGAAACGTATGATTATGCTCAATGGTAAATTGATTACTTGATTCATCAAACCCCGTGATCAACGCAAAGCGAGCATTTGTGCCGCCAATATCGGCAACCAGAATTGGATCAAAGTGTGTGCTAGAGTGTAAACCCATAGTGTTATCTCTTTTGTTTAAGTAATGAGTACTTATTATTTTAATGGGGTATCATTGATACTTATTTACTTTGAGCTATCACCTCAAAGCAGCTATCACTGTAAAAAAGGCTACCTTTAATAATAAAGGTAGCTAATACGTTTTGACAACAAAATGATAAAACGTCCTTATTGTGACACCGGTGTCATGAAAAAATCAATAAAAAAATGCCTTTATTGACAAATAAGCTTGAAAAAAATCACTAATAAACGAGAATAGCCCCTTATTGTCCTCTTAAATAAGTAATCGTGATGAAAGGTAAAGCCACCTCATTTGATATAGCCCACTATGCTGGGGTGTCTCAATCTACAGTTTCTCGTGCTTTACGAAATAGTCCCTTGGTAAATGATGAAACCCGAAGGCGGGTTCATGACATTGCCAAAAAGCTTAATTACAAAGTTGATAAAAACGCCAGTAACCTGCGCACTCAACAAAGTAGCACCCTAGCGTTATTGTTGTTTGAAGATCCGACCTCAGATGAATCGCAAATCAATCCGTTTTTTTTAGCCATGCTGGGCAGTATTACTCGCGCTTGCGCTAAAGAGGGTTACGATTTACTCGTGTCATTTCAATCTGCCAGTGCTGATTGGCAGGCAGATTACGAAGACAGTCACCGTGCAGATGGCATCATTTTATTAGGTTATGGCGACTACATAGATTTTCAGCCTAAATTTAACACCTTACTTGAACAAAACACCAAATTTGTTTGCTGGGGAGCAAGTGTTGATAACCGCCCTGATTTAACCATAAGTTGCGATAATTATGGCGGCGGTAAACTCGCCGCTGAGCATTTATTGGCACATAGCCGAAAAGACTGCGCGTTTATAGGCGATGCCTCTGATCATAGCCCCGAATTTTTTGCCCGCTTTAATGGCTTTAAAGACGCGTTACAACAAAATGGCATTACACTTAATGAGCGTAAAATTGCCAATGCTATCTCTACCGAAGAATCAGGCTATCATGCCACTCGTTCATTAATTGCTAATAACATTACCTTTAATGCACTTTTTGCTGCCAGCGACCTTATAGCAATAGGCGCAATACGGGCATTAAAAGAAGCCAATATTAACGTACCAAAAGATGTAGCCGTGATAGGCTTTGATAATATATCTATTGCCAGTTACATTAACCCGCCGCTGACAACCATAGAACAAAATACCACTATTGCTGGGCAAATGTTGGTTGAAAACCTATTAAAGCTCATTAGGGGTGAGCAAGTGCAAAGCACCCTACTACCACCGCGTTTAATTGCACGTGGCTCAAGCTAATTTATTCAGTAAAACCACTTTTAAGAAGCAACAAAATTAAAAACAACAGCGCTCTTTTACCTTAAATTAATTCAGGCTTTATTGCATTTTTACGGTCATTTGTCCTTTTTGCTTTCAATACTATAGCTGGTGCTTTCGTAACATTAACAGGCTATTCACACCTCGCTATCACATTAGTTTTTTTAATCTGAAAGCAGCTGTTTTTAATGTGATTTTTCACTCGTCAATGCATGCTTTTATCACTACAATCCTGTTTTTATTTTATTGTTAAAACTTCAAGCGATCATCTCATGCTATTAACCATCGTTTATATTATAGGTATTACAGCAGAAGCCATGACCGGTGCTCTTAGCGCTGGGCGCAGAAACATGGATTGGTTTGGTGTTATGTTAGTAGCCAGTGCCACAGCTATTGGTGGTGGTAGCGTACGAGATATTTTATTAGGTAACTACCCACTTACTTGGGTAAAACACCCAGAATATTTACTGATCACTTGCCTAGCCGGTATTGTTACCACTTGGTTGGCAAAATGGGTGGTTAAATTTAAAGGCATATTTATGCGCCTAGATGCACTAGGTCTTGCTGCGTTTAGTATTATTGGCTGTCAAGTTGGACTTAATATGGGTTTGCACTATGGAATTTGTGTGGTCGCAGCTATAGTAACAGGTGTATTTGGTGGATTATTACGAGATTTAATTTGTCGCCAAGCACCATTAGTACTTCATCATGAACTTTACGCAAGCGTAGCGCTTATAGTCGCGTGTTTATACTTAGCGCTACACCACTACAACATTGATGACAATATCAGCGTGGTTGCAAGTTTAGTGGTAGGCTATTTAATTCGAATGGCATCGGTACGCTTTAAGTGGCGCTTACCAACATTTAATTTATTAGAACCCGCTAATTTAAATAATGAGTAATAACAGCAGCGGTTAATGCCCACCTGCCCTAGCACTTTTAAATAGCCCGAATACTTTTCGGGCTAACAAACTAACCACAAAAAGAACTCCCAAAGCAAAACACAGTATGCTCAAGGGCATAAACAAGCTTTCATGTAGAACACCATTATTATCAATATACTGATACATACTGTTTTCTATCAGCATAAAACCCGTGCCAAGCAATAAAAAGCAAACACTCAATGTGGCTGTTTTGTTTGTAAAAAAGCGCATAATCTATCCATAACTATTTTATTAAATTGTCGGGATAGCAGTTTGAATGAGCGAATATTAATCTACAGTGACTGAGCAACATTAATTTTTTAAAATAAAAGTCACGCTCATTAAACTAAGCTTTTAGACATATAATAAAACCTGTCGTCTGCTTTATCTATGCTGAAACCTGAACGTGTGTAAAGCTTGTGCGCAGGGCTTATTTTAAAAACCCGAAGCCTAAGTTGCATAGCACCTCTGTGCACAGCTAAACGAGAACACTCACTAATTGCTGCTGCACCAACACCTATATTTTGAAACGCAGCATCTACTTGTAAGTCACGTATATAGCAACCCTCATCATCAAAAGCCAAGCGCATTGCACCCACTACATCGCCATTTAACAAAACATCCCAATTTTCAAGGTCTGAAATTTGCTCACATATTTTAAGTTGCTGCCAATCAACGCCATAATGTTCATAATATCCACGCATATTGGTATAGGTTAACTGTGCAGAAGCCATTAAATCGGCTGTGGGCTGATAACACATATTCATTATTGCCATTCCTTTGTTTAGCGACCTTTACAAAACTTGTTGTGCTTGCTGGTTTTTAAAATATCTATTTACTAATAATGACTGCAACAAGCTAGTACTACTTGATGCAGCCCAGTACAAACCAATTGCAGAAGGAAAGTTAACCAGAGTAACAACACAAATAATTGCGGGAATTAGGAACAATAATGTGCTGGTTTGCTCTGCGCTACCAGGCATCATCATCATAGATAAATATGTAATAGCCCCCACTAGTAACGAAAGCGCAATATCAGGCTTTGCAATACTGGCAATCCAAGCAAACTTACTATTAAATACAATTTGTTGCAAAGCTTGAAAAGTTCCAAGGCCAAATACCCCTTGGCTTGCCATATTAGTCACACTTTTTTTATCGATAAACTTAATGTTGTGCTTTTTATACAGCGCCATAGTTAATTTTGCGATTTCGCTGGGCTGGTTTTTATAGTTGTTTTTTATGCTATCTAGCTCAGGTTTTAGTGCGGCAATTGCTTTTTTATTTCTAACCATATTAGCCATAGCAACAAGGTTAATCGGCATTAAAACTAATCGTCCAATAACGGTAAACAAAATAATTGCAACCGCTTGGCTTACGCCCACTTCTTGGGTAAAAAAGGTGATTGATTGCACAATAAAATCAGTAAATAAATTCCAAATTTCCATTTTAGTTTTCCTTTTAATATTATGTATTAAAAGTAATCATTGCGACATATTATGTCAACAGTTTATTTTAAACTAAAAGAGATTTGCTGTGTTCGAGAGTCCACTTAAACGGGGAAAAGAGCAAATTCGAATCTAAAACTTTATTTGGCAGTGTGCTTTTTAATCCACCAGTTTGTAAATACTAAAACTAAAAAAATGCCTAAAAAGAAAAAATGCACTGCAACAAGAAAATAGTATGTCTGCGGACTTTGTTGGACAAAATAGTCAGTATTTCCTTTCCAAGAAATATTCCCCTCCGAAAAAGCATAATATAATTTGCTAGCTAAAATTATGCTGAGCAAAGATGTGATGACTTTTACGAAAACGAGCCTAGAAAAAAAGTCACGGTCTTTGAGAACTTGTCGTTCTTGAGGCTTGTTGGCCGCAACCTCAATCTGTTGGCAAATTTTAAAATACCGAAGTGGGTAAGCTTGCTGATCAATTGAGCTGCGCGCCTCCAATAACTCTTGGAGGCTATAGTTTTGGTAATCTGGCTCCATTAAGTATCCTGCGTAGATGCCTATAGATAATGACTCCCACACGGTGTTAGCTTAATTCAAAGCCAGAGCCATAATTAGTTTGTCAATTAACTAAACTACAAACGTTAACATGAATAAACATTCACATAAAGAATTCAATGACGCCCATCCTAACTGCCAGCTATAAACTTAATCATAATTAAATTCCTAAATACATTCTTACTTCTGTATATGTAAGAAATCCAATTATCTTATAAGTTTATTTTATTGAGCATACACTTAAGTAATAACAGCAGATATTACTATTAATACCCCACTAAACATCAACCAAAAAAAAGCAAAAACAAACCACTTTTGAATATGTTTAGGTATACTCTGCCTTTTTTCAAACATTCCGTAACGCTTAGCATGAAAGGACCAAATAAAAACCGTAGCGTATTGTAGAATTCCGCTAGCGGATAAAAAGATGTTAAGGCTATAAAACTTAACACCATCATCAAGAGTTTCTTCGAGTAATGGTAACCACTTAGTTTTTAAGTAAATAACCAAACCAATCCAAATAAAAACACCTATACAACCACCGAAAAAAAAGTATGCTGAAATGACTTGAATGGAAGATGGATCAATTAATTGCATTAGTACAAGTGACCAACTTTAGCCTAACCCCAAATGTACAATCAAAACAGCAATAAAACATAAAGCAAACGTCACCATAAACAAGCAAAAATAGACGATAAACCATCGCTGAACACTTTTAGGTACTAACTGTCTTTTATCAAATAAGTCATACCGCTTTGCATGCCTGCCACAAAAGAAAACAGTAGCGTAATGCAATATTCCCATTCCAGCTGTTAGTATGTTTAATGAATAAAAAGCCTTGCCATCATCAAGAATATTTTCCACATTTTTTAATTTTCTATTTTTAATAAAAAACAGCATCGGTGTTAATATTATAAAAAATAAAATAGAAATAGTAAGCCCTAAAGCGACTATAAAAAAATCGGGAAGGCTCATCCTTTTTCCTTAACACTGTAAAAGAGCATATAGTGACAGCCACCTTAACTTCTTAATGAACCTGCGCCACAAAATTTACCAACCCTAACATGACACTCATCACAAAGAAATTAAGATGAGTGTAAGCTTTGTTTTTATTGAACCAACAATGTACACAGTAAACCTAATATTCAATTCACAAACAATCACACTTATCAAAAAAATTTAATAAGCACGACAGAAAAATGCCTTACTATTGCTTATTTTTAACCATAAGATAGTCAATAGTTGCAACACATATAGAAAAGTGAAGTACCCAAGGTATTTCCATAATAAGTACTTTGTACTATCGGGTGATGCAATATTAAAAGAAAATAAGCGGCCGTCCTTTATAACAAAGACTAAGGCCAGAAAAAGTAAACAACCCATTATATTTAAATAAGTTAAACGGTTAAGTTTATCAAGAATGAAAATGATAGGAATACCAATTACTGTATTACCCATATATGCAATCACCCCCCCCAAAAAAACAGATCATCTTATAAACTTCCCAGAGTCTACTTTGGGTGACTTCTAACTGTATAGAGAAAACACTAGCGAATAAAAATACAACGCCTAATGCCGGAAATATTATTAAAGGTGCGAATAGCAACATGCTTAAATATCTCAAAGCAACCTCCTTGCTATAAAAAAGCCGCAATAACGGCGTACAATATTAGATGGCTAAACATAGTGTGAGTGATTATATCAACGGATATTACAACAACGTTAGGCCACATCATTATAATGCCCGTTTAGCACCAAATGAATCTGAGGTTAGATACAAAGACTCTAAAACTGTGGCCAAATTAGTTGACCCCTATACTTTAACGCTTTGCTAAGCGGCAATAAAATAGCTGGCTAAAATTAGCGAGGAACGAGCAAAAGCCAGCTGTTTTTTGTCCGTTTAAGCAACTTGTTAGAGCTATTTTTTAAAGGCTTTAATTATGGTCTCGAATGTAGTTAAATTTTTATAAGTAAAACAAAATAAAACAACGTAACAAGCAATACATTTATTTAAATCTATTACTGTAATTTCATTCTCTAACTTTCCGTGTGCAATTAGGTTTCGTATTTTTTTTACTTCACGTAATAAGCCTTGAAACTCTCCCCAGATTGGCACTTGTTTTAGATCGTCCGTAGCAAATGATTCTTTCGCAACAATTTTAACTTTTAAATCTAGTGCTAAGTGCTCTAGTGCATCATGAAGTTCTGTATGAATCTTCAGCTGAATTACATCAAGTTTACTGCGAATAATTGCTTCCATTGCGGAAAAGTACGTAAAAAAAGCCATTTTTATATTATTTTCAGATTCTAATAAATATGCGTCAATAGCCAATTCTTTGTAGAGGCTTAAATTTACATAATCGCTTTTTAATAAGCCTGTTATGCAGATATCTGCTTCGGCATCCATGTCAATATCAGAGTAATCTCCCTGTAGGATACCTCTCAAAGTTACTTTTCTTTGACGTTCATTTACCTCTTCAATCTCATAGCTTAAACCTCGTTCGTCTCCTAAATCAGTATGTAAATCACCATCGATAACAAAGCCGTAATCCTCTAGGTTAGCATTCACAATGAACGAATAATCTGTCGATAAATCAATATCATCTTCTAGAAAGTATTCTTTAAGTGAGAATCTATCATGTCGAATAAGATCAGGGTCTGGATAGGTATTGATCGTTACTCTTTCTGAGTGCTCACCTATTTCCTCAATTAAATCTAAATGTAAAATAGAACCGTCAGATATTCCTTGAATAATTTTTTGCATGCCTAACCTCTGGATAGCTCTAACGCCCGATTAACGGGTAAAAAATTGTGGGCTAAAATTGAGCGAAGCGAATAGCCCGCAAGTTTTTTATCCCTGTTGAATTGCTTGTTATACGCACAAACTACACACTGATTTTGTAACCAGCCGCTTTAAGTTCTCTTATTATTGCGTATGCTTGAGGATCAACTGAACCATCTACCTTTTTATAAACTAGACCGTTCAAATCACTTGGCAAAACCACATCGCCTTTATGCAAGCAACAAACACGATTTCGTCCTAATTTACCTACAAAATACCCAAACTCAAATATGACATTGGGCCTAGCTCTATACTCAATTACTTTATCCGGTTCAGGGATATTAATTTGATCAGCTGTATAACTAATTTCGTCAGGGGTTAACAAAATGAAAGCAAAACCTACATCACTATGTTTTTCAAATTTTTCAATCACAGTAGCGCCTTCATCGGCCTCACGATGAAGGACAACTGGCACTAAACCTATCTCGTGTAAAAAGCGTTCAACATCAGTTTTTAAACTTTCATCATGACCATGCACAACAAAAATTTTATTAGAAAGTGCTGCTGATGTCGGGGTGCTCTTTTCTTCTTTAAGCTCTCCATAAACATCATTTTTTAAAGTCGTTGCCAATATTTTTAATGCTTTAACTAAATTAGATTTTGCTATCTCAAATTTATCAGGCCCATTACCTTCGGTGTATTGCGTAAGCCCTTCGGCAATTAGAGACATTGCAGGAGAATTATCAGAAAGGTGTTTGGATACTATATTTTGAGCTCTTATTTTAAATATCCCCCATTCCGGAGAGTCAGGGCCACCATAACGTCCTTGATAATCACCTACAGCTAAACAAAAATTTTGAAAAGTGAAATTTTCACCTTCCTCAATTAGTCTCTCGACTATCTCAATCTGACTTTCCATAGCTCTCTCTATGATTAAATTTAACGCTAAACTTTAGGTGCGTATAACGCTTTGCTAAGAGGCTAAAATGGTTGGCTGGCTTTTTTGCGGTACTTTGCAAAAAACGAGCAAACTGTTTTAGTCCTTTTAAGCAACTTGTTAGCACTATTTATTGAAGTTGTAAGGAGATGCGAGAATCACCTTTTTCAGATTTTTGGCTTTTAGATGAAGGAACTCCTACTTTAACTCCGTTCACTTTATAAGTAATAACTCTGCTATCTGTAGTCTTAGGGATTAACAAGTTATGTGGAGCACCTGTAGCATAGTAGTCTAGTGCTTCATTTGTACCGTTATATGTATTACTAACAAATGTATATGCAACATCATATACAGGAGATTTTGGAGTGGAACTTTCTGCTTGTGTTACATAAATAAGATTAAAGTTACTTTCATTTTCTTTATTAATATCATTACTAATATGAGTAACGCCAACTTTAGAGTTTCTAAATAATTCAATATTATCAAAAGTTAGCTCTCTCATGGATTGAGCATCTCCAGCTAAAATTGAGACGTGAATTTTCAATTCTAATGGTAATGTTAATTCAGTTGCTGCGTTTACTGTATATGAAAATAAAGTAGATAAACAAAGGCTGGTCAATATTAATTTTTTCAAGAAATTATTCCTTTAAATGTTAAATGATATTCTAGATGTAAGATATAGTGCTAACGCCCGCTTAAGCGGACAAAAATTGTTGGTTATAATGTGGAGCGAAGCGGAACCTAAGCAACTGTTTTTGTTCCGTTTAAAGCTCTTGTTAGCTCACTGCTGATAGTTGAGTACTGAGTCTATTAAGTGGTTGAAGCTCTGACAAAAATGAATCGTTGAGATAATGTATCAGATCTTTAGATTCCTCATACATTACAGTAGCTTTTTCTAGAGTGCATTGTTCTTGCCAACTAGCACTAACGGTTGGGACAGATTCAGAAACGGATCGACTTTCAGCAGAGCTAAAACTTGCATCTACATGTTCAGTTCTACCATGTGCGAGAGCATTTCTAGCCTCAAAAAGTTGATCATTTACCTGCAACCATTTATCGTATTCAGCTTGGGGAGTATTACATGCTTTAAGAACAGATTTGAGCTTATCCTTTGTTGAAAACTTGTACACTCGTTCCATTGCATTGAATTCATTTGAACTCATTATATCTTTGTCAAATGCGTCCCTTTGCTTTCTATGAACCGATTTCCTAAGATACTTCAACATTATGTCTGCTTGCGATTTGTAGCCTAAAATCTCCGCAAGTTTTACATTAAAAGGTTCATTTTTGTTTAAGTCTTTCATCAATTTCAAAGTATTGTGGATTTCTTCTTGATCACTATCGTCTAAATACTTCGATGCACGCGACTCATAGTCATAGATTCTTTCACAAAGGTAGTTTAGGTAGCTTTCAACCATAAATGCAGTTAGCGCAACACTTGTTAAACCAGCACACTGAATGCCAAAATTTTCTGCTGCTAATGTTCTCTCCACTGATGCAGAAAAATATGCATGAGCATAGACAGTACCTTTCGATTGTCCTTTCATTTTATCTCCATAGGAAGAAATTTAACCGGTGAGCTAACGCCGCCATAATTTGACCGCCTGAAGCGCAGCGTAAGGCGGTCAAATTGATGGCTTTGTTAGCTGCCAAACCCGAGCAACTTCTTAAAATCGATGCCGATACCACTGATATTTGGCTGAAGAATGAAAGCGTCTGCTGCAGAGCGCCAGCCACTTTTTTTCTTTATTTCTTTTTGAACCGAAAAATTCGTAAGTTCTTTCTTTTCTTCGATATCTTTAAATATTTTATGAATCAGTGCAACTACGTCACTCGTGGTTTTACAACATTTCTTTAGCGGAATAAGGAGAAGCTTGTCATCAAGCTCACCACTTTCTCTCCATGCATGATTATTTTCTTTAAAGTATCTAGGGTGCAATGTAGTAATCATTAATGCGGGCAGCATTTCTTCACCATGCTCACCATTGATTCCATGAAAGGAAAACACCTCATTTTCAAAATGAATCGGCTCTACACCTGCGATTACAACAGACTTAGATTTCGAGGCCAGCCTAGCCATATTGGTGAAGTTCGCACGCATAGCTTCTGACAACGGCTCATGCCAGCCGTAATCGAGCATGTAAATGAAATATTCCCTTTCCGCATCAGCAGGGAGGTTACCTAAATTATGAACATGTAAACCCATGCCGATTTCTCCATAGCAGCTAACAGCTTATTCAAAGGCTCTAAACCCGCAAGTTGTAGACATAAAATCCTTTGATTTTTTAATACTTTAAGTTTAACTCTGTATCTAAATGTAAATCAAGGGATTTATATTTGTTGTTTTTTTGTTGTTGTAAAATACAAGAAATAATCCCGCGAGTTGTTGAAAAAAAACTAAATACAACTACTGTTTATATATACAGCACCAACTAGAGCAGATTATCGCTTCTATATTTTTAGAATCAATCCGTGACTTTATGATAACGCGTCGTTATGCCAAGCGTACTATAGACACTTATCAATATTGGATAAAATTTTACATTTTATACCATGGTAAAAAACATCCGGCGCAATTGGCAGAGTCGGAGGTTGAGCAATTCTTATCTTATTTAAGTAATCAGCGTAATGTTGCAATGAAAACTCAGGCAACGGCTTTAAATGCTTTGGTATTTTTATACCGTCATATTATTAGTCGACCGTTATCACTTGAAATGAATTTTAATAAATCACTCGTGTCACCTAAATTACCTGTAGTACTGACCCGTGAAGAAATACAGCGTTTATTATTGGCAATGGATCCAAAGTATAAACTTATCGCTCAGATACTTTACGGTAGTGGTCTACGTTTAATGGAAGCTGTAAGGCTACGGGTAAAAGATGTCGATTATGACTATGTCTCATTAATGATTTGGCAGGGCAAAGGCAATAAAAACCGCAGAGTAACATTAGCACTCGAACTACTGCCGTTTTTGCGCAGCCAAAGTCACTTGGTAAATGACTACTGGCATCGAGATAAACAAGCAACAGACTATGCCGGTGTCTGGCTTGCGAATGCATTAGCTAAAAAATACCCAGCGGCTCCTTATGAAATGAGCTGGCAATATTTGTTTCCTTCTGCCCAGTTAAGCATGGACCCAGAAAGTAAAAAGCTGCGTCGCCACCATATTGATGAAACAACAGTTCGTAAAGCAATTAAACAGGCAGCAAAGCTGGCAAAAATTCAAAAAAATGTTACCTGCCATACACTACGGCACTCGTTCGCTACCCACTTACTTGAATCTGGTGCAGATATACGCACTTTGCAAGAACAACTCGGCCATAGCGATGTTCGCACCACGCAAATATATACGCATGTTTTACAACAAGGCGCGAACGGGGTAATTAGCCCACTAAGTAAAATATTATAAAGTATGAATTTAAAAGACTTTTATCTAATCTAATAAACTTTAAAAATGAGCTATAACTTGGGGCAATGCAATAAAAACATTTCTACAAAAAGGGGCTAACGCATGTTAGTCCCTTTTGTGTGTGTTTTATTTACAGTGTGTTATTCAGTAACAACAAACCATAACCAGCGAGTTGCTCGCCATTGAGGTCGTGTTGCCAGTTTGGCGTTAAATCATCGCGTTTGATGCTGCTGACGCTTTGCGGGTTAGCGGTTAAGTTAAACACAAACATACTTTTACTGCCGTTTAACTCGCGGGTTATTTCAACTAGGCCATTGCTATGCTGTGTTAATTCATAACTGCCTTTAATGCCCAGCTCTGGGCGCTGTTTTTTTAGTGCGATTAAGTGCTGATATAAACGCCACAGTGAATTAGATTGTGCTTGTTGCGTTTTTACATTGCGATCAGCAGCATTAATTTGCTGTGCTAAATATTCAGGCCACCACTGGGTGTAGTTATCACCAAACAGTTCAGCCTGCTCAACCCAACTTGTTTGAGCTTGAGTAAAACCAGCTTGGTTGCTGTTATTCCACTGCATTGGTGCGCGTTTATACACATCGTGACCTGTGCCACCTTGTGTTAGGCCAATCTCTTCACCGTAATAAATATACGGCGTGCCAGGAGAGCTAAATAACATGGCAGCAGCAAGTTTTGCTTTATCGTCGTGCTCTGCAAGTTGATAAGCAACACGTTGTTGGTCGTGATTAGTTAAAAACGGTGCAAAAAAATCAAGCGGTGCAGTTGAATCAATACGCTGTTGTAAGTTTTGTTTAAGCACATTGGCATCAACTGTACTCACTTGTTGATTAGACTGCATGGTGCCAAATTGTGCTTCACCACTGGCATCGGGTTTTAATAAGCCCAGTATTTTATAGCCCACTTCAAAATCAAAGCCTTGGTCGAGGCCTTTACCTTCGCCAAAGTATTTTGCTGCAACGGGAATGTCTGCCCAAGCTTCACCTACTAAGTACGCCTCTGGATCAACGCTTTTTACGTATTGGTTAAAGTGCTGCCAATATGCAATGGTTTCGTCGGTATCGGCTTGCGCATCTGCGCCACCTTCCATTGCAAAACGAACTGCGTCTAATCTAAACCCTGCAACGCCTTTATCAAGCCAAAACTTAGCCATTTTTTCCATTTCGGCAACAACATCAGGGTGGCGTAAATTCAAGTCTGGTTGGCTCGCTCCAAACGCACCATAGTAATACTGCTGACGTGTTTCATTCCAATGCCATACTGCGTCGGGTTGGTCGTTATTACTCCAAGCATGTCCCCAACCACTTCCGGCTTTTGGCATATCGTCGCGCCAAATAAAGTAATCTGCATAAGGGGCTTCATTATTTGCTGAACGCTGAAACCATTCATGGTTACTTGATATATGGTTTATAACTAAATCAAGTATGACTTTCATGCCTTTGTCGTCAGCAGCTTTTATAAAGGCTTCAAACTCTGCCATGCTGCCGTAGTCGTTTTCTACTTGGTAAAATTCAGTAAAATCATAGCCATGATAAGAAGGTGCTTCAAACATCGGGGTTAACCACAATGCGTTAACGCCAAGCTCTTGTAGATACGGGAGCTTTTGGGTCATACCATTAAAATCGCCATGACCATCAGCATCGCTGTCGTAAAAACTGCGGGGCCAAATTTGGTAAAAAATGGCGTTTTCCCACCACGGATTTGCTTGTTGTTCAGTATTTAGTGGCGATGTTTCGGTGTTATTAGTGACGTTATTTAATGATGGTGCGCTTTGGCAGCCTGTTAGCATGATTGCTAATGCTAATGCGCTCAAGGTAAATGTTTTCATTTCAGCCTCGTTATTATTGTAATAACTAACATAGCCGTATTTTACTACGGCTATGTTAGTTAGTTTGCGGTTATTTTAGTGCTTTAGTTACCACTGGGTAATGATCCCATACCTGCTTGTCGCTTAGTGAGCGCACTAGCTTAACGTATTCCGCATGTGTCCACGCCAATGGTGTGGCCGAGTTAGTACCCTCGCCTAACGTGTAACCCGCTTTATTAATGCCTACACCATCCCATACTTGTTCAGGTAGCATCATGCCTTGGTTAGCAAATTGCTCTAGGCCTTTTACATAACTATTTTTAATAGCCTGCTGTTTTGTTGCATCTAAACTGTTATTCGCACTTGCGGCGGCAATTTCGTAATGACCACGTTCACCGGTAAAAAATGGCCAAACTCGCCCACGTTGCCCTGGGCTATTTTTTCCACCTTGCGCATAGTTAGCGCCCGTTACTTCGTCTTCACCGTATCCGTCATTACCATAGCGGCGGTAGCCTGCAAATGTGCCGCTGCCGTCAGTAAACTCAAAGCTGTATTTAACTTGTAGGTTATCGGTTAGGGTTTCGTCATCATATTCTGGCAGTGTTTTGACTATGCTGGGCGCTAGTGCATCACGCACGCCATAGCGAACGAGTTCTAAAAATCCACCATCGAGTATTTGCTTTTTATTAAACCCTTCACGGCCATTATTAGCGTTAATTTTAGTATTTGAATTGGCGTCTTTGTCTTGGCCAATACGAATAAAATATTCACCATCAGAGGCACTCGACTCTAAATTACCAGCGGTTGTAAACATTAATTTTTCAATATCATTGTTATAACGCTTAGCTGTATTTAGGTAACGTGTTGCATTGGCATCATCACCTGCTAGTTTAGCGATATCGGCTGCAGTAATTAAACCGGCAACAACCGCGGCGGTGGTTGATGGAGAATACCCTTCTTGCTCTTCCCAGCGTTCTTGCTGAGTAGCTGGCGGCGTTATTTGTGCGTCGTTCCATAGAATGTTTGCACGGCCACCCTCAACTAAAAAGTCTGCTGCGGGCTTTAACATACGGCTATACCAATCGGTGAGCTCTGCATCACTTAATACACCTGCCTGATGGAGTTTCCATGCAAGCATGAGTGGCATTGCTGTTTGGTCTAGCTGTACGCCTACCCATTCTAGTTCACCATCAACATGTGTTTTTTGTAAAAACCACCCTGTATCGCCTTTATTGCCTGGGGTTTTGCTGTTTACTTGAACTTTTTCAAGGTATTCGAATGCGGTTTTAGCGGTCGCATTATCGCCCATGGCCATGAACGCCATGGCAACTTGATAAAAGTCGCGCACCCATACCGCTTTGTAACCAGTAGAGCCTGTTTTAGCCGATACGGTTTCGCCCCAAGGGTTAGATAGTGAGGCAATAAGCGCACCTGCATGAGTTTTATCTTCTTGCGCTTTAAGTACCATTGCACTGGTGTAAAGTAACTTGCCGTTATCTGCGGTTTGTTCGCTCATGTTATTTAGCGGGGCAAGGCTTTGCAGGTAGTCTTGCCAACCAAGCGCTTCGCCTTTACCGTTGTAATTATCAAGCACCGCTTGGTAACCTTTGGCTAACGTAGCTTGGCCTTGTTTAAAGCTGGTTTGTTCGCTATTACCAAAGCTTAGGGTTAAATCGAACTGGCTGTTTTCACCAATTTCACCCAGCTCTGCTAGTAGGCTAACATTACCCGATTGTTCACCGGTATTTTTATAAACCTGAGTAAGCTGCTGAGTTGTTTTAAGCTGGCTTAAACCATCGCTCACACCTATAAAACCAACACTTGTTTGTTTAAATGGCTGAGCACCTTGCAATGAAAGGTAGCTGTTGTCTTGCCATGCAAGCAGTCCTTGTTCTGTGGTTTTAGCAAAATCATCAAGGCCGTTATTGTCAACATACGGGTTAACGCTTACGTATGCCTTAACGCCTTCAAGCTCGGTATTAAAAATACTGCGTACAAATAAGCTTTGCCCATCAGGATCGGTAAATATGTGTTTTTCGAGGCTAAAGCGGCCTTGTTTATCTTTACTTACTACTTTGTAAGCTAATGATAACGGGCGGCCTTTATCGTCTTTGTATAAGTAGTCAATGGTAACGTCTAAATCGTCAGCTTCTGTGACTGTAAAATCCTTTCCTACTACCACAAATTGCATGTCTTTAATTTGCGCTTGGTGAATAAGCCCAAACATTGTTTCGGTGATCATACCTTTAGCAATTGAAAACCATACTTTTGAAACCGCTCCTGTAGGGGCCTCATCACTGTAATGGCCATTTTGATATTGCTCAAATGATGTGCCAATACCGGTTTTACCTGCATAGGCCCAAAATGGATCTGCCCCAGGGGCTCCCGGTGCCGATACCTGAATTACAGCGCTGTTTGATGGCTCTTGCTGCGCGCCACAAGCTGTTAAACCAAGCATTAATAAACTGGTGGTAATTGTATTTAATTTTTTCATTTTAAAGCCTTAATTAATTTCAGTTTACTCGTTACTTTACTGAGTGTGCTTAACACGCAATACCGCAACCGCTGCAAGTACAAACGACACAGCGCCCAGTACTAATGCGTAAATAGGTTGGTTTTCAAAAAAGTGGCGTAATATTAATCCCAGTGCGCTGGCGGCTAATAATTGTGGGATCACAATGAAAAAGTTGAAAATGCCCATGTAAACGCCCATTTTATGACTCGGTACCGAGGTGCTTAACATTGCATAAGGCAGTGATAAAATAGACGCCCACGCAAAACCTACGCCTATCATTGGCCAAATAAGTAAACTGGGATCTTTTATGAACATAAAGCTCGCTAGACCCAACGCACCTAAAATAAGGTTAAGTGCATGTGCTACTTTTAATCCCACGCGTTTAACGATGATCGGGATACATAAAGCAGCAATCGCGGCAAAACCGTTGTATGCAGCGAATAATATACCCACCCAATCTGCACCGTTGTTGTAGGCTAACGAGCTGGTGTCGGTACTACCGTAATGAAAGCTAGTAACCGCTGAGGTGCTATAAATCCACATAGCAAATAACGCAAACCAACTAAAAAATTGTACCCATGCCAATTGCTTCATCGCCTCAGGCATAGTGAATACATCATTCACTACATTATAAAAACCGCCGCTAGTGTGCTGTTTAGCTTTTAATGCCGCTGCAATAAATTGAATAACACCAAAACTAACTAACCCAGCAGCCAGCAAGTAAAGTTCTTTTTCCAGATCCAGCCCTAATACCGTGGCTAAAACAAGCAAACCTAAGCCGCTAAAAATAACGCCGCCTTTGGTAAAGTTTACGCTATTAGTAATATTGGTTTGTGTTGTTTGTGATTCTTGTTGATTAAATTGTGCAAGCTGCTCGGGTGAATACTCTTTTGTGGTGACAATAGTCCAGCCAACTGCAATAAATAAAATAACCCCACCAAAGTAAAACGAATACTTTACAGAATCAGGAATTTGACCAATCGGTGCGGTATTAGCAATATCAAACCAGTTAGTCATCATCCAAGGGAGTGCTGAAGCAACCACTGCTCCTACGCCAATAAAAAAGCTTTGCATAGCATAGCCTGTGGCGCGCTGCTTGTTTGGCAAGTTGTCGCCTACTAAAGCACGAAACGGTTCCATGGTAACGTTAATTGACGCATCCATAATCCACAGCATACCTGCAGCAATCCAAAGCGTAGGAGAATTTGGCATAATAAAAAGCGATAACGTGGTTAATATAGCGCCATATAAAAAGAAAGGACGACGGCGACCTAATTTGCCCCAAGTTTTATCACTCCAATAACCAATAATTGGTTGCACAATTAAGCCTGTGAGCGGCGCTGCAACCCATAAAATAGGAATATCATCGACATTAGCGCCAAGTGTTTGAAATATACGGCTTACGTTACCATTTTGCAGTGCAAAGCCAAATTGAATGCCTAAAAAGCCAAAGCACATATTCCATATTTGCCAAAAGCTTAAGGTTGGTTTGTTGTTATAATTCATGATCAGCCTTATTTGTTAAAACGGCACTACTGAGTGCATCAAGGGTCAGCGTAAAGGTTGTACTTTGTTTCTCATCGCTCACCAAAATACCGTTATGCGACTCTAGTAGGTCGTATAGCGTTGAGTTTGGTTTGAGCATAGTTGCTTGATTCGGCGTGAGCGTAATAGTGACTGTTTGCGCTTGCTGGCTAAAGTTGCTCAGCACCCACAATGATTGCTGCCCTAGGGTGCGTACAAAACCCACCACTCTATCACTGCCTGTTACCATCAAGGGTGCCATATCACCGGCAACAACAGCAGGTAAGCCATTAAGTTCCATAATTGCGATATAGTATTGACGTAACTGTGCTTGCTCAGGAGTTAAATTTGCGCCATCAAACTTGCCATTATTCATCCACGCTTGGTGCGCTGGTACGCCAATGTAATCAAAAATACTAGTGCGTGTAGGCGAACCAAAGCCTGCGTTTTCAGATCCATCTTCACCTACGTCTTGACCAAAATAAAGCAAGGTTGGCGAACGACTAATTAAGTTAGAAACCACCATAGCCGGTTTACCCCATGCAGCGTTGCCAGCAAAGTCAGGACTTGCGATACGTTGTTCGTCATGGTTTTCTAAAAAGTGCAGCATGTGCTGCTCAATGTCTGCCACTTCTGCTTGTGCTTTAAATAGAGTGTTAGCGGGTTGCTTACCTTGCATAATCCCTTTTAGGGTGTCGTAAAAACCGACTTTGTCATACAAGTAGTCCATTTTACCTTGGTGAATATAGGTGCGGTACATCAACGGGTTATATACTTCGGCGAGTAGAAACGCATCAGGTTTATGTGTTTTTATTGATGAATTTAAAAAGCTCCAAAACTCAACAGGTACCATTTCAGCCATATCATAGCGAAAGCCATCAACCCCTTTATCTAACCAATAAAGGGCAATATTTCTAAATTTATACCAACTATTTGGCAGTTCTTTATCTTGCCAAAATTCATAATGTGCACGGTAATCTTGGTTTTCAAGCGATTTAGGTAAAGTTGGAAAGTCTAGGCTGCCATCGGGTTTAACACCGTAGTTAACTTTTACCGTTTCGTACCAGTCGTTTATATCAGGCTTTGGAGCACGTGCACCATTGCCAGTCCATTTTGCTGGGATTTCACTAAATTGACCATCGGCTAAAGGGTGTTTGTTGCCACCTAATACTTGGTAGCTGTCGCTTGTTGGTACTTTAAATGATTCACCCGGTACATAGTAAAAATTATTATTTTTAGCATACGCCTTGCTAGTATCATCGTCCTCACCAAAGTCTTTCACGCCGTTAGGCTTTGCGATTGAGTGATAATCTCGAGCCACATGATTAGGAACAATATCAATAATTACTTTCATATCATGATCATGAGTACGCTCAATTAGCGCGCTGAACTCTTCGAGTCTATTAGTAACATTAATTGCCAAATCAGGGTTTACATCGTAATAATCTTTTATTGCGTAAGGCGAACCTGCACGCCCTTTTACCACATCAGGATCGTCTTGTTTTATACCGTACTCAGTGTAATCACCCACCAAGGCATGATGCAAAACGCCGGTGTACCACACATGCGTGGTACCTAGCTCTTTAATGCCTTTTAATGCCTCGTCGTTAAAATCAGCAAACTTACCAACTCCATTTTGCTCTTTGGTTCCCCATGGCACATTAGCGGTTTGGGTGTTACCAAATAAACGAGTAAATACTTGATATACCACTGGCTTAACTGGGTCTGTTTGCTTAACTAACAAATCTGTTTTTATCTCTTTGTCATCACTGCAACCGTGCACCAGCAATGCGCTGCATATAAGCAACGGCGTGTAAAATCTTTTTTTCATTGTGTGTGTCATTTTTATTTCAGTGTTGTTATAGGTTTATACTAAAGCTAAGTAAGGCTTGGTTACAGTTGCTGCATACGTATTCACAGCCATATTCAGTGACAATTAACCCGCAACCAAAGCACCACGTCACGCCACTTAGTTTGTTTTTAACTTAGCTAAAAACTCTTTATGAGTAGGTAGTTTATCTACCGTTGAATTTATTAGGGTTTTTAACGTTATGAATAAATCCGTTAGTTGTTCACTGCTTAATGAGTCAACAATACTGTTATAGTCATTTGGTATTAGGCCTTGACCTATAAACACTTGCTGCCAAGCTACTTCTGCAAATAACTCGTCGTTTTCGCGCACGACTTTGCCCGTTTGTTTAAATAAATCCATTTTATGCGCTAACGATTGAGGAATTTCCATTTGCTTACATTGACGCCAAAATGGGGTGTCTTCTCGCTCAGTTAATTTATAGTGCAAAATAATGAAGTCACGAATATGCTCGATTTCACTGATGCTTTGCTTATTAAATTCAGTTACTAACGCATCACTAACCCCATTATGAGGAAACAACTTAATTAAACGTGTGACCGCACTTTGTATTAAGTGAATACTAGTAGACTCTAAGGGCTCTAAAAATCCACTAGAGAGCCCTACTGCGACTACATTTTTATGCCACTGCTTTAAACGACGACCTGTTTTAAATTTAATTAAACGCGGGCTTGTTGTTGGCTCACCCGGTAAGTTATTTAATAAAAGCGCGGTTGCCGACTCATCCGATAAATAACGGCTGCAATACACTAAGCCATTACCTGTTCGATTTTGTAGCGGAATTTGCCACTGCCAACCTGCGTTATGTGCTATTGATCGCGTATAGGGCTTTAATTCGTTACTGCCTGTTGATTGCACTGCAACAGCACTATCGCAAGGTAAATAATGTGACCAATCAACAAACCCCGCATTAAGAGTTTGCTCAATTAAAAGTGCGCGCTGGCCAGTACAATCTATAAATAAATCGCCTTGGATTTGGCTATTATCGTCAAGTGTTAAGTTGGTGATATTACCTGTGTCTGGGCATTGCTCAACACGTTCTATTTTTGCATCAATGTGTTTAACGCCGCGTGATAATGCAAGATTTTTTAAATATTCAGCATACAAAGTGGCGTCAAAGTGAAACGCATAACTAAGCCCTGGTAATTGAGTATTAGGAATAGTATTTAGTAGCGTAAATTTGTGCTGTTTAGCGACTTGATAGTTAAGAGAAAAATCCCATAAAGAGTCCTCGCTGCCATTAATGTGCCCTTTTACCCAAAAATTATAAAAGTCACAAAAGGGAAAATCTTTACCAAACGAGCCAAATGCATGCATGTAGCTATGCCCTGGTGTTTTCCAATTTTCGAACTCTATACCCAGTTTGATAGACGCATTAGTAGCATTTATAAAATCTTGCTCATTAATACCGAGCGCATTATTAAGCCCAATAATAGGAGGAATAGTGGCCTCTCCCACACCTATAGTGCCAATGCTACTTGATTCAATAAGGGTAATATTAATTACTTTACCTAACACTTTATTAAGTAGTGCTGCGGTTATCCAACCAGCTGTTCCACCGCCTGCAATGACGACATGTTTTATTGGCTTCATATTATTGCTCACTTTTTTAAATCAGATTTAAAAAGTTTGATAAAACTTAGGTAAAGTAGCTATAAAAAAACCCTTGTAAAACTAATTACAAGGGCTAATAACTTAACTAAATTTCAGTTAAAGCTTGTAGCTAAATCCAAGAATAAAGTTACGCCCATAATCTTGGTAATCACGCACTTGTAAAGCATTATCACCACTTAGTGTTGTAAATGGTTCTTCAGTGATATTTTGTACTTGGAATGTCACATTTAAGCCATCTAAGCTCTCAACACCTGCTTCGCCAAAATCGTAACCAACTTGTACGTCCCAAATTGTTTCACCTAAGATATTCACTTGCTGAGTTTCATAACCTGCGTTGTAAATATCACCTTTAAAGTCGCTACGTTTACGCATACTAGTACGTGCTTGGAAGCCATAGTTTTCATAATAAAAAGTTAAGCTTTCAATTTTATCCGACAAACCAGGTAATTCGTATTCATTACCGTTTTGATCTTCAATATCTTGTTCAATTCCTGTATGGCTGGCAATTAAACCAAAACCTTCTAATGAATCACTAAAAATATTAAACGGTAGAGCAAGAGACAATTCATAGCCCCAAAGATCTCCACCACCGCCATTCACTTTACCTGATCCAGTACCGGTACTATTCTCTGGTATCTCACCCGTTGAAGGGTTAGCAACTCCTGACATATCAACTTCGTATACACCATCAAATATCCATTGGCTTAAGTCTTTATAAAATACAGCCGCTGAGAAGTATCCTTCTGCACTAAAGTAGTTTTCATAAGTAAAATCAAAACCCGTTGCTTCTTTTGGTTCAAGTGTAGGATTACCACCAGATACTGACCAATAGTTGCCATTCTCATCAGGACGCTCAGAATTGTAGCTCGCATTAACAGAAGCATTCATTTCATCTAGGCGGGCTCGTGAGATAGTTTTAGCGGCACCAAAACGCACAGTTTGATTTTCATCTAGCGCTAAAGATAAATTAAGACTAGGTAAAACATGACTATAATCGTGTGACACATTGTTAGGAACGGCTTCAACTAGACCAGTCACGTCATTCGGCACAGCCGCAAAACCTTGCGAAGATTGCTCAGTTCTAACATAGCGAACACCAAAGTTACCTGTTAATGGTAGTTCACCTACTTCAGCATTAATATCAGCTTGAACAAAAAACGCCGTAACTTTTTCTTGAACTGTGTACGACTGCGTAGTGTGTTTTATATCCGTTAAACTTTCTTGAATTGAGTCATAATATCCATCGTCAACTAGTGCACGGGTATCATAGGCAATCATATCCCCCATACCGATAAAGCCTAAGCTAGCTGTTCCGAGGCGATATTGCTCTGGAACGACAAGCGTACCAGGATTATCTAATGAGAAATCGCTTAATGTTAAGTAATACCCTTCAGACTTTTTACTCTTCTCACGGTCGCGATATGACATACCAAAACTTACTTTGCTTAAGTAATCGTTTTCTAATAGCTTGCTTGCTGCTAGTTTTAAAGTATGTAGTTCATCATTAACTTCAGGTGCATTAATAAAGCCATCTTGTGCTGTGTTTTGATAAGCCGTATCATTTAAGCCGTACTTATTATTTAGCGCTGAGCTGGTTCCCCATGACAAAGGACCACCTAACTGAATTAAAGCATAATCACTATAATCTAACTCGTGGCTAAATTTGGCGCCGGTATTGCCGCCATCAAGTGAGTAACCAATGTTGTCAGCAATACCGTTTGCATCGCCACGGCCTGTGCCAGAATAACTTTGTAAGCTCCAGTCCTTACGCTCAACTTCAGATAAGCTCGCATCAAACTCTACCGACCATGAATCGTCAATGTCATATTTAGTATTAAATCCAAATTGCGTTAATTCAGCATCACGTTCTTCAACATCATTGCGAACTACAACGCGTTGACCTTGCGTTGTTGCACTGGTGATAAAGCCAGACTGTTCATCTACAGTAACACTATTTGGGTCGATGCTACCTTGACCCCAGGCGAAAGGTACTTCAATACCACGTAAGATTTTTTCATCGTTAAAATCTACATATAACGCATCAAACGTCATGTTTAGACGATCATTTGGTGCTGCTTCCACTACTAGCATCGCTGAATCACGTTCAAGTGTTGATGAACGTACGAATGGTTTGGCGCCGCCTAAGATTGAATAATTCTGTCCTTCAACGTCGAATTCAGGGTATCCCCAAGAATTCCAGCGTTTTTCTTGGTTTGGTGAGCTCATTGTGTTGTAAGCAAATGCAACACCTATAGTGTCATCTGCAAACTGGTCTATGTATGAAACTGTGCCACGAAAGCCTTTATCATCACCATCAGGATTTAGCTTATCAAAACCTGACTGCTCTAACTGACCATTAAACATGATCACGCGCTCGCCTTTACTTAAAGGCTTTACCGTTTGCATGTCGATTACACCGGCAATACCTTCAGCTTCAATACTGGCACTTGGTGTTTTATAAACGGTTACGCCGCTCATTATTTCTGATGGGTAAAGGTCAAACTCAACACCACGGTTGTCACCAATAGAGACTTGCTCACGACCATTAAAAGTTGTTGCACTTTCGTTTTCGCTAAAACCACGAACACTTACACGACTAGCACGGCCATCAAGACGTTGCGCTGTTAAACCTGGTAAACGTGCGATTGACTCTGCAATAGATGTATCTGGAAGTTTACCAATGTCTTCAGCAGAAATTGACTCAACCACCTGTGTTGAAAAACGCTTAGTATTTATTGATTCAACAACACTACCGCGAAAACCTTTCACTTCGATGATTTCTACATCATCATTTTTTATTGTTTCTTCTTGTGCCGCAGTGGTGGCAAAGCTTGATAATCCGGCAGCAGTTAATGCTAGCGTTAGTATACTTGGTTTGAACATAGCCATAATGTTTTCCCGTTACCCATAATGTGATACCCGCTTACTTGCTTAAGTGATAGTTAAACATGCGAGCTTATTTTGTTGTCGGAATGAATATTAACGCTCGTATTATTTTATTAACAACTTATTGCATACGTATTCAAAATAGCACCGCACGCACAAATTTAACATTAAATTTACAAGCCAACATGTAACCAACTGTTTTAAAATAGGTTATTTTGGTGCAAGAGTATTTTATGAGTTAAGTGATAACCACTATTTATTTTTTTATGAAATAAACCTTTCATAAAACGCTGATAGAGAGAAGCAAGAAAATTTTCTTTTTTAATTAATTACTAAACACACAATCTACACAAATTAAATTGGTAAGACCAATAACTAAAAACACCAATTCAGTGCAGACCTTTGTTTTTGTGCACCTAAACAGCGCAAACAATAAATTAACAACTCCATATTAGAATTGGTAAAATATAATAAGAATAATCCACGACTCAAATCGATTGCCTGAACGATTATTTCATCCAGTTTTAATACCTTAAAATCGGTGCATACGTATGCAGGATTTTTACAGTATGACAGGCTTCAAGTATGCTTTTTCAAATAAACGGGGATTATTACCTCTAAAAAAAGAACAACACAAAGACAGTGTGAAAACGGAGAAAAGCATGGCCCAAAAGCAATGGTATAAAGGTGCGGTTATTTATCAGGTTTATCCGCGTAGCTTTCAAGATAGCAACAACGATGGCATTGGTGATTTAAAAGGGATAATAAATCGTATTGATTACATTAAAAGCTTAGGGGTGGATGCTATTTGGATCTCACCTTTCTTTAAATCGCCGATGAAAGATTTTGGTTATGATATTAGCGACTATCGTGATATTGACCCGCTTTTTGGTAATTTAGCAGATTTTGATGAGTTAATTGCGCAAGCGCATCAACGCGATATTAAAATTATTATTGACCAAGTGCTTAGCCATACCTCAGACCAACATCAATGGTTTATTGATAGTCGTGAAGACTTAACCAACGATAAAGCTGATTGGTATGTATGGGCCGATGCTAAAGAAGACGGCACAGCACCTAATAATTGGTTGTCTATTTTTGGTGGCGGTGCATGGCAATGGGAGCCGCGTCGTGGACAATACTACTTGCATAACTTTTTTACTGAACAGCCTGATCTTAACTTTCATAACCCCGATGTTCGCCAAGCCGTACTAGATAATGTTGAATTTTGGCTTAAAAAAGGCGTGGATGGCTTTAGGTTAGACGCAATTAACTTTTGTTACCATGACGCTTTGCTTCGTGATAACCCAGCTAAACCAAAAGAAAAACGTCAAGGCCGTGGCTTTAGCGAAGATAACCCGTATGCATTTCAGTATCATTACTACAATAACACCCAACCTGAAAACATAGAGTTTATGCGTGATATTCGTACTTTACTCAACAAGTACCCAGGTACCGTGTCATTGGGTGAAATTTCATCTGAAGATTCATTAGCCACAATGGCAGAATACACCCAAGGCGGCGATAAACTGCATATGGGTTATAGCTTTGAGCTGTTAACGGATGATTACTCGAGCGAGTATATAAGAAATACCGTTACTACACTTGAGGAACGCATGACTGAAGGCTGGCCTTGCTGGGCATTTAGCAACCATGACGTAGAACGTGTTGCTAGCCGTTGGAGTGAAACGGGAGAGGTAAACCCAGCTCAATGTAAAATGTTGACCGCCCTACTCGCTTCGCTTCGTGGCAGCGTGTGTATGTATCAAGGTGAAGAACTCGGACTCGGTGAAGCCAGTGTTGCTTTTGAAGATTTACAAGACCCATACGGTATAACTTTTTGGCCAAACTTTAAAGGTCGCGATGGATGTCGTACCCCAATGCCTTGGGAAAACCGTGATAACTCACAACCAAATGCACACAATGCAGGATTTAGCGAGGTAAAACCGTGGTTACCTGTTGATCAACAACACAAGCTCCAAGCAGTTGCTGAGCAAGAGAATGATGCAAACTCAATATTAAATGCGTACCGTGAGTTTATGGCCTGGCGTAAAAACCAGCCAGTATTACTTGAAGGTGATATTGAGTTTATACAAACCGCCGAGCCAATTTTGGCTTTTTACCGCACGTTAAACGAAGAAAAGATGTTGTGTGTATTCAATTTAAGCGGGGCAAAAGCAGAGCTTGCTATTGATATTGTTGTTGAAAAAGAGCATAGCGCGCTTTCTCATTACAACGCGCAGCTTAATAATAAAACACTGACCGTTGAGCCATTTGGTAGTTATTACGCCAACTGCAGTTAATATTTAAAATTATTACAAATAAAAAACCCGAGCATTGCTCGGGTTTTTTATAACAAATTTTTAGTGGTTAATTGTTTTACTATTTAAATAATCAGTAAAAGCAAATAGTACACCTGATACCACAAACGTAACGTGTATCAGTACTTTCCAGAGTAATTCATTATTAGAATGAGACGTGGAACTTATAAATACCTTAAGCAGCTCAACGGCTGAAATGGCCACTATTGCACTGATCAGCTTCATTTTTAAACCAGAAAACCCGACCTTACCCATCCATACAGGGCGGTCTTCATGATTTTCGATATTAAGCTTAGAGACAAAGTTTTCGTAACCGCTAAAAATAATAATCAATAGCAGACCTGCTAACAATGCAGTATCAACTAAAGTTAAAATACCAACCAACAGCTCTTGATTACTAGCAGTAAACGTCGCTATCCCCATCATATATAGTTGTTTAAAAAACTTTATAAGTAGTAAAATCACAGCAAATAATAAACCTACAAAAAATGGGGCGAGTAGCCAGCGTCCTTTAAATATCAACGACTCAAGACCGTGTTCAACTTTATGAACAGGGTGTATTTTTTTATTTGTATTATTTGTGTGTGGCTCTGACATAGGGGCACCTAAAAATTAAAACGCGACATTAGCTTAAATTAAACGCTAACACAATCACTTCAGCCTAAAAGTAGGTACGCAATATGCTTATCCTGACGATAAAAATTTTTCGTTTTCCTTTGTGTGAATTGTGATTAAAAATCAGTTTACCAACAGAGATGTTCTGCCTTGGTTACACTTGTTTTATGTAGGCATTATTTGAATGCATAATTCGATTGTTACTCCATTTTTAGGAATAAAAAAATGAATAAAGCATTACTCGCGTTAATCGTTGCACCGTTTTTCGCTTTATCAGCTGCAAATGCAGTTGCAAGCGATACTACAGACGCTTCAGCCGAAACGATTCAAGAGTTCACAGAAATGTGTATTAGCTGGGCTAAAGAAGACGACGTAAGCGATGAAGCAATTTATAACTATGTTTTAAAGTGTGTGAATGATGAACTAACATCTGAAGGCTATAACAAAGTCACTGCTGTTAAGATTTAATGAATAATTGAGCGGTTCAAACCTAAATTGGTTACATTTTAACTCTGTAAAATAAAAAATCAGGTTAAAAATGCCATTGCGATAGGTTTGATAATGCAAAAAAACCGGAACTGTCACAGGCTGTGCGTTCCGGTTTTTTTATTATTAAAGCGATGAATAATTAATTATTCATCATCTTTTTTTGGTTTGGCTTTAGCTTTACTTTTAGCTGGCGCTTTTTTAGCTGCAGCTTTCTTTTTAGGCGCAGCTTTTTTCTTAGCCTCTTCTACCCATTTACCACCCTCGTAATGGGCCGTCCAACCAGTTGCTTTACCATCAACTTCAGTCATCACATATTGGACTTTGTTTTTACGACTGTAACGCACAACAGCAAGGTTGCCATCAGGATCTTTGGCTGGTGCATCAGCTAGGTAGTAAAACTTAGGCGAAATACGATCTCTAAAGCGTTGTAACTCTTCTACTTTAGGAGCACGTGTTTCTCGTGATTTAGGGAACGTATTTGCAGCTAAGAAAATACCGGCCGCGCCATCACGTAATACAAAATAGGCTTCAGACTTTTCACATTCTAATTCAGGAATATGAACTGGATCTTCTTTTGGTGGCGCAGCTTCGCCATTTTTTAACAACTTGCGTGTGTTTTTACATTCATCGTTGTTACAACCAAAATACTTACCAAATCGACCTGATTTTAACTCCATATCAGCGCCACATTTATCACACTCGATAATAGGTCCGTCGTAGCCTTTAATTTTAAAGGTACCCTCTTCAACAACATGCCCCTGACATGCTGGGTTATTACCACACACATGCAATTTACGGGTTTCGTCGATAAGGTATGAATCCATCGCTGTTTCACAAATAGGACAGCGCTTCATTTGCATTAATGTTTCTGTTTCAACGTCTTCAACATCAGCTGCAACCGCTTCATCACCCGACACTAAATTCATAGTAGTAGTACAGCGCTCTTTAGGTGGCAGGTTATAACCTGTACAGCCTAAGAATACGCCCGTTGAAGCAGTACGAATGCCCATTTTTCTGCCACAGGTTGGACAGTCAATATCGGTTTCTACCATTTGATTAAGACGCATGCCGCCTTCATCTGGTTCGCCTTTAGCAATGTTTAACTGGGTTGAGAAATCAGCATAAAACTTATCGAGAACTTGCGTCCAAACACGCTCGCCTTCGGCGATATCATCTAAACGACCTTCCATTTTAGCGGTAAAGTCAAAGTTCATTAAATCTGTAAAGTTTTCAACTAGGCGATCGGTAACAATTTCACCCATTTTTTCAGCAAAAAAGCGACGATTTTCTACTCGTACATAACCACGATCTTGTATTGTCGAAATAATAGACGCGTAAGTTGAAGGACGGCCAATGCCACGCTTTTCAAGTTCTTTAACTAAGCTCGCTTCACTAAAACGTGCTGGCGGCTTGGTAAAATGCTGCTTAGGATCAAGCTCAACTAAGGTGAGAACTTCACCTTGCTTAACAGCAGGAAGTGATTGATCTTCTTCGTTCTTTTTACGCACTGCTGGCTGTACTCTTGTCCAACCATCAAAGCGAAGCACACGGCCTTTTGCCTTTAATGTGAAATCATTGGCGGCAACGGTTAATGTGGTTAAGTCGTATTCAGCAGGCACCATTTGACAAGCCACGAACTGACGCCAGATAAGCTCATAAAGCTTTTTAGCATCTGCATCCACACCTTCAACATGCCCTGAAAGTACCGATACGCTGGAAGGACGAATCGCTTCGTGCGCCTCTTGTGCATTACCCTTTGAGCTGTAATTAATTGGATCAGCAGGTAAATATTTTGCACCAAACTCATTGGTTACATACTCACGACACATCTCAACCGCATCTTTCGATAAGTTAGTAGAATCGGTACGCATATAGGTAATGTAACCACCTTCATATAGGCGCTGCGCAAGCATCATGGTCTTTTTAACGCCATAACCGAGTCGAGTACTGGCGGCTTGTTGCATGGTTGAAGTAATAAATGGCGCACTTGGGCGACTCTTACTTGGTTTTTCTTCAACGCTTACAACTTTGTATTCGGCATTCTCAAGGCTTTTAACTGCTGCTGTAGCTTGCGCTTCATTTACAGGCTTAAATGGCTTGTCTGCTTGTTTAGTGACTTCTAAACGTAAGTCAGACTCGCTATTTTTAACATCTGCATGAATATCCCAGAACTCTTCAGGAATAAACGCTTTAATTTCACGTTCGCGTTCTACCAATAAACGCACTGCAACAGATTGAACTCGTCCTGCCGATAAACCTCGTGCAACTTTAGCCCACAACAAAGGTGAGACCATAAAACCAACCACACGGTCTAGAAAACGACGGGTCTGCTGTGCAAAAACCATATCGGTGTTCAATTCACCCGGTGTTTCAAACGCTTGTTGTATTGCATTTTTAGTGATTTCGTTAAACACGACGCGCTTATACTTTTCAGGTTCGCCACCAATAATTTCTTGAAGGTGCCAAGCAACTGCTTCCCCTTCTCTATCCAAATCCGTTGCGAGATAGATTTGATCAGCATTTTGGGCAAGCTTTTGTAATTCTTGAACAACCTTTTCTTTACCCGGCAATACTTCGTAATGTGGTTCCCACCCTTTTTCAGGATCGATGCCCATGCGCGCGACTAAGTTAGAATAGTCACGTTGCTGTTTATACGCTGCTTTCTCATCAGGTGGCATTTTACGAACCTCAGCAGGTGTTTTGCTTGCTGGTACTTTGTTTTTGCCCGATCCTGATGTAGGTAAATCTCGTACGTGTCCAATACTGGACTTAACGATAAAATCATTACCTAAGTATTTATTAATTGTTTTAGCCTTAGCAGGTGACTCTACAATTACTAGCGATTTGCCCATAGTTGCCTATTTCTAACCTAGTTTTTTAAATGTGTTTAGCCGACTCATACGGCGCGAATATTTATAGGTATATCTACAAACACTAGTTCTTACAAGCTTTTAATACAAACTTTTCAGTATTTACTGAATAAACAAACAATTTCTGTTGTTAATTTAAACAAACCAGCGTTTTTTGAATAATTGATGTGGAATATATAGAATAGAAACAAAAATGCCAACCTTATTGGTTGGCATTTTTTAGACTTCACATATTCTAAACCTTAGGTTCGTCTAAAATCGACATTACGGTATATTGAGTTTTCACACCACCGGGCGTTTCAAATTCAATGTATAAGAACCCAGAATCAACCTCATTTGGCTCTGACTCTTTAGTAATGTTAACGGAAACTGAGATTGGCGTTTTTTGTGCTGTATTAACCACGGTGTAATCTGTTAACCCTCTTAATACACCATTATCGGCCGTTACAGTAACAGTAGTACCTGCCGGCATTGGGTTGTTATGAATATCACTAAAGAAAATGGTTACTGAAATCGCGCTGTAAGGTGTTGAGTTGCTAATATCAATAAGGTTTATGTCGCACATACCTGCCATATCAGAAGCTTCTAAGCGAATACCATCACTTAAACTACAGTCATTTAAAGCCGTCACAGCTCTAATATAAGGTGTACTACCTGACATAACTAACTCTGAGCGAGCACGCACATTAACAGTTTCACGTGTACACGCATTTGCAGCTAAAGCTTCATCACTACACAACAAGCCGTTATAAATTCCATCACCACTGTCATACTGACCATTATTTAATGGCCCTGAGCGTTCCACGTACCATTCATCCTCACCACCATTAGAATCCACAGGGTTTGTTGGTGCTGGTAAATTCCCATCAAACACACCATTTTCGTTAAAATCTATAAAGGCTTCAGGCAAATCTTGTAAAGTTGAGTCAAACTCGTTTTGATTAAACTCACCGTTGGCAGATACATCATTAAACGACTCTTCACCCACAGAATAAGCAAGTAAGCTAACACGTCCACCAAGTGGATAATCAATTGGCGCGTTATTAGGCGCATCAGTTAGCGCAATTGGATCGCCATTGCTATCTAAATAATTAATTAAATTGCCATTTGCGTCCAGTTCTGACTCTCTAATACCTAAAGAACAAGGAGCAGCTTGACCAAAATAGCGGTCACACTTATCAGCAACAGAATTATTATAAATGCTGTAATGGTATGGGACAGGGTTTTGGCTGCGCCACTGAGCGTTACACACACCGTCTGTGGTGCGACAAAGTAATAAAGGTGTAAATTGTTCATCATCAATAGTGCCAACTGCACCACCTTCACTGGCAATATAAATTGCTGTGTTATCTGGTACAAAATTATTAAAATGATCGGCTGCAAATACGGTTAAGTCTGTAGTTACTCCTGCTTCGTTTAATGACTCGGTATTAAAGGTTTGCACTGCAAGCGTGAAACTATCCTGATCTGGCACACCTGTCGTAATAGTAATGTCATTAGAAACAATAGAGATCACACTATTCTGTGAGGTATCACTACTATCAATCTGATGCGAAGCAATCACAGATAAAATACCAGCAGCTTTTCCTGAGCGAACGTTTACAGTCACTAAACCTTCGTTGTTAGTAAATTGAAATGCGCTGTCTAATAGAGCCCCACCAGGGTTTTGTGAAAGTGCAAAATCAATTTGCTTTTGACCCACTGGATTTCCATTTACATCTAAAAGCTTAAAGGTGAGTTCTGAGTTCTCGGTCAAGGTTTGACCACCCGCTCCTTTAATAGCTAACACTTGATTAGTCGCCCCCATAAACGCAATTGAGCCAGTTTGAGCCGCAGCAACATTTATGTTAATAGTTTTTGTTGCTACATTGCCACCAGTCACCACAGTCGCGGTAATCGTATCTATACCATTACAGCCATCAGCTTTATAAGTTGCACTTGCCGTACCACCAATACTCGTTACCACATTATCGATAGTGGCTTTAGGGGTCGACTCTTCTGCGCAAGCAGAAGTGAATTGCACTTCCAACGGTGTAGTAAATACATTATTACTACCATCTACAATCTGAGCCGTAATAATAGTAGTAGAACCTGCAGATAAAACATCATCCGAAGCAATACCCGCGCTTAAATTAACATTTACTTGAACAGCGTTAATTTCAAATAAAGCACTCGCAATTCCGCCCTGTGCGGTTAATTCAACTTGACCAACACCTGAGCTACTGCCAGGCAATAAATTCAAAATAGCCACACCAAACGCATCAGTTTTAGCTGTTAAGCTTTCTGGTAGTAAAATTCCTAGCGTGGTTGTCGCTTGAACCAGTACATTACGGGCTGGCGTATTACTACCAGGTTTTGTGATTTTTGCATAAACAATCGCTTGTTGCCCAAGTAAGTTGCTATTTTGTGAACAATCAGATGGATCAAGTTCTGTAGAATCTCTATCAATATTTAACCAACTATCAGGACAGTTTTGTAAGATTTTAATGTCAATATTTGCAGCCGATTCATTAGATTGCGGCTCATCACCTGCGGTATAAAAACCGAGCTTACTTGTGGAGCCTTCGTAGCTGGCAACAATAGTTCCCGCTCCTTCAACACTGCCTGCACTGAGCTCAATAGTTGCAACACCACTTGTATTTGTTAATGCGCTTGCTGTAGCAGGTATGAAAGAGCCAAGTGTTGTAGTAAAACTAACTTCTTGACGAACAACAGGCTGTCCATCACTGTCAGTTACAGTCGCAACGACCTCAAGCGGATTGTTAGCGGTAACGATTCGATCTTCAAAATTAAGTTCAACTTGGGTATCTAGTACGGCATTGTCGCCTCCAGTATCACCGCCAACGGTTCCACTTTCTTTCTCAAGTGAGCCCCCACCGCCACAAGCAATGAGTAATGAGCTGAGCAATATAATGCTGAGCAAACGGTTTAAAGGCATAGGTTTCTCCATTGGACAGTTACTAAGTTAAACTTATTTACTTAATGTTAACCTATAACTTAGTCTAAAATCTCAGATTTTTACTCTTTTTTGCGATAAAAATTTTTAAAAAGTTGACGTTTTTTCTGTAAAAAAAATTACATGCTGTTAGTCTATGCCAAATTTATAAAAAATAGATTGGAAATATGTCTAAAATCCGTTCAATGAGTTTAACTACTCGCATCATGATTGGTATGGTGCTTGGTGTTGCAGTAGGCTTTATATTTCAGGCTATATTAGCTGGTGAAGACGATTACCTAATCCCTCTTGGGTTATTCTCTTTGCCAATTAAAGCTTTTTTTGTTGATGGCCTATTTCATGTAGGTGGGCAAATATTTATAGCTAGTTTAAAAATGCTAGTTGTTCCCTTGGTATTTGTATCCCTTGTGTGTGGTACTTGTAGTTTAAGCGATCCTAAAAAATTGGGCCGTTTAGGTGGAAAGTCGATTGGTTTATATCTGGTGACCACAGCAATTGCTATTACAGTGGCAATTACACTAGCGCTACTATTTAACCCAGGTGAAGGTATTGGTTTACCCTCTCAAGCAAGCTACGACGCAAAAGAAGCGCCTACTTTAGCTCGTGTTATCATTGATATGTTCCCTACCAACCCATTTGAAGCAATGGCAAAAGGAAACATGCTACAAGTTATTGTGTTTGCTTTGTTATTTGGTATTGCAATGGCGCTTAGCGGTAAAGCAGGTAAACGTGTAGCAACGGTATTTGAAGACTTAAACACGGTTATCTTAAAACTAGTTACTTTGTTAATGAATATTGCTCCTTACGGCGTATTCTTCCTAATGGCTAAGTTATTTACAACTATCGAACTTAACTTAATTGTAAGCTTAGCTAAGTACTTTGGCGTCGTTGTTTTAGCCCTGTTATTGCATGCATTCGTAAACTACACACTGCTGTTAAAAGTGCTGACTGGATTAAACCCACTTACTTTCTTAGCTAAAATGAAGCACACCTGTTTATTTGCTTTTAGCACCTCAAGTTCAAGCGCTACGATGCCTATCACACTTGAGACTGCGACTAAGAAGCTCGGTGCTAATAATTCAGTGGCCTCATTTACTATTCCATTAGGCGCAACCATTAATATGGATGGCACTGCAATTATGCAAGGTGTCGCTACGGTATTTATTGCTCAAGTATTTAGTGTTGATTTAACTATTTCTGATTACTTAATGGTGATACTAACGGCAACGCTTGCCTCGGTTGGCACAGCAGGTGTTCCTGGCGTTGGCTTGATCATGCTGGCTATGGTATTAAACCAAGTAGGCCTACCTGTTGAAGGCATAGCAATTATAATAGGTGTTGATAGACTACTTGATATGACCCGCACAGCAGTTAATGTAACCGGTGACTGTATGGTAACTTGTGTTGTCGCTAAAAGTGAGGGTGAACTAGATGAAAATATCTTTAACGACCCAAATGCAGCTAAAGATTTAGAAGACTATCACAAGTCAATTGACTAACAGCTCTACCGTTAGTTATAAAAAAAGCCTTGCTACTTTTTAAGTAACAAGGCTTTTTTATTGTCTATAAGCTATCAAAGTATTAAGGGTTTAACGCCTTGAATTTTGACATTAAACTCACACCTGCTTTATTCACGCCATGGCTCAGTCCTATTGCAAACTTATCACTTAGCCCTTTTTTAATTTTGTATTGCACCTTGTATATTTGATGCTGATGTTGCTGCTCTAATAAGGCATCATCACTGGTTTTAATGTTATCAACTAACCCTTTCTCAATAGCTTGTGTTGCAAACCAGTGCTCACCTGTGGCCACTAAATCCATATTCAAACTTGGGCGCTGCGTGCTAACAAAGGTTTTAAATAGCACATGGGTTTGCTCTATCTCTTCGCGGAATTTTTCGCGGGCTTTATCTGTATTTTCACCAAAGAGTGTGAGTGTACGTTTAAATTCGCCCGCCGTAATTTGTTCAAAATCTACGTCATTCTTCTTTAAAATTTTATTAAAGTTTGGAATTTGTGCAATCACACCGATAGAGCCAACAATTGCAAACGGTGCGGCAATAATATGATCTGCGACACAAGCCATCATGTAACCACCACTGGCGGCGACTTTGTCTATCGATACTGTTAACTCAATACCAGCTGACTTAAACCGCTGTAGTTGTGATGCAGCTAACCCATAACCATGTACCACGCCACCACCGCTTTCAAGACGAACTAGCACTTTATCTTTTTTAGGGTCCGCGATTGAAATAATCGCAGTCACTTCTTCGCGTAAACTTTCTACTTCATGCGCATCCATACTACCATTAAAATCAATAACGTAGAGTCGTGATTTAGGGGCTTCTTTTTCAGCTTTTTTTTGCTCTAGTTTTTGTTGCTTTTGGTAGGCTTTTAACTCTTTTTTACCTAGCGTATTATTTAAAAAGCTTTCTTTTATATTGGTAAGTTGCTCTGATAAGTCATCTATTTCTATCTCACCTTTTTTTGCTTTTGGCTTAACAGCCGAGCTTACAATTAAGGTTAAAATAACAGCGATAGCAATAACAAAGGTAATGGTTTTAGCAAAAAACAAACCGTACTCGTATAAAAATTCCAACAGTGTTCTCCATTTATAAATTTCAGCCAATTTAGCATGCTTTAAAATAAAAAAAAGCCACTATACAGTGGCTTTTAGTACTTAATTGAATGGTTGATTATTAATTCGTCACAATCTCAGTGTTTTGCACCATTAAAAGGCGACCTCTTGAAGCTAGGTAAGTAGCAACCTGCAATTGCATTTCAGCATTCGCAGCTGCACTACCAGCAACTGTAGACGACTCACCTTCATCTTGTGCTGGTGTTAATATTGACCCATGATGACCTTGAGTAAACTTAACTAAATAGCTAGAGCCCATTTCTGTTGGCGCTTGACTGGTACTCACCGTGTCTAACCCCATAAAGTTAGCCAAAGGGACAGTACCTGCAATTGGGTTATTGGCAGTCATCGGCGGAATAACTTGATCAGGCTTGTTATTATCTGTGCCATCACCTACCACTACGTTCATGTAAACAGGTGTTTCTAGTGCTTTTACCGTAGCAGCGCAGTTAGTAGGGTCGCCACTGTCTAATGCTGTTTGAGCTGCAAATACAAACTGCGTCATCACGCCTTTAATATTAGCAAGCTTATCAGTTTCGCCGGCCATCGTTAGTGCTTTTGCAAACTCAGTAAAGCCACATGAGATACTTGCTTGCGTTTGCGCTGACTCACCACAGTTAGAAACAGCGGGGCCATCTCTGAATGCCTTAAACTCTATCGATTCAGCAGTACCTGCTTGAGAAAGTACAGAGCCTTGAATAAATGGACCAAATGCTGCTGATTCTAACAAGAAGCTGGCAATACCGCCGCCGCCACTTGCTAATGCTACAGCGTTAACCTTAAATAATGGATCTACTTGATCGGCCAATGGGCTATTAGCTTGTGCAATAAATGCAGGTGCTACAATTGAGCCCAGTGAATGGCCAATATAAGATACATCGGTATAACTGAGTGAACTATCACCGCTGAATCTTAAGCTTAAGCGTAAACCAAGTAAGTCAGCACTTGACTGACGCAAGCTATCTCTAGCTACCAATAACGAATTCAAGTTCATGTAACTAAGTACAGAGCCTTTTCCAGAAGTTGCATTAAAGTCATCATTACCGTCTAAATCAACGTCTACACCACGCTCGCCATGACGAGGATGGTCAATTGCAACTGTGGCAAAGCCTTGCAGTGAAAGCTGCGCCGTTAGTGTTAACATGCTTTCTTTTTGTGTGGTTATACCGTGTTGCATAATCACTACTGGCCAACCACCTGCTGGCATAGCAGTAAATGGCTCTAAACCTAAACCTGTACGGTATGCATTAACAACCGGTAAAATCGGCTTAGTAATTTGCACTGGCACATTAGCCATGCTCTGCACTTTGGGAAGTGAATTATATTTAGTTAAGTGTTTAGTGCTATCAAGCCCTAAATCACGAAGCTGTCCATCACTCAAAGCAGCACACATTGCATCGTTAGTGCTAATAGGATCGGTTGGGAACGCTTCACCAGCTTGCGCTTTATAGCCTAAAATAGCGACAGCACTATCACACATACCTTGCCAGTAAGTATCGTTTAAATCACTGATCTCTTTACCTTCAGGCGTGCCTAAATACATAGGTAATTGAATGCTGCCTTTTTGATACTGTGCAGCTTGGAACACGTCAGGTACAGTCACTCCCTGCAATGCAAAAGCTTGTTGTACGTTAGCCATAGGCTGAGTTGGAATTTGCAACGCAGGGGTTGGAATTGTTGGCTCTGTTAAGCTTGCTGCTAAAATCTTTTTAATCGTGCCAAGCACTGGTCCTGCTGATTGCATAGTCATGGCAGCAGAAAAAATAATATCGTCTTTTGTGATATCGCCTGAGCTAACCACTACATTTTCGTAACTATTAACTGCACCTTGTAGCGCAAGTTGTGATGGCGTCACTAAAGGGGCTTCTTGTTTAACTGTTGCATAGGTCGATGAAGGCTCAATTGCACGCCCTTCTGAATCTTTTAGCCCAGTCGTTAATACATTAATATAAGAGCTACCTGCTTTAAATGGTTTAAGTGGAATAATGGCCACCGCATCGCCTGAAGCTTGGGTCACAAAATCAACACCAAAGGTTAATTCGCCCACTAATTTACACGCAGCACCGGCTGGAGCTTGTGAACATTCGGCATCTGTTAAGCTTGCACCCATTATAACTTCAAAAATACGAACAGAACCTGGAGTGCCCGCTGATGTAGCATCTAGGCTTACATTAGGTGGAAAAGTTAAATCAATTTTAAATGGAACCTGGGTAGACCAACCATCAAGCGCGCCTAACGCTAATTGTGGATCGGCATAGGCTGCGCGAGGGATTGAAACGTTTTCGTCATTTAATTCCCCAGGAATATTCAATGTGCCATCGCGCGTACCGCTCATTAATAAGTCATTAGGAACCGAAATTACACCGTTAGCAGGGTCAAATTTTACCGTAGCTTTTGGAATAACTGTAACCGAGTCATTTTTTACATCTTCTAACGTTTCTCCGCCGCCACAGCCTGCTAGAGCAGCTGCAACAGAGAGCGAGAGTAGCATTTTTTTCATATTGTTCTCCGCACAAATCTTATTTTTATAGTGTGTTTATAGTCAGTGTAATTAAGTTAAAACAATGTAACCAGTATATTAATGAGACATTAGACCAGTTAAACTTAACGTAAAGTTTCTAGTTTCGCCACCTATATTTGCAATAAATTCGATTACTTGTCGATTTGCTATGTTAAAATCAAAAAAAATCTAAACATTGGTACTTTTATGCATACCTATCAAGCAACTGAAAACGCACTCAAAGACAAAGTGATTTTGATCACAGGCGCAGGTGATGGTATTGGCCGTGTCGCAGCTATTACCTATGCTAAACATGGTGCAACCGTTATTTTATTAGGAAAAACAACTAATAAACTAGAATGTGTATATGACGAAATCGTCAATGCAGGCTACCCACAGCCAGCTATTGTGCCTATGGACTTAAAAGGTGCAACCAAGCAGAACTATCGTGATTTAGCCGCAACTATCGAAAGTCAGTTTGGTCGCTTAGATGGGTTATTAAATAATGCGGGTATTTTAGGTACTTTAGGCCCATTGGAACATTTTTGTTCATCAACATTTGAAAACGTCATGAAAGTAAACGTGACGGCACAAGCCATGATCACAAAAGCACTGTTTCCTGTCATGCGCAAATCAAAGAGTGCCTCAGTGGTATTTACTTCTTCGGGTGTTGGTCGTAAAGGAAGAGAGTTTTGGGGACCTTACGCTATTTCTAAATTTGCGGTAGAAGGTATGATGCAAACGTGGGCGTGTGAAGTCGAAAAAACACCAATTCGTGTTAACTGTATCAACCCAGGCGCAACGCGCACATCAATGCGAGCAAGTGCATTCCCAGGTGAAGATCGTGATTTACTTGCGACACCTGAAGATTTAATGCCAACTTATCTGTATTTAATGAGCGATGACTCAAAAGATATCAATGGCCAATCGTTAGACGCACAAGCTAAAAAGTAATATTTAGTTTTAAACGTAAAAAGCCGCTATTAAAGCGGCTTTATTGTTTTATTAGTAGCGTAATTACTTACGTTTAGTCGGTTTTACACGTTGATTATGCTTTTTAACCGCCTTACGAATTTGATTTATTTTCGCGCGCTTATCTTTACGTTTTTCAGGGATAACCGACAGCTTAGTTTGCGTTTCTTTACCAAGTTTAACTGTTTTACGTAAATAGTTAACTGTGTCTAAATCGTACTCAATCCAACCACCTTGTGGTACACGCTTATCAAGCTCTAATTTACCGTAACGTATACGAATTAGGCGTGACACTTCCACATCTTGTGATTGCCATAAACGACGAACTTCACGATTACGACCTTCGTTAAGAGTTACGTTGTACCAGCGGTTAATGCCTTCACCGCCCATAGGCTTAATACCGGTAAATTTAGCCGGACCATCTTCAAGCTCTACACCGCGAAGTAAGTTTTTCATTGTTTCGTCAGTCACTTCACCAAATACACGAGCTGAATATTCGCGTTCAACTTCGTAGCTCGGGTGCATTAAGCGATTTGCTAATTCACCATCATTGGTAAAGAGCATCAACCCTGACGTATTCACATCTAATCGCCCTACTGCTATCCAACGATCGCCATCTATACGTGGCAAACGGTCGAATACAGTACGACGACCTTCTGGATCTTTACGAGTACTTAGTTCGCCCTCTGGCTTGTTGTACATAATTACGCGACAAATTCTGTCAGCTTTTTCTTCAATTTTAACAGTGTGGCCGTCAACACGAATTAAATCGGTTTCTTCAACCCTGTCACCTAACTTAGCTACTTTACCGTTTACACTCACACGATTAGCGTCAATGTATTTTTCCATTTCGCGGCGTGAACCTACCCCTGCGCGGGCTAGGACTTTTTGTAACTTTTCACCTTGTATACTCATTTGGATGGTTCTCTCACAGAAGGATCACTTAATAACTGGGTAATTTTACTTTGCTGTTGCTCTGGCAATGCAGGTAAATCATGAAGTCCGGTTATCGAAAAATAATCTAAAAATTGTTTAGTCGTTGCATAAAGTGCCGGTTTCCCAGGTACTTCTTTATGCCCAACTACTTTAACCCACTCTCTTTCAAGCAGAGTTTTAATAATATTTGAGCCTGTTGCTACGCCCCGTACTTGCTCAATTTCACCACGGGTAATAGGTTGTTTATATGCAATTAGCGACAAGGTTTCGAGTAAAGCTCGCGAGTACTTAGGAGCGCGTTCTTGCCATAAATTACTCAACCATGGGCTTAAACTGCTACACGCTTGAAAACGATACCCACTGCCTACCTCAACTAAGCGTATACCGCGGGTTTGATAATGAACTTGAATTGCCTCTACAGCATCATTAATGCGCGCCATAGAAATTGCTAAATCGTTTAAAACCGTGTCCTTAAGATGACGTTTTGATACGGGCTTATCTGCCACAAAAATCGCCGCTTCAATGATTTCAATTAATTGTTCATCACTAATTCGCCGACCTACCATAATCACTCTTAAGTTAATAAAAACACACAGCCATCTATTATGACAGAACAATCACAAACTAGGAAAACATATTAACAAAATAACGTTTCATAGGCATAAAAAAGCCAGTGAAAAACACTGGCTTGATATCAAGTACATTCAGTAACGTAATTTAACTGTTTTTAAATTGCTCAAGTGCATCATCTTCTGCAACAGAATCACCATGCTTTTGAATATAGCTGTTGAACTCTTTTTTGCTTACTTGTTTATCTTTATTACGATCCATGTAACCAAAATGATTTGATATATCATCGTCATCAGCTTCAGTAACTGAAATGAAGCCATTGCTATCATTATCTAAGCTTTTAAAATCATTTTCTATTTTATCAAACTTAGCAATATCAGCTTTAAATGCAGACTCACTCACTTCACTATCTGTAGCAACTTTTCCAGCATTTAGCTGCATATAAGCATCATATTCATTACGGCTTATTTGATTATCCATATTTGTATCTATGTTTGAAAAGTGCTGCCAAATACTATCATCGTCGGCTTCTGTTTTAGAAATAAAGCCATCGCTGTCGTTATCTAAGCTTGCAAAATCACTGTCGATTTTTTCTAAACCTTGATTTGAAGAACAAGCTGCTAAACTCAATGCGGCTAAAACAGTAGAAGCTATCGTTAATTTTTTCATCAGACGTATCCTTGTATTAATAAATTTCAATTTTAGTGATACAAATACGATGCCAAAAAAATAAACCATTAAAATCAGACAATTAAACAAAAACAACTTCTATTGCGATATTCAATAATGCAATTTATCCAAACTACATAGGTAATTTTTACAAAAAAAAGCTCGGTAAAAACCGAGCTTTTTATATATTAAATACAGTAATTTAGATTGCAGCGTTTTGGTAACGCTTCACAAAATCAGTTACGTTTTGGCCATTACACTTTAATGTGTTTAAGTTACCAATTTGCTTACGCACTGGTTGTAAGCCTTGCTTTAATGCAGTTATACATAACTGTGTTTCTTGATGTGAATCTTTTGCAAATACTTCAACTTTTGATGCTGCAGGCTGTGCTGCAGTTTGTTGTTTTGCAATATCGCGAATGTCTTGACCGTTACATAGGATACTTTTTGAATAACGAGATAAGTATATACCATGCTTTGCTGCCATTTTACGTGCAGCTGAAAAACCTTCATTGGCGCTTACTACGCACAAGTTTGACTCTAATTTATTGTCTTTGCTGTAATACGCATTGCTTTGTGCAGAAGCGGTAACAGAAACAAAAAGAGAGGCAGCTAAAAGTAATTGAGTTTTCATCAGGTAGTCCTATTTGAACGAGTTAAACAAACGATTTTTGCGCATTATATAGACAACTTTTAACATATCAATTGAATATTTTATTTATTTTATTATTTAATAATGCATTTACAATGTTTAAACATTAAACAGTAATTGATCAACAATTGTGCAGTTATTTTCTCATTTCAGTCATGTTATGTCGCTCTAAATGCTGATACAATTTGACGAATAGAAAAAATAAATTTGAAGGTTAACTTTATGAAAGTGATTTCTTTTAATATCAATGGTCTGCGTGCTCGACTACACCAGTTACAAGCTATTATTGATAAACACCAGCCAGATATTATTGGTCTTCAAGAGATCAAGGTACATGATGAAGCGTTTCCGCTAGACGATGTACAAAAGATGGGTTACCACGTTTATTTTCATGGGCAAAAAGCGCATTACGGCGTGGCAATGTTATGCAAAAAAGAGCCTAAATCGGTATTAAAAGGCTTCACTACTGACACCGATGACTCGCAAAAGCGTATGATTAGCATCACTGTAGAACAAGAGAATGGCCGCGATTTACATGTAATGAATGGCTATTTCCCACAAGGCGATAACATTAATCACGAAACTAAGTTCCCCTACAAACGTCAATTTTATAAAGATCTAATGACCCATCTGAATGGCCATTTCACCCCTGATCAAGATGTAATTGTTATGGGTGATATTAATATCTCACCAACCGATTTAGATATTGGCATTGGCGAGGTAAATGCAAAACGGTGGTTAAAAACGGGTAAATGTTCATTTCAACCTGTTGAGCGTGAATGGCTTGCTACCTTATTAAATTGGGGTTTTAAAGACACCTTTAGAGAACAAAACCCAGAAATTAACGACCAATATTCTTGGTTTGACTATCGTTCAAAAGGATTTGTTGATAACCGCGGCCTACGAATTGATGTGGTACTAGCAACGCATGATTTAGCAGCTCGCTGTATCGACACAGGCATAGATTATGAATTGCGCGCTATCGATAAACCATCAGATCATGCGCCTATTTGGTCAGAGTTTAGTTAATAATTATGTTAAGCGTGCAGTTGCAAGGGTTACTGTGGATTGTTGTCATCGTTATCGGCTTTTTAAGCGTTAACAAATCAACATACAGTAATTTATTTAATACCCCAGCAAGACAATCAGGTGTGTTTGCCTGTGCACTGGTACTCGCTTTGTTATGGCGTATAAAGGCCGGTATTTTACCCGGTCTCGATCTGCATATTTTAGGCATTACCGCAGTTACCCTAACATTAGGTTGGCGTCTTGCTATATTAAGTTGTGTACTCGCAACAGCGCTTTTAACTGCTTTTGGACAAATAACACCTGAATTAGTCGCATTAAAACTCATCATTAGTGCGTTTATACCGGTGTTATTCAGCTATTTAGTTTTTATCGTGTGTTATCACTATTTAGCACGGCATTTTTTTATCTATATATTTGTTTGTAGCTTTTTAACAGCGGGTGTCGTTGCCTGTATTAACATTATACTCGGTGGCGCTTTTTATTACACAATAGGTGAATATAGTTGGCATCAGCTGAGCGAGAATTATATTTACCTAAGTCCTATTTTGGCCTTTCCTGAAGCTATGCTAAACGGTATGGCAATCACTGTACTGATCACCTATCGCCCACATTGGGTAAAAACTTTTTTTGATAAGGACTATTTAGGCTCATGAGTCTTCATTACCATTGCCCTATTTGTAAACAGCCACTAGCACTTAATGATAAAACATTACGATGCGATAACAATCACAGCTTCGATTTTGCCAAAGAAGGCTACGTAAACTTACTCCCTGTGCAAAACAAAAACTCTAAACAGCCTGGCGATTCGTTGGAAATGGTGCAAGCTAGGCGCTCATTTTTGGAGCAAGGTTATTATGGCTTTTTACAAACTGCTTTAGCCAATATGGTAAAGCCACTTAATGCTGAAATAGTAATTGATTTGGGGTGTGGTGAAGGGTTTTATACTCACGCTATTGCTAACAACAGCCAGGCTAGCGTATACGGTGTGGATATATCAAAGTCGGCAGTAAAATATGCGGCAAAACGTTACAAGCAATGCCATTTTAGTGTTGCTTCAATTAGCCAAGCGCCTTTTGATGATCAGCTTGCTGACGTTTTGGTTAGTGTATTTGCGCCTTTATTTGACAGTGAACTTGCACGTCTGGTCAAAGATAATGGTTGCTTAATTGTGGCAAGCCCAGGCCCAACTCATTTGAAAGAACTAAAAGATTATATTTATAGCAACGTAAACGAGCACACACAAATAGCAGCACCTGCGGGCTTTGAAAATACATCGCAACAATTAATAACAGAGCAGGTGTCGCTTACATTTAACGATGTTAAGAACTTAATTATGATGACGCCATTTGCGTGGAAGTTTAGACCAGAACATTGGCAAGCACTTGAGCAAAAACAACAGCATAGCGTCACATTGTCATTTTACATTACGCAATTTACTAAAACTGCTCTTTAGTAAACGTTTTATCCATTTTATCGAACATATCTTTTAGTAATTCGGCAAGCTCCAAATAGCGGGGCTTGTTTTTTCCCATTTGCGCGTCGTAACCGTTAGCAACCATTTTTGCAAATAACTCGTTATACCATTGCTGCATAGCAGGCTCTAATTCGGTTTGCGCACGTTTACCTAACCATAAAAGCCCTTGTAATGGCAAAGAAATAAAAAACAGACTACTGGCAATCGCTTGGGGCAGAAAACCCGAGCCTAAATAATTAATCTGAAAAAACAGGGTCAGCATGGCTAATATTGGCATAACTGTAATCGCAAGCTCTGTGGCTCTGATCACCTTAAATTCTGCAAATAATGGCGCAACCTCTTTTCGCATTGGCCATGTTTTAGCATAAGAACGCCCTAATTGAACTTGCGACATCACACTTTTTTGCATTAATAAATCCTCATAGTCACGGTTTGTAACACTTCAACAAACGTAATACTTATAAAAGTGTAACACAATTATAGCTGCTTTCACTTTATCGGTAAAAATGCTCAATTTCATTAGTAAAACTCACAAAAAGCATAAATTATCGAAAGAATTTCACAAAGCCCTTTTAATAAAGTCTACTACACTTTAGTCTACACTTATTTAAGCCACAAAGGCTTATACATCAACCAAGTGTACTGATTAATACTTAAATGGAAAATGAATCTATGCCAACACTCCCAAATAATCCAAACCACGTTTTGGTACTCAATTGTGGAAGCTCAAGTCTAAAGTTTGCGATTATTGATGCAAACACAGGAAACGACATCATATCAGGTTTAGCTGAGCGCCTAGGTGATGATGCTCCCTCAATTAAATATAAGTTTAAGGGAGAAAAAACCACTATTAAGCTTGCTGCTAACCAGGCACATGCCCATGCGATTGATACGCTGGTTGATTTGATAAAAGATCACAACCTCGACGAGCAATTAGTGGCAGTGGGTCATCGTGTTGTACATGGCGGCGAGCACTTTACCCAATCAGTTTTAATTGACGAAAACGTCATTGCAGGTATTACTCAAGCAGCCACACTGGCCCCTTTACATGGTCACGCTAATTTACTAGGTATTTCATCAGCACAAGCATCATTTAAAGATTTACCACAAATAGCTGTGTTTGATACTGCATTTCATCAAACTATGGATGAGGTTGCTTATCTATATGCCCTTCCTTATCAGCTATATAAAGACTTTGGGGTTAGACGCTATGGATTTCATGGCACTAGCCATTTTTATGTAGCAGGTCAAACCGCTAAAATGTTGTCTTTACCTGTTGAAGAAAGTAACTTTATTAGCGCCCACTTAGGCAATGGCTGCTCTGTGTGTGCGATCAAAAATGGTAAAAGTGTCGATACCAGCATGGGCTTAACCCCGCTTGAAGGACTTGTTATGGGTACTCGTTGTGGTGACATTGACCCAGGGCTATTTAACTTTTTAACGACCCAACTTGATTACACCGCACAGCAAATTGATGACCTGCTAAATCAAAAAAGTGGCTTATTAGGAATAAGCGAGCTATCAAACGATTGCCGTACTATTGAAGAGGCTGCCATTGCTGGCAACTCGCAAGCCATGCTGGCACTTAATATGTTTTGCTACCGCTTAGCAAAACAAATAGCCGCCTACATGGTACCGCTGCAAAAATTAGATGCGCTTATTTTTACCGGTGGGATTGGCGAGAATTCCGATATTATTCGCGAAAAAGTACTTACACAGTTAGCCTTTTTAGGTATCAATTTAGACCCTCAAGCAAACCTTGATGCAAGGTTTGGCCAAGCTGGATTAATTAGCGCTGCAAATTCAACAAGCAAAGCGGTGGTTATGCCTACCAACGAAGAATGGGTTATTGCACTCGACGCCGCAAACATCACCAAGGAGTTATAATATGGCTCGTCGTATTATGTTGGTTCCTATCTCTACAGGGGTAGGTTTAACCTCAGTATCAGTTGGTTTAGTAAGAGCGCTGGAACAAAAGACGGTTAAGGTTAATTTTTTCAAACCTATCGCCCAGCCGCGTGCAGGTGAAACAGGCCCTGAAAAATCGACCCAAATTGTCACTCAAGGCTCACCAATTAAGCCGCCAACACCGTTTGCGCTCGATTACGCAGAACAAATGATTGGTGATGGTAAAGGTGATGACTTATTAGAGGAAATTGTTGAGCGTTTTCAAAGTAAGATCAACGATGACGAAGTGGCCATAATAGAAGGAATGGTGCCTACTCGACGCCAACCTTATGCGGGGCGCATAAACCGTGAAATTGCACAAACCTTAGGGGCCGATATTGTATTTGTGCTTACCCCTGGGAATTACAGTATTACCCAAATTGAAGATCGCCTTGAAATTGCTGCTGGAAATTACGGTGGCATAGATCACCCTCGTGTGCTGGGTTGTATTTTCAATAAAGTAAATGCCCCTCTAGATGAAGAAGGTCGCGCTCGCGCTGATTTAGTCGATACTTACAAGCCAGAAGCGCTTGATAACGAGCTTAACCGCCTGGCCTCTTTACCTATTTTTAGAAAAAATCCTTTTATGTTACTTGGTGCCATTCCGTGGGATTTTGAGCTCGTAGCGCCGCGCGTTAAAGATTTAAGTGCCTATTTAAAAGCCACTATTATTAACGAAGGTGACATGGTACATCGTCGACTAAGACGCATTACTTTTTGCGCCCGCACGGTATCAAATATTCTAAATTATTTTACCCCAGGTGCGTTATTGGTCACCCCAGGCGATCGTTCAGATATATTGGTTGCAGCCTGCTTGTCTGCCATGAATGGTACTAAACTAGGCGCTATTTTGCTCACCGGTGGCTTTGAGCCTGAGCCGCGCATCATGGCGCTGTGCGAACAAGCCATGCAAACAGGGCTGCCTATTTTAGCAACCGAAGGGGACACTTGGCGCACCTCGTTATTACTGCATAACTTTAACCTAGAAGTGCCAAGCGATGATGAACAGCGCATTGAAAAGGTAAAAGATCATAACGCAGAGTATATAGATTCTGATTGGTTAGATAGCTTAGCTAAAAGTGTGGGGAAAACCCGAAAACTATCCCCTCCTGCCTTTAGGTATTTATTGACTGAAAAAGCTCGTAAAGCCGAAAAAACAATTGTACTGCCTGAGGGTAACGAACCTAGAACCATTAAAGCAGCCGCTATTTGTGGCCAGCGGGGCATTGCTAAAACAATTTTATTGGGTGACCGTGATGAAATATTGCGTATAGCCGAGCAACAAGGCATTGAGCTTAACGAGCATGTAACTGTAATTGAGCCAAGCAGTATCATAAATGATTACGTAGCACCTATGGTGGAAATTCGTAAAAATAAAGGTCTTACCGAAGTAGTCGCCCAAGAGCAACTTCAAGATCACGTCGTACTTGGCACTATGATGCTAGAGCAAGGTAAAGTCGATGGCCTGGTATCGGGTGCGGTAAACACCACTGCCAATACCATTCGCCCACCGTTACAGTTAATTAAAACCGCGCCAGGTTCATCATTAGTGTCTTCTGTATTCTTTATGCTATTGCCTGATCAGGTTTTGGTTTATGGTGATTGCGCTATTAATCCCGATCCTAATGCCGAACAACTAGCTGACATTGCAATTCAATCTGCCGACTCAGCAGCAGCATTTGGTATTGAACCTCGCGTAGCCATGATAAGTTACAGCACCGGTGACTCAGGCAGTGGGGCTGATGTAGAAAAAGTGCGAGCGGCAACTAAACTGGCCCAGCAAAAGCGCCCTGATCTAATTATAGACGGGCCACTACAGTACGATGCGGCGATTATGGAAAGTGTAGCGATTAAAAAAGCACCTAACAGCCCTGTTGCAGGTAAAGCAACGGTGTTTATATTCCCTGATTTAAATACTGGCAACACCACCTATAAAGCGGTACAACGAAGCGCTGATTTGATCAGTATCGGTCCGATGCTGCAAGGGATGCGTAAACCAGTTAACGACTTAAGCCGTGGCGCATTAGTTGACGACATAGTGTATACCATTGCTTTAACTGCCATTCAAGCAGCGCAAGCTGAGGCACTTAATTAACCCCTTTAACTAACATGTCCTTTTTATAGCCTAGCCATTTTTTAATTACTTATTAATAGGTTAGGCTATTTATACCTTACAACCCCCAAGCTTATCCACAGAAATTGTGGACAATTATTTTTTAATTAATAAAAACTTTAACAACGGCTCAGTTTGGGCCTTTAACTTAGATTCAATACTCTATACTATAAAGCTATTATCTTGCTGCTATGGATGGGTTTTATGTCAAAACAAACACTACAATTACACAGCACTGTTTTATCAATTCATAGTTTAGCGCTTGATGCCGACATCCCTCCTGCCCTGTTAAAGCAACCATTATTTTTTATTTCAAAAACGCACGATGAACTCTCGGTCGTTTGCCCTGATGACTTTATAATTGATAGCCAAGATACAGAATCGAATTGGCAAGCATTAGAAGTAATTGGCCCATTAGGATTTTCGTTAACCGGTATTATGGCAAATATTTCAGGAGTATTAGCAAGAGCTGGCGTGTCAATTTTTTCAATTTCAACCTATGACACCGACTATATCTTAGTAAAAAAGCAAACAGTCAACAAAGCGATGGCTGCTCTTAGAGCCGATGGCTACAATGTGGTAACTTAATTAATAATGAAATCTGAAGACGTTAGCTATTTAACTAAAAATAAAATTGGCCGAAGCGCGATACAAATAACTAGCCCATTCAGTGGCAAAGTTATGCAGATGGACGCGCATCCTGAAGCTTTTTTCCGCTTTGGAACTTTGGGGCCAGGGATTATTGTCAGCTTAACCAGCCATAAAGTGTTAGCGCCATTTAATGGCACTTTATTGCAAGTTAAAAGCGGCGGGTGCGAATTTATTCTAAAAGCTAAAAATGGCTTAAAAGTATTAATAAACTTAGCCGTACCTGATTCTCAAACTCTCACGCATACTCATATTGCTCAGCTTAATGGCAGCAAAATAACCAAAGGACAGCGCCTCGCTTACTTTGATTTGCGTGAACTCGATGCGCCTATTTTAGCTAGCCTTATCATACTCAATGGCCACGACTTAGGCACTTTTCATTATTCTCACCCGCAGGTCAATGCTGGTGTAGATACCTTATTAACTATTATCAAAAAGAAGTAGGTTTATGATCACTCTCTATGGCATTAGCAACTGCGACACAATCAAAAAAGCAAAAAAATACCTAAGCGATAATGACATCGCGTTCACTTTCCATGACTATCGTAAAGATGGCGTTAATCATAATATGGTTAGCGATTTTGCAGAGCATATTGACTGGGAACAACTTGTTAATAAACGTGGCACAACATACAGAGCGCTGTCGGATGAGCAAAAGCAAAGCTTAACTAAGCAAACTGCTATCGATATATTGGTTGAACAACCTGCAATGATTAAACGCCCTGTTCTTATTAATGATGGGCAATATCACTTAGGCTTTAAAACAGCACAATACGATGAGATCTTTAAATAATGACCCATCCAGTAATTACCCTAGCCCAAGCCTTAATTCAGCGAGAGTCGGTTACCCCTGAAGATGCAGGCTGCCAACACATGATGAATGAGCGTCTAAGTGCAATTGGCTTTGACATCGAATCGCTCTTTTTTACTGACACGCTCAATACTTGGGCACGAAAAGGCACGCAATCACCACACTTTTGTTTTGCCGGTCATACCGATGTGGTGCCCACAGGGCCTGAAAAAAATTGGCAGCACCCGCCTTTTGCAGGCCTAATTGAAGACGGTTTATTGCATGGGCGTGGCGCAGCCGACATGAAAGGCTCACTGGCAGCTATGGTTGTAGCCACAGAGCGCTTTGTATCTAAGCACCCAGATCATAAAGGCTCTATCTCGTTTTTAATTACCTCAGATGAAGAAGGCCCTTTTATCAATGGCACTACCCGCGTAATAGATACTTTAGAAGAGCGCGGTGAAAAAATTGATATGTGTCTTGTTGGTGAGCCTTCATCGCGCGATGTACTCGGTGATGTGGTTAAAAATGGTCGTCGTGGTTCTCTAACTGGTTTTTTAACTATAGCCGGTGTACAAGGGCATGTGGCTTACCCACACTTAGCGCAAAACCCAATTCATTTATCCACGCCAGCTTTAACCGAATTAAGCCAAACTGTGTGGGATATGGGTAACGACTTCTTTCCTGCCACCAGCTTTCAAATCTCTAACATTAATGGCGGCACAGGTGCCGGTAATGTGATACCCGGTGAGCTTGAAGTACAATTTAACTTTAGGTTTAGCACCGAAGTTACTCATCAGCAGCTGCAACAAAAAGTGAACGCGATTTTACAAAAACACAATTTGAATTACGAACTAAATTGGATTGTAAATGGCCTACCGTTTTTAACCGATCACGGTCCGTTAGTTGATGCTACCGTCGCTGCAATTAAATCAGTAACTGGCTTAACCACTAATTTAGAAACAACAGGTGGGACATCAGATGGCCGCTTTATTGCTCAAACCGGCGCTAAAGTAATCGAGCTGGGGCCACGTAACGCCACAATTCATAAAGTTGATGAGTGTGTTAGCACAGATGACCTGATCGCGCTGGCCGATATTTATGAACAAATATTAGAACGACTGTTAACTTAATGACTGCAAATAAAGAACTCATACAATGCATCACCGGACAAAGTGATGCACACCTAGTCGCCATACAAAACCATTTTTTGCATACCAATATTGTCAACGACTTTGTTGCACTGCAATCAGCGGCCGCATCCGCTGGCTTTGATTTATGTATTGCATCAAGCTTTCGGGATTTTAATCGTCAATCGGCTATTTGGAATGCTAAATTTTCAAATAAGCGCGTGGTGTTAAATAAAGCGCAACAAGCCGTTGAACTAAATTCACTGAGTGATATTGAAAAATGTACCGCCATAATGCTGTACTCTGCACTGCCAGGGGCAAGTCGCCATCATTTAGGCACTGACTTAGATATTTTTGATAAACGCGCAGTGAGTAACGATTATGAGTTGCAACTAACCCCCGATGAATATCAGCATGGCGGACCTTTTGCCGAACTGAGTCAATGGCTAGACACCCACCTAGCAGAATTTGGATTTTATCGGCCTTATCAGCATGATTTAGGCGGTGTTGCCCCAGAACTTTGGCATATTAGCCACATTGCGCAATCAGAGCAGCTTATGAGGCACCTGTCAGTTGAGGTATTACATAACTGCATTAAAGAAAGTGATTTATTAGGTAAAGACGCTATTTTAACCCACTTACCTGCTTTATATGAACGCTTTGTGCTTAATGTGAGCCCACCTGCTAAGCGGTGTTAGTTTTTTTATTTAACGTAAAAACCAATACAGCCAGTAAAATGATACTGCTGGGGAGCATAAATTGCACAGTTAAGGTTTCTGATAAAAACACCGCTCCTGCAATAGCTGCCAAAACGGGCACGCATAACTGCACTATAGCTGCATGCGTGCTTTTTAATAAAGGCATAGCCACATACCAAATACTATAACCTACGCCTGATGCGATGGCACCTGAGGCTATTGCAAGTAACACCCCTTCCATACGTACATTTTTAAGCTGGCTCATACCCACCACAATTAAAATAGGTAGCACTAATAAGCTGCGAATAAAGTTATAAGTGGTGGCCCTAAGTGGTGACACACACGCTTTGCCTCTAATACTGTATATTCCCCATGCCACGCCACTTATGCTCATTAATACTGCCGCCATTACCGGTGGCGCTGTTTGCGAAGGCAGCATTAAATAAACAAAAGCCACAAACGCCACAATAAATGCAAGCCATTGCACAGCGGTTAAGCGCTCTTGCTTATAGATGCCCCAGCCGATCATGGTAAATTGCACCGCGGAGAATAAAATAAGCGCGCCCATACCGGTATCTAGCTCTATATAAGCTATAGAAAAACACAGCGCATATATCAGCAAGCTCACACTGCTTCGCCAGCTTCCGATATCGTTAATAACGGAGCTACTTAATTGTGCTTTTTTATTTAATTGCTTTGTATAGAGCAGCATAATAATAGCCAAACACACTGCCCCGCTGAGAAGCCGTATAACAGTGAAATTCCACGCATCAATATAACCTTGAGCTAATGCTAAGCGACACAATAACGAATTGGCAGCAAAGGCAACTAACGCGATAATAGTAAACAGAGTGGCTTTCAAATAAATTCCTAACGTGTTGATAAATATATACCGTATTTATATACAGATTAAATTAGCGTCCATTGTTGTAAACGTTAATATGGTTATTTTTTAATGATAAAGCTTCAATGTTTATACACTACGCTTTTTTACAATCTTTCACACCTACATTTATAAGCCATGTGTTAACCTTATAAAATAGATAAAAGGAGTGCGTGTGCGTCACATTTTAATTTTCAGTTTTTGCTTTATTGTAAGTGGTTGCAGCACTATTGGCTTTAACGACTTGTTTAATGATTATGCCACAAACACCACCCCTGTTAGGCAAGCTATTAGCAATAATAATATTGAAAATGCACGCACCCTTATAAAAACCAACAGTAAAGCCCACAGTAATTATTTACTGAACCAATTAGAGCAAGGGCGTATTGCTGATTTAGCTAATAATCCAGATAGTTCGCAAACATATTTTGAAACTGTCTACCAACAGATGCAAGCAAAGCGCCAAGCAGCCAAAATACAAGTAAGTGCAGGGCTTGAACAAAGTAATGCGCTGTTAACTAACGATTCAGCAATAGGTTATATCCCACCAGCCTACGAAATGAGTATGTTGCATAGCTACAAAGCACTTAATTATGTTTATAAACGCGATATTGAGAGCGCGTTAGTTGAAATACGCCGTGCCAATAAAGTACAAGTTGATGCACTACTCGATAATCAAAGCGAGTTTGATAATGCCGTTGCTCAAGCACAGCAACACTATCCAGGCATGGATAATTTAACTCGCTCGGTAAAAAATGGCTTTCAAAATGCGTACACGTTTTACTTATCAGGGTTGTTATATGAAACGGCAAAGCAAGGCGATGATGCCTACATAGACTATAAAAAAGCACTCGAAATACAACCTAATAATCAGTATTTACAGCAAGATATATTGCGCCTTGCTAAGCAGCAAGGCTTTGCGGATGACTACAAACAATTTAAGCGACAGTTTGGTGAAGTAAACACCATAGATAAAAATCAAGGCGAAGTGGTTATATTATTTGAACAAGGCCTAATACCAAAACAGCACGAGTTTAAATTGCGATTGCCTATTTATACTTCGCAGGGGGATGCCCGCTTTTATAGCTTAGCAATGCCCGTTTATATAAATAACGCCTACAGCAGCGCCGTGAATAATATAAAAGTTAATAACCAAGTATTAGCATTAAGTCCGTTAGTGCATTTAGAGGCACTGGCCGCTAAAACGTTAGAGCAGCAAGTAGCTGGGCGTGTTTCAAGGCAAATATTACGTCTTGTCGCTAAAGAAAAAATGCGTGCAGAGCTTGCGCGCAGTGCCGGTGATGTGGGGAACATTTTGGCAAATTTGTATAATCTTGCATCTGAGCAAGCAGATACGCGTAGTTGGCTTACCCTGCCTAATCAGATCAGCCTTGCCCGCAGCGCCGTAAAAGCAGGCGAACATACTCTAAACGTTGGCTCGCAACCGCCAATAAATTTTACCGTTAGTAAGCAAGGGTTAACGTTAATCTACCTAACCTCTGTTAATAACTATTTTAACTCCCATGTAGTGCAACTTTAGGAGCCATCATGAAATACATACTTCCCGTTATTGCGTTAATTATGCTCAGCGCGTGTAGCAGCCGACCTGTAACCTCAGGTATTGGGGTTGAGCAAACTGCCAACGCTTACAAAGAGCAGCTCAATGTTAATAATCCACAATTAGCTAAAAAGCTTTTAATAAGTGATGTAAAAACGCGTCAAACAAATAACCTTACCGACGTGGTAGTTACTTTAGCGAGTACCTATAAAAAATCGCAATACTTACAGTATCAATTTAACTGGTTTGATAAAGATGGCTTTGTTATTAAAGGCAACCACTCACCGTGGCAAGCCCTAACATTATTTGGCTTTGCTAAAACTCAGCTTGCAGGACTAGCACCTAGCTCTAATGCCGTTACCTTCTCATTAGCTGTAAGAGAAGTTTCAACCGACGCACAAGAATTTAAAGATTAAAGGAAATCATGATGATCAATAAACAATTTAAATCACTGTCTAGTTATGCAATTTTAGGCTTAGCGGCACTGACACTTGCAGGCTGTGCCAACAAAGCTGTTGTCAGCTATGGTGATGCCCAAGCCGTAGAAACCACAGATATAAACTTTGGCTCTACTGACTTACAAAAAGTTGCCTCGCAAATGACCGACTCTCTGCTTAGTTCGCCTGTGGTTGGTACTATGACCGCCAATACACGCCCTGTGGTATTTGTAGAGCGTATTAAAAATAAAACCAGTGAACACATAGATACAGAATCAATCACCGACTCAATCTCTACTCAATTACTGCGTAGCGGCAAATTTAGATTTGTTGATATGACCCGTGTAGAGGCGGTTCGTGAGCAAATTACATTTCAAAACGAAGACGCCTTAGTCAACCCAAGTACTGCGGTGGCTTTTGGTAAGCAAATTGGTGCGCAATATATGCTGTACGGTAACCTATCAAGCATTGTTAAATCTAATGCAGATAAAGCCGATGTGTACTACAAATTTACAATGCGTTTAATGGATATGCAAAGCGGTCTTGTTGAATGGGCTGACGAAACTGAAATTCGTAAGACGCGTGAAAAATCAACGTTTGGTTGGTAATAACAGGAGCGAATTATGAAAACGCTTAGCTTAATTTTATGCGCTTTATTAGTAGTAAGTGCCCCAACGTTTGCCAAGTACGAACGAAATAAAGCCGTTCCTGTACAGCAAGTACTATTTGGTAAAGTAAAGTCGGTGCGCACTATTACTGAGCAACAACTAGTACAAGACAAAAGTAACGGCTGGAAAACCTTTGGCGGTGCCTTACTAGGCGGTGTTATTGGTAACCAGTTTGGCGGCGGCAGTGGTCGTACTGTAGCGACTATTTTAGGATCGGTGATTGGTGGTAACGTTGCTCATAATCAGCAGCAAACACAGCGCTATGAAAACACACAGCTCGTTGAATTACTGATACAAGTAGAAAGTGGTGAGCAATTTATGGTGGTACAAGACAACGATCCCGCTATGCGTTTTCACCAAGGGGATAATGTTCGCCTTATTTACTTAACTAATAACACGGTGCGAGTAGATAGCGCGTATTAATATTCTTTTGACGGCATAGCTGAAAAAAAACCTAACTTAGGTAACTAAGTTAGGTTTTTTTAAAAGCTAATTACGCTTATTTTAAGCTGGTTCTTTTGCCCAAAGCTGCTCATTTTCATGCATTTCATATAAGCCATGAGCACGGTTAATCAGTAAGTTTGCAAAGTCGGCTTGGGTTTTATCTCGTGCACCCGCTGTAATAATTTGGTCGGCCTTTAACTGCCACTGCAATGAAAAATAACGCATGGCATCACGTGCATCTTTTGCTGCAGACGCTTCAGCGTGATCTGTTGGTAAACGACCGGTGATCACCCAGTAGCTTTTACCGTTTTGCGCTTTAAATTTCCAAAGCGCGCATAAAGGCGCTAAAAAACGGCTTTCTTTTTCAAGCAAGGTTTTAGGCATAATGCCTTTTTCAGCTAAATGTTTTTGCGCATTTTGAAAACATTCGCGCTGCCATTGAATTTCTTGT